>NZ_CP042295.1:0-319703 GCF_007859615.1 Mycoplasma anserisalpingitidis | reverse complement strand
TCAAGTTCTTCTTCATAAATTTTTCTACTGTCACTTGATAAATCGATTAATTTGTCAGCATATTGTTTATAGTAATTATAGCTTTCAGTAGTGTAAACACTATTTTCATTTAAAACAACACCATTAGCATATTCTTTAATTTTTGCGATCTTATTAGATTTAATTCTTTGGTTTTCAGCAATTAAATTAGTTAATTCAACAATAGCTTGATCAATAATTTCAACTGTAGAACTTTCACTTTTAACTTCAATATCTTTTTCGGTTACCTTAGCATTTAGATTTCTTGATAAAATTTGTCAGTTTGAACCATTTTCATCAATAAATTTATATGCTAAATCTCTGATTTTTAGATATTCTTTGTATCTAACTCCTTTTTCAGAATCAACAATGTCTTGGTATAAATTATTATATTCATCTAAAAGATTTTTAAATACTGAAGGATGGATTTTTTGAGAATTTTCTGTAATAGCATTATCATCAGATATAGTTTGCTTAGCTTGTAATACTTTATCCTTTAATAAATTATAAGTTTCTTCACTAAATCTACTTTTATCTAATTTTTCAAATTCATTAACTTTAATTTGAAGTGTATCTTTATTTACTGGAGAATATCTTAAAACAGTTTTAGCTCTAATTATTTGATTAAGAGAAGAATCTATTGATCTTTGAGTAACCTCTTCACTCTTAATTAAGTTTTTAGCTTTTGAAATAGCTAATTTATATTCAGATGTAGTTGAAGATAAATAATCTTCAAAATTAGTAATTTCATTATTTAATTCTTCAATTAATTTACTAAAATCACCTTTTAATTTTTTATTTTGAATAATACTGTTTAAACTTTGCTTAATTTCATTTATTGTAGCTTGAGTTACGTTTTCAAAAGTTAAAATTTTCTTAGCTATTTCAACTGTTTCATTATATGCATCTTTGTTACTTTTCACTCATAAATCAAAGTCTTCTGGTAAATTAGAAATTAAAGCGTTTAATTCATCTTTATTTAATTCTTCAGTTTCATTTGAATTAAAGAAAATCACTTCATTAATTTTAGGTTTTGTTTCAGTTCAAGAAACTTTTAATTCTAAAATAGAATGACCACTTGGAACTCTAAATCCAATATTATTAAATGAAAGTTTACCGAGAGTTATTTGATGAATATCACCATTTGAATCTGCTGTTTTTACTTCGACATTTGCATCTGAGTTTTCTGAACTAGTGATAAATTTAACAAATTTATTAGGTTGAGGATCATCATTGAAAAATGTTATTGATGAATTTGAAATTTTTGGTTCATAGTAAGTTAAGAAATCCCCATCAATCATTTTACTTGCCAGAGTATTTTTTTCTGTTTCTTCTGCTCCGTTAAATCTAGGATCATTATCAAGTGAAATATATTGACCATCATTAATTTGAATTTCACTAATAATTAAAGCTCTATCTGGATAGTTTTTAGTGATTAATAACTTAATATATCTAGCTTTTACTGGATTTTCTAAATTATCTATATTTCCAAAAAATCTTACGTTAGGGTATTTTGAATCAACATAACTATAGTTATTTTGTACATCGATTAAATTAATATCTCTATTTTCTTCATGACCAATACTAAATAAAGTTTGATATTCACCATTTAATTCAGTTCCATACATTACATCAATACTTCTAGGAAAATCACTAGTTGAATCTGGAGCATAAATTCTTAGTTTATGAATATCAATTTCTTTTCCTAAGTCATAAATTATTTCTTTTCCTAAAGTTGGAGAAACACCAAATTTAGTAGATGTATTCATCTTTCCGTCAAAAGCAGCTTTATTATAACGAGTGTCACCTCAACCTGAATTTCCTTCAGGTAAAGTTGTTTTGACTAGTTCGCCAAATTCGTTTGTTTTTGCAGCTGTTAAGGTGAAATTATCAAAATTTACATTTATTTCTGACTCAGAATTATTATTTACAATTCTAATGTATCTTAATACTTTATTTTTAACTTGTTCAAGTGAAGTGATATTTTCTCATGCAATTCCATTTACAGAGATTTGGATTTGCGCATTATTTAATTCCAGAGTATTTTGAGTAAATGATTGAATTTTTTGAATTGATTTTAAGTCTAAACCGATATATTGATCTTTAGCTAAAGAAATATTTTGATTTGATTTGTTTAACAAGGTAAAGTTATTTTGATTTTTTAGTGATAGAACACTATTATCTTTTGAACCTACAATGACATATTCATCTGAAGCTCTTTTTCTTTCAGTTATTTTTACATCAGCTAGTTTTCATCATATGTTAGTATTAACAAGCGAGCTAATTCTTAACTTACTAAAATGTTCTTCTTTATTTCTAGTATCTATTGTATATTCTCTTGCAGCATTTGTGTTTCTATTCAATTCAACTCAAGTTCCATTAGTATAAGCTTCTACAAGAATCTGTCTTAAATTATCACCGTCACCTTGTCTAATCAGAATTTCATCAATTCTCATTGACTTATCAAAATTAATAATTAATTTACTGTTATTTCCAATATTACCATTATCCTTACCAGCCATTCAAGCTATCGTACTTGGATTATTGTCATAAAGATGGTCGAACTTATTATTTTTAGCACCATCATTAATGGCAGGATTTTTACCAATCATAATATTTTCAGTCTCTGTTTTATAATTAATGTCCAACTTTTCATCAAAGCCATAAGCAAATGCACCACCAACTCTTCATCATACTTTTTTGTCTTCTAAATTTCTGACTCTGATTTTATTTGTTTGAGCATAACCGATAATTATTTGCTTTTTCTGACTATCTAAAGAACCTGAACCAAATTGTTTTCAAGTTGAAGTATTTGAGTCATAATATTCAACAATACCGCTCTTAAGAACGTCTCCTGAATTAGAACTTCCTTGCACAAAAACAAACTTTGCAACTTCTGTAACTTCATCGAAATTGAAAACAATTGAATTATTTGGTCTAATTCCATCATATTTAGGTTGCTCGCTAGAACGTAAATGTGCTTCAGTATTTTCTGAATCATCAGTAATTTTATCTAAATCACCACCAGCAACTTGAAGACCATCTAGTTCAACACTTGAAAAAGTTAATTTATTATCACTAGTTTCTGCTTTCTTTGTTAATGGTTTATTAACAATAAAACTATTTATCACTAATCATTTATCATCAATATCATTTTGAAGTGAAACTAATCTTAATGCTTTAACATTAGGTATAGATAAATTATATTCTTCAATAGGTATAATTGAGCCATTTGGTCTTTCATATACATTACTATTTACGTCAGTTCACTCACCATTGGTAGATTTATATTGCAATTTAGATTTGTAAAAATGGTTCTTTCCACCACCCATTGATATAAATACATTATTTAATTCGATTTCTTTACTGAATTCAACTCCGATATAATTATCTTTCATAATATATAATGGATTTTTAAATTGCATTGCTTTTGGAGAATTTTGATTAAATACTTCGTCTTTATTTCCACTGCTTGGAGTGGTAAACACGTCCGAAATTCAAGTTAAGCTAACAAAATTATCATCAAGATTTTCTTTAAGATATTTAGATGAAAATGAATCTAATTCATCCAAAAATGGTTGAATGTGCTGAGGTCCTACTTCAGCATTTTTCATTTCACTTAAGTATCTAAATTTATGGTTATTTCTAGCTAAAATTAATTTATTTTTAGCTTGTTGATAAAGATTATTCACGCTAGTAATATTGTCATTTAAAATATGTTCTAAAATTTCTAAATAGATTAGTGCTGAGTCGGTTAAATCAACTCAAGATTCTAAAAATGGACGCATTTGTTCAACTAAATTACGATCATTTCCATTTTCAAGAAAGATTTTTGCTGATTCATTTAATAAAGTGAATTCCTCAGTTAATTTAGTTAACTCTTCTTTAGAATAAGTTTTTGTGGAAAGTTTATTGATTAAATCGTAAAGATATGATTTGAGTTCAAGAGATTCTTCAAGTTTTACAACTCTACCATCCATTTTTTGGTTAATCATATGTTTTGAAAGTTCTCTAAAAGCTTTAGAAGTCGGTGTTTCAATACTTGATTTGCTATCTACATGTTTAAATGCATCATTTCAGGCTTTATCAGCTTGTTCATTAGTTTTTCATAAATTTCATGAGTAAACTGCATTACCAAAAAGTGCAACTTTTGAAGGTTCAGATTGTTGCATAGGATTTAAAATAATACCTTCGACATTTTTTGGATTTACATCAGGTTTTAAGAATTCCTTAAAACCACCCATAATTAAATGCTCTTTAGAGTTATCAGTACATGGTCAGTTAATTCATAACATCGGACCTTCACCTATCTTATTAGTGAATGAATCAGTGAAATTTTTAGTAACTTGTCCCCAAATTGTACCACCAGTCATAACTATTTGAACTTCAGAAGGAAATCGTTTAAAATATTCTTGACCTCAACCCATATATTCCTGAACAACATATGGTAGAGTTGTTTTTAAATCAGGAAATCTAGTTGCTTTAAGCTCTTTAAGTCAATCGACCATTTCTGTTAATAAATCAATTTGGAATTGTTCATTAGGTTTAGCGGCATCATCGGCTAAAATAGAAATTTGCCTAACACCAGCTTCAATGACTTGAAGAAATTTTGCTTTCAATTTTTCTTTTTTATCTGCTACATTTCCATTATCAAGTCTGTTGTGCATAAATGGATGCAATGCATAAATAAATCTAACTTTTGAATTGTTACCTGCCTCAGCAATTGGTCTGATAAGATTTTGAATTTCATCATCTGTGTATAATTCAGCTCATTTTGAGTTGTGTTTTGGATCATCTTTAGGTGCATAAAAATATGCATTTAGTTTGTAATACCCTCCCCAACTCATATAGTTAATTCTATCTTGAACTGTTCAAGGATTTCCATAATATCCTTCGATAGCACCACGAGTTTTAACGTCAGCATAATCTTGAATTTTAATATTTTCAATTTCTAGTCCTTCAAGTTGATTTAGAATATGCCATAATGTTGTGGCTCCGTAAAATGTTGAATCAGCCTCATTACCATAAATTGCTATAACGTTATCTTTTACACTTAAAACATAAGCATCGATTTTGTTCATCAAATCAGGTTCATAACTAATATTTTCGGAACTTATATAATCATCAACAAAGGTGTCTCTATTTCCCTTTATCCCTAAAATAAAGTTAGTTTGATCATCAACAATTCTTCTACTAAGGTTTATATTAGTTATACCTCTAAGTCCTAGAGCTTCTTTGAATCTAGTAATTGTAGCTTGGTCAACATCATCTTCAATAACAACATTTACGCTTGTTGAAATAAGAGATTGCTTTCCATCATAAGAAATTGTATGTGGATTTGGATATATCTCATACGTACTTCTGATATTATTATTTTCAGTATTTGCACTAATAAATCCTAAAGAAGCGGCTCCAATTGAACCCGCTATCCCTATAATAGTTAATGCTTTTTTCTTGTTTTGTTTCTTCATTAAAACCACCTTAATTAAATAATTTCTACTAAATTTTATTTTTTTAAAATTAAGGGGTAATGATGATTGTATATTTAATTCAAATTCATAATCGTTTAATATGAAAACATGTTTTTTATCACAAAATATATGAATAATTTATTCCGCTTATAACAATTTCAAAATATATTTTTAATTAATTTATAATGTTTTAAAAAATAAATTTAATAATAAAAAAATGGATGTTTATAAATATAAACAACCAAAATCAATAAATAATAGTTCCATAGTGTATTTAAAACAAAAAAGAAATGTCCCTGTTTAGGGGACATTATGTTGTATGCCAATCACGAATCTAAAATCTTTTATTATTTATCGACATACAATATTATTGTATACAATTTATTACAAAATTAATAAATTATTAATTATTTTTTACGAAAATTATTTTGTGTTCTTTTATACATGGTATAAAAGGTATAAAAAATAGAGTCATTTTTATGACTCTAACTTCGAAACTCAGGAAAAAAAGATATATTTTTTTGTATTAAAACGCTTTTTTCAGAAAAATGGAAAGCTTAGATCACATGTTTTTTTAACCATTAAATTGTATTATCTGCATAATAAAAAGTGCGAATTAATCGCACAAAATTTATTTAACTTTAATTGATCAGCCGTAAGTATTAAAACTCGAAACTAATGAAACCATATTAGGATCATCAACTACAATTTCCTTAAAGATATTTCTTCCAGCACTTATAACAGCAGCTAATTGAGTTCCTCAGCCTTGTTCTAAATTAGAAGCATTTCCAGAGATATATAAAGTATTTACATTTACGGTTGAATTATTTTCATTTTTAAAGTGTAATTTTCCATAATCGCTAGGATGTTTAACAATTAAAGCACTGAATTGAGTTCTTGCTAAATCACTTGTTTTTATTTCAAATTTGTTATCTGGGTTAAATAATGTTAAATCATAAAATACTCTTCCATATAATTCCATATCTTTAAGACTTCTGATTTCTTTAACATTTGAAAAATCTAAATGAGTGATTCAACTCCCTTCACCTCAATAACCTTGGAAAACTCTTAAATCGTATTTATCTTGGAAAGCAATTCTTAAACCTTCGTTGATTGTAGTAATATTATCTTCAGCATCAAATTTTAAAACTTGGAAAGTTATAGATGTAGTTCTTAAAGCATCATCAGCCACTTTATTTGGATCTATATCATTATTATAATCGTAAGGTACAAAATCAACACCTTTAAGAGCATTTGGATTAATTGCTCAATCTTTATCTAAACCAAGAATACCATTTTGAGAAGTGTATAATTCAATTTCTCTAATGTTTTTATCTTTTAAGGCAATAAGTGAACTAGTGTCCTTACCTTCAAAAAATAATGTAAGTTTTTGGATGGTACTTGGTAAACTTCTAAATACATCTTTAAGATCTGAAGGAGCGCCAAAACCACCAATATTTCTTATTACAATACCATTAATTCCACCTGAAAGTTGACCTTGAAGTTTTTCAATATCACTTTTGAAGTTTCTATATGATTCAGAATTTCTAACATCAACTTCAAGAACATTAAGTGTTTTACCGTCTTTAGTATAACTATAAATCTTGCTGCTTCCTGATAAGCTAGAAGAATATGAACTAGAGATATCATTTTTAGATCAACCAGGGAAATTACCTTCTTGAATTGATTTAGGATCTCTAGAGTATCAAGTATCATAATTCATAACACGTCTTGTACTATTTTGATCAACAATTTTCTTAATTACTGGACTGTCAAGCGGATTTGGATATGTTCAACCGCCACCTTCTTCAACATATCAAGTTGTTTTTCCTCCCGATTCATTTCTATATAATCTATTCAAGAAATCTAAATTTGGAACCATTCCTTTTTCAGCATATTTATCAATATCTTTTTTAACATTTTCCATTCAAAGTCTTAAGTGAAGTAAGAAATCTCTTCCTGGTTCTTGATATTTTGTTCTGTAATTTTTAGTATATTCAACTCAATTTTCAATAATATTAGATGGAACACCTTGCTTACTCAATGCATCTCTAAGAGCTTTTTCATCATTTAATCCGTCTTTACCTATTGCGGTATATAAGGTATTAACTAATTCTTTAGTACCTTTTATTGTTTCTGAAGTAATTTTATTTTTATCTAAATTCTCATATTTTTTTCAATCAGGATTTTCGACGTCCGGCACATTTACAGAATTAGGATCAATAGGTTTACCGGCTATATTTGTTTTGTCTTTAATAATTTTTTCACTATTAGAATTGCTATCTTCGGGTTTTGGAGTAGGTTCTGGTTTAGGTGTTGGTGCAGGAGTATTTTCAACTTCCTCAGTTTTCTCCGGTTCTTCGGGAGTTACTGGTTGAACTTCTGGTGTAGGTAAAATTACAACTTCTTGTTTTTTCTTAATTTTAACAAATGCAACATTTTTATCTGTATTTGCAATGACTACTTTTCTAGCTTCATTACTATCAAAAGCTTCGTACCCATTAGGAATATATTGTATTACAGGTATCTCGTCACCACTTCTTTCAAATCTTTGAAAAGGATCTAATATAGTTCCATCTTCAGTTATTCAATTAATCATTATCATTCCCATAGGAGAATTTTGATTAACTATTGTACTTTGAATAATTTCAACTTTATTGGTTTCTCCTACTTTGATCACTTGTTCAGTATTTTTAGCCTTATACCCAATCGGAACATAACTATTAACATTAATAACAGCATTATCTAATGAACTAATTGATTTATAACCAATTTCACTTCCATCTAAAATAAAAATTAATTTAGTTGAAACTGTTTGATGAATTTCTTCTACTTTTTTAATGCTAATTTCGTTTGTTTGTCCAGTAATGACAGAAACATTTGAATCAACTAAAGTGTAATTATTTGGTAAATAATTTGAAGCTATAATCACTTCATCATCGTTACCTTTAATAGTTTTTTCACTTATAACTTTATCACCTTCTTTGAAAACTAAAGTAGTTGTAACTAATTTTTTCTTAGGTTGGATTTCGATTTTATTTTCCTTACCATAAATAATTGAATAATTTTTATTTACAAATTCATATCCTTCAGGAAGATGTTCTTTATAATCAATTGTTTCACCTTCAGGTTTTACAATATCTTTTCTTAATATTTCAATATTATTATCATGATAAATTAATGTAGTAGTTACTAATCTAATTTCTTCTTTATCTGGTTCAACATTAATGATATTTTCTTGTCCTACTTCAATTTTGATAGTTTCATCAACTAAATGGTAATTAAGAGGTACATAATTAATATCTTTAATTGTATGCTCAGAATTTTCTAAAAGCTTAAATGTTTTACTTTCAATAGTTTTATTGTTGTAATTAAATTTAATTATTGTATCAAGTGCTTTAATAGTTTCCTTTTGAATTTTAACTACTAGAATTTCATTGTCAATTCCAGGAATAGCTAACTGATTAGGTTCAACTAACTCGTATCCTTCTGGTAAATAAGAACTAACTGAAATTAATTCACCTTTTTTAGTTTCGATAGTTTTTTCTAAAACTACTTCTTTAGATTGATTATCTTTGTAAATTAATTTAGTTGTAATCATTTCTTCTTTAATAAGAGTATCATCAAAAATTTCGTTTTCACTCTCAGGATTTTCTGGAACAGTTGGTTCAGTTGGTTCAACAGGTATAGGTTGCACTTGAATTGAATTAGTTTGACCAATTATAACATCAATTGAACTTTCAACCAATTCATAACCATAAGGTAAATACTGTCCAGCATTAATTTTTGCATCAATATTTGAACTAATTTCAATTTCTTTAATTAAATTAACTTCATAAAAGTATTTTAGAATTGTTTTGATTTCTTTGGGTTTTTCTTCTTCGGTTTTTTCTGGTTGATTTTCAACTATCTTAACTAAATTTATTTCATTTACTTGATTAATAATAACTTCAAAGTTTTCGTTTTCAAGTTTATAACCACTAGGAATATATCTTGAAAGAATTATTTTTTCATCATTTTTTGTTGTTACAACTTCACTTGAAATGATTTTTTCATCAAATGTGAATCTTAAAGTAGTTTTGTAAATTAAATCTTTTACGATTTCTTTAATAAAAATTAAATTTTCGCTATTTTTTTCTATTTCTATATTTTTATTCAATAATTCATAACCCTCAGGAACGTTTAAGTTTAAGTTAAATGACTCAAATTCTTCCTCGGTAAGTTCTATAGTTTCACCAATTTGTGTTTTACTCTCATCATTTAATAAAAACTTAATAATAGTTTTATTATTTTCATTTTCATGTTCTTCATTATTCGTACCTGGTTTTTCTAATTTAGGTAAGTTATTATCTCTATTTGAAAGATTTTTATCGCTAGTTAAAACATCATCTTTTAATGATGAATCGCTACCTTCCAACCTTTCACCTAAAGTATCAAACTTTTTATTAACGTTATTTTTAGGATTATGAGAGTGAATTCCCATAGTTAAAACACTAGAAACACCAACAAATGCAATTGCAGACATTCCTAGATAAAATAGTTTTTTCTTAGTTATTTTTCTCATATAACTCCTTTATTAAATAATTTTATTTAATTATTTAGTTTCTAATAAATCATTTACTGTCGAAATATACAAGAATTTCTCAGGCTCAACATCACTAAATTCACCATTAATAATTCTCATAACTGAATCAATAGTGTCTTCTAATTTTACATATACACCTTTTTCATGAGTAAAGTGTTCAGTCATGAAAAAGTATTGTGAGAAGAAATTTTGTAATTGAAGTGCTTTTTTAACTGTAACTTTACTTTCATCATCAAGTTCATCTATTCCTAAAATTAAAATAACATCTTCGAGTTCTTTATATCTTTGAAGTATTTTTTTAGTTTCTATAATTGCATCATAATGTTTTTGACCAATTATCATCGGATCAATACTACTTGAACTAGATGCAAGCGGATCAATTGCAGGGAAGATATTTTTGGCAGTTACTTCACGTGAAAGGACTAAGTTTCCACCTAGGTGCTTAAATATTGCGACTGCAGAAGGTTCAGAAAGATCATCCATAGGTAAAAATACTGTTTGGAATGAAGTGATATTTCCGTTTTGATTTGCAAAAATTCTGTTTTCGACTGAAGAAATTTCAGTGTTTAATGTCGATTGATATCCACCAAGAGAAGGCTTTTTATCAAGTGAAGCTGAAATTTCATTACCAGCTTGAAGAAAACGGAAGATGTTGTCAATAAATAGCAGTACATTTTCTTTTTCATTATCTCTAAGATATTCAGCAGCAGTTATACCAATAGGAACAATGCTCATTCTAGAACCTGCTGACTCATTCATTCTTGATACATAAAGAGTTGAATTTTTCATTAAATTAGATTCTTCTAGGTCATTTTTAAGTTCAATCGCTTCACGTGAACGTTCACCAGAACCAATAAAAATAGAACTGGTTTTTTCTTGATTTTTAGATAAATTAAAGATGATTTCTTTCATTAAAACTGTTTTTCCTACTCCAGCACCACCAAAGATACCAATTTTTGCTCCTTTAATAATTGGAATGAAGAAATCTACAGCTTTAATTCCTGTTTCTAAAATTTCTGGTTCATATTTATAATTAAGATTTTTAACAATAGTAGAATCCATTTCAACAAAATCAAAGTCTTTAATTTCAGGTTGATTTAACGATTTACCACTAAAATCAAATACATGACCTTTAGCTTTTTGACCAACTGGAACCATAAATGATTTATTTAAGCATTTTACTTTTTGGTTAATATAAAATGGAGTTTCATTATAAATAATCATTGCTAAAAGATTGTTTTGATCAAGTATTTTTTTTACCATTAAATAGTTTAGATTATCTTCAGTTAGAATTAAAGTATTAATTTTTGGAAGTTCTTCATTAGAAAAACTAATTTGTACTACATCAGTTCAAATTTTAGTTATTTTCGCTGCCATTGTTAACTCCTAACTTTTGAATAATATTATTTAAAATATCTTTTTTAATTGGTATGAATTCATTTTGAACTTTAATATTTCAATTTAGTTCTAACTTATTACTAAACTGTTTAAGTGCACTTTTGAAAAATTCAGAAACACGTGGATCAATATTTTTGGTATTTTTAGTACTTTCAAATATTTTTCTAGCATTTTCATCTACTTTAATTAATTCTTGACAGAATTTTAAGGCTAATTGTACATCTTTAACATCTGTTAAACAATTTCAAGAAATTAAATCAGAGTTTAATAATAAATCTTCTTCAGAATAAAGTGAAATACCTTTTTGATTAAACATCTCTTCAATTAAAAGTCCATTTTTAATCAAATTATTTGTTTGCTCATTTAAGTCATATTTAAGTGATGAAAGTTTTGTTTGTCTTCTATATGCTTTATAAATTTTTCCAATTTTGGAAGCTACTTTAGCAATTTCTTTACTTTGAACCATACCACCAATACGTGAAACTGATAAATCAATATCTACAGCAGGATATTTTCCAGAAGCAAATATTTCACTATTAGTAACTATTTGACCATCAGTTATACTGATTATATTTGAAGAAATTAATGAAGTGATGTCATTATCAACAGTTTGAAGGATTGGAAGTGCGGTAATACTTTTTCTATTTGTAAAATTACCACTTCTTTCAAGTAAACGTGAATGAGCATAAAACATATCTCCAGGGAACGCTTCCTTACCAACAGGTTTATTTGTCAATAAAGCCATTTCACGGTAAATATTTGCGTGAGTAGTTAAATCATCAAAAATAATTAATACATCATCTTCATAACTTAAGTTCTCAGCATGTGCCATAGCAACATAAGGAAGTAAATATTGATCATAAGGACGATCTGAATCAGCTTTAACTATAATAGTTTGTTCTAAAGCACCATTTTCTTCAAGTAATTTATAAACTGTTGAAAGTTGTGAATGTTGAGTTCCTATTGCTGCATAAATACATTTAACATTTTTATTTTTTTGGTTAATAATAGTGTTTAATGCAATAAAAGTTTTTCCAGTTTTACGATCACCTATGATTAACTCACGTTGTCCTTTACCAATAGGAACAAGTAAATCAACTGAAATATAACCAGTATTAAGTTGTTCATTTAGTGATTTATAACTCATTAAATCATTTGGTTTGTTAAAGATATTTGATTCATATTCCATAAATTCAACAGTTTCTTTAGTAGTCGCTGGATAAACAATATTATTTTCAATATCGATAATTTTTCCAAAGAATTTTTTTGAAGTTTTTACTAAATTACTTTCTTTACTTATGATGAATTCATCTTCAATTTTGAGTTCTGATGGATCAACATTAACAATACAAAATGCTTTGTTCTCAGAAGCTGATATAACTAATGCTTTAACACTATTATCATTTTTAAGTACTAAGCGTTCATTTTGAGCAAAGTTGTGATCTCCATTCAACTCTATAATATAGTCAAAAATTGCTTTGATTTGAATTTTATTAGACATATTATAATCCTCCATTTCCTATTAAAATTAATATGATTGATGTAACAACCATAAGTGCACTAACTAATCAAGATAAAACTAAACTAGCATTAATTTTTGAGCTTGATTTCTTATTTCTTTTATTTTTAAATATTTGAAGTGCTGAAGTAATAATTGTAAGTAAAACTCCAACTCCAAGAATTACATAACCCAAAACTCTAATTAAAATTAAGTCAGATTTAGGTTGTTTTACAGGATTAACCTCTAAACTTCTAAACGCTTCAGTGAATCTCTCAAGCACATTTTCACTTCCATTTAAATCTTCATTTGTTAATTTTTTAGTTATTGAAGTTACTGTTGCTAAATTTCTAAATTGACTTTGAACTTTTTTAACTTGTGAAAGATATTCTTCATATTCATCAATAATTTCAGCTGGATTAGAAATATTAATAACCCCAAAAAGGTAATTAATATCTTTATTTAGCGCACGAATAACTTTTTCAATTTTTTCTTTATCTAATGTTTTTTCTGAATTGTTTTTGTCATTTTTAATGATAATTAAGTCAATATTATGAAGAATAACTTGTTTATTTGTATTTATAAACGAAACATATTCATTAAATAGTTCTTGATATGCTCTTGAGAGATAATTTCAGAAATTAATTTTATTGATGTAAGAGTTAAAATGTGAACTGAGTAATAAATATTTAATATCGTGTCTGAAATCACTATTTTTATCTTTACCAAATTTTTCGTAAAGAGCATCAGAACTTAAATCTTTATATTTAATTAAGTAATCACTAATAATAGAATTAACTTCTTTAATGAATTTATTATCGCTATAAATTCTTATTGATTCAAAAATCATATTAAATACTGTATTAGAAAGAATTTTTGTGTTTCCTAATTTCTTGAGATCTATCTTTTTATTTAAACCTAAGCTTTCATAGAATTTAAGATAAATTTCATTAACTGTATCGATTTTTATTTGTTCTAAAATAGTTTTTTTCTTAGTTAGTTCTTTTTTTACTTCAGAATTTTCATAAATTATTTCTTTATTATTTACTAAGTCTTTTATTTTGATATCAGCGTAAAGTCTTTCATTAATATTTTTTAACTTAATAACCTTATATTCATATCTGGTATTAATCGGATTATTAAAGTAAAAGAATTTATTTAATTCATCAACATTTTCAGAAAACTTAGTGGCTAAATCAGTTAAATTAATTGAATCATAATATTCATAATTTACATAAGGATTAAATCTTCCAACATTTTCTTGACCTATTTTAGCATCAAAAGGATCAACATTAGTTTCAACATCTGTTGCATTAGGTGGGACAATATCAGGTATAGCAGGTAAAATTGGTTCTTCTTCAGGTTGTTCTTCATCACTGATATCTTCTTTTTCAATTTCTTTATTTTTTCTTAAATCATAAGCAGTAAATCTAGGTTTTATTTTTCTAATAATGTAATCATCTCAATCTTGATAATTTTTTGGTACAGTTAATTCTAAAACATTTGTTTCAGGGTTCTTATCTATGCTTACTGTGCCATCTTTATCAATAACGCTTTGCAGATCCAATTTAGGAAAATCCTCTTTATTAGCAAAATATCTATCAAAGTCAGCTTCAAGTTCACTAAAGTACTTATCATTTTTACTATTAATATCTTCAAGCTTGTTAGAATTCACGATATTTCTAATGCTAATTTCTCTATTTATTTCTGGATCATCAATCAAGTGTTCATAATTAAATTCATCACTATCAGCAACTTTAACTTCAGGATATGAATCACCGTTAAAGTCTATATTTGCTTCACTAAGAAATTTATTCTCAGAAATAATTCTAGAATAAACAATAACAATTCCTTTAGAAATGTAATCATCTAAAATTTGATCTTTATTTTTACTTAAGAAATTACTTAAGTATTGCATGTATAAACTTTCAATGATTTTTTGAGCAAAATTATCACCATTATTATCAATTTCTGATAATAAATTACGTGATCTAACTTTGTATTCTTCAATTTTTTTATCTATTATCGAATTAAGAAAATCATTAATTCTCTTTTTTGTTGTATCCTTAAATTTATCAAAATCAGGGCTTACTGTTCCACCATTATTGGAGCTATTATTTTCTGAGCTGGCTGATAAAGTTATTAATGGAAGGGTGGAAGTTGAAATAGTAAGTAATAGTCATTTTAATCTATTTTTCATTATTCTCCCTTTCATAAATTAATTTAAGTTGAAAATCAAATAAAGCTTTATATAAATACAATTGATCTTTAAATGTTTTTATTTTTTCAAAAGTATTTGTAGTAATATTAAGAGATTTTAATGACTCAAAATATTTTATTTTGTTATTTAATTCACTTATTTTTTCTTTGTAAGAGAGCATTAAATCTTTTTCAATGTATTTATCAAAAACATATTGTGAAAACTTACCATAATAATGAACTAAAATGTTTTCGTCGATGTTTTCGATAAAAACATTATTTAGAACAAAATAGAAAATTTCTTTATTATCTGTTTTTATTTTAAGAAATGTTTTTTTATAACTAGCTACTGATGGGGAAGAAATTTTAATTCAATTATCATCTAATTGAGTACAAGAGTAAATTTCATTTGCATCAAAAGTGATTTGATTATTGTTTTGTGAAATAAATATTATCTTTTTGTCCATTTTACTCCTTGCTAGTATGTAACATATCTTTTTTATTACTTAATAAAGAAAGTTGTTCAACTTCAATTTCTCTTTTTTCATTCAATAACTTAATTTTTGTTTTTCTTCTTTTTTCTTCTAAATCATTTAATGTTTTATTTTGGATAACCAAATTATATTTTTCATAAATTAAAGATGATTCAGTTAGAAGTGAAAGTGTAACATAAGTTAAATAGTTATGAATTTCATTATCAATAAAACTTGTTGTATTTGGGTAAATTTTTACTTTAGATAAATGATTTAAATTATGTTTTATACCTTTATTTTGTTCAAAACTAAAATTATTTTGATCAATTGGAAGTACAGTTATATAACTATCTAAAATTTTTGAAGAATTAATGATGAATTTTAAGTTATGGAACCCATTCATTTCAAGATAATTTTCAATATATTGAGGCAAAATATTTGAAAGAATCTCAACTTCATTAATTTCTCTTTCAAAAATTATTTTATAGTTGTTTAATTTAGCAAAATCAACGGCTCTTTTGCCTACTGCAATAATAACATCTGAACCAATATTAAAGTTTTTTAAAAGTGAGTTTTCATGTTTTTTATATGAGTCAGTGTCAAATTTTTCAATTTCACTTATGTACACTCAGATTGTTGAAAAATGATTTTTCTTTTTACTAAAATTTACTAATGATGAAGATTTTAATAATTCATGAGTAACATTATATTTTTTTTGAATTTTATTAATTAACTCTTTACTGTAACGCGAACGTTCAAAGTAATTATTAATTAATTTTGATAGTTTAAGAATATTAATTAATGTTACGTTTTTGTTTGATTCAACTATTTTATAAATTTGATTTATATTATTTAATTTAGTTTCTATTTTTTTAATATTCATTATAAAACTTCTCTACCAAATAGACATTTAAGATTTTTAGTTGATTGATCAAGAAAAACAATTATGTTGGGATAAACTTCAACAATTTTAAGTTCATTAAAAATTACTTCATTAATATGTAAATTAAAATTAGTGAAAATATCATTAAATTCTTCATTAGCGGAATTTAAGTTTAAGCTTAGTGAATTAGAATCTTCGGATTCAATCAAGCTAGGAACTAGTTTTTTACTATCGTATCTAGGGTTTCTTATTCAATTAATTACAAATTTATCAAAAACTAATTGATGATGTTTATCATTATTTTCATCAATTTTAGCTTTAATAAAGTCAAGAAATTGATTAACATTTTCACGATCATAAAAAAGTAATGAAGAATTAAGTAACATCTCAAAAGAAATAAACTCATCACCATTTCTTAATCTATAGTAGTCTCTAAATTCTTCTGGATATTCAGCAATATCATTTACTTCTTTTTTAGACAAATTAGTTTTATTAAATAACTTAAAAAATTTACTCATAACTAATTCCTTTCTTTTTAAATCTTAATAATCTTATAATTAGTACTAATCAATTAATAATTTGATATGTTGAAAAAATCAACGAAGTTCCAGCCACACACATTAGTAAATAATCAGGAATGGTGTAAGGAGAAGGAATAAATGAAATTGAAGTATTTTGATGGTTAACTAATAAAATATCTACTGAAGAAACTAATAACGAACCAGAAAGTAAAATACTTGAGATAATAACAAAAAGTGAATGTCTATAATTTAATTTCTTTCTCATAAATATTCAATTAGAGATGTTGATGAAACATAATATTGAACTAATAACTAATGAAGTTATTGCCGAAAAACGTTCTTTTTCATAAATTCTAAAAATTATTGTTGAACCAACAAAAATTAAAGTAGTTAAATACATCATGAATGTGAATAAACTCTTGTTTTGACGATATGAACCAACTTTTCAAAATAATACTATGTTTGTTAGTAATCAAAACAATAAAATAACTCCAAAAATAATGTAAGTTCAATGTCTAGTACTATCTATATTAATAAATCCAGTACTTACTTTTTGAGTAATCAACATATAAATAGTGTAGATGATATTTGAAGCAAATAAAGCCAAGAAACAAATAACAACACTAAAAAATGTTTGTGAAAGTATTTTTCTTTCTTTATTCAAGTAATAATAATACAATCAATTTCCACTGATTAAGATTAAACTAACAAAAATCAAAACAAAGAAAAGTAATGCAGATCTAATAGATTGAACAAAGAATAAATTATTTATCTTTTCCACAAAAGTATTATTTATGAATAATTGATTCATATTAGCATTTGCATTAACTCCATTAACGAATGAAATTACTAATATCAATCCAACAAGATAACCAATAATTTTAGTAAGTGTCGAATAAATAAAATAAATAAAAATTTTAAGATTAAAATATGAAATAACACTTTTAGTTATAAACTGAACTATATCATAAATAATATTGATCAAAATTAAACCAAGGAAATAATAAGTAGAATAAGTAATATCACTTATTTTATCATTAGGAAAATAATTAATGAAAATAAATAAACCAACACTTGCATAAACTATATAAATCATATATCAAAATATGTAATATTCAAGTTTTAGCTCATGACGATACATTTTAACAATTGAATAAACTAAGGAAGCGAAAATTGTGATTAAAAACGCAGCAAAAGTATAACCAAGAACAAAACTAGAACCAAAAATGGTTATATCCGATTTATCAAAAAGAAAATTAAGATACTTATTAACTGTTCCATTTAATGTGAAAAAATTCTTAAAATTTCTAAGTACTTCTTCACAGAATATTACAATCAATATAATAGAAATAACTGTAAAAACTCTTCTTAAGTTAATTTTAAATTTTATACTATTCATATACCTCCATAAACCGCTTATTTATAGATAAAAAAGCAAAATTAATATCAATATTTTTTTACAAAATTAAATATATTATAAATATATATGTTTTTTCAAAAAAAAAAAAAAAAAAACAAGATTTTTTTGGTTCTGGAGTCGTTTATCTTGTTATTTAATTTTTCTAATTCGGGTGTTTGAATAAATTATCATTTTTATAAAAAAACAAACCTTTTAGGTTTGCCTTTTTGGGATTAATTTTTGCTAATATAATCGTATATTAAACTAAGGTTTGTTGGGTGCATAATAGAGTAAGTAATGCTTAAATTATCTGCGTATTTTTGAATAGGATCGGAAATAGTAACATAGTTGTTCTTTCATAATTTTTCAAATAAATTATGATATTCTACCTTAAAGTTTGCAAATTGTAGTTCAGTTATTTGCTTATTATTTAATTGATTAAGTTTTTCGGTATAAATTTCTCATAGGTGTTTGATGTCATTTCAAGCAGCAGTAAATAATCTGTACATACCGTGTGTATTAAATATTGTATTAGTATTTCTCATTCTTTGAGCTCTATCATTATCTCATTCATTAACTCAACCTCAATCACGACGAGATCAGTTTAATACACCTTCTTCATGATTATATCTCTTATCATGTTCAGATGCTTCTCTAGTGTGATAATCGTAGTTAAAATTATCGCTAGTTATACCATAACGTCTTTTAGCATTTTCACTTCAAATGTTAATTTCAGTATTATTTGGTTTTGAAGGAGAGTATCTATAATATGTGAAAACATATCTTCTTAAAGAATTATATTTAGAACTACCAATCTTTAATGGTTTGTCTCAGTTTTTATCACCAAAATTATCTCAATAACCTTTGAAAGTATTGATACTTTCAAGCATTTCATTTAATATAAATGACTCATAAACACCGTACTCAGCAGTATTACGTTTTCCAAAAAGATTTGTAATGAAATCTTGTGCTTTTACAATACCATAACTTGCAAATTCTCTAGTTGCATTCACAAATTGCTCATCAGTATTGTGAGCTCCACCTAAAAGATCTTCATTTCACTTACTGTATTTTTGTTGTCATTCAATCATACTATTATATGTAGCAGAATCTCTGTATGATTGAGTTGAAGCTTCAAGACGTGCTTTACGTTTATTCATTTCATTAGTATGTAATGTATATAAATCTACAACTTTTTGTATTTCTTTAGCATAATTGTAGTATATTTGTTGATCATTTCCATTATATGTGTAAGTTACTGTTTTTTCAAGTTCAAGTGCTTGTTTGTCATATAAACCAGTTGAAGAATTTAAGTGAAGGTTAGCATTTAATTTTTTATCAAGTTCTTGTTTTGCTAGATTGTGAGTATGTTTTCCACCATTTCTAGTTCAGTTATCATTGTAGATTTTATTCATTTTTGCATTAAGATCAGCAATATAACCATTTAATTTCTTTAATAAATCATCATATTCTTTATATGTTGGTTTAATGTTTTGTGTAATTTTATTAGTTAAAGTATTTAATAAGTTTTGTGGATTTAGGTTATTATATTCTTTAACTAAGGCATCTCTTTGATCTAAAGCAGTTTTATCTAAAGTTATTCCTTTATGCGAAGAAATTGGAGAAGTAGTAACTTTTGCAAATTTAGCTATTTCAGTTAGAGTTTTTTGTCAATCACCACTTATTTTATTTTGAATTTGTGTTCCTGTTGGTTGGATAATACTTCTAAATGTAGCTTCAGCATTATTTAATTTGGCAGTAGCATCTGTAAGTTGTTTACTATCTTTACCCTCTGCCATAAACTGATCTTCAAAAGTTTTAGCAGGGTTTGTGACGGCTTGGTCATATTTTGCAAGTAAATCAGTATAACCACTCAATGCTTTTCTAAATGCATCTGCATTTTCTTTAGCAGGTAAGTATTTAGCATATGCTTGATCAATTCCGGCAACCACATTTTTTAATGCTGGAATGTATCTAGTTAAATAATTAATGTTAGTTTGAACTTGTTCTTCTGAATTATATACTTTGTTTTTAGCTAATCTATCTTCTGCTTCAGTGATTCAATATTTATAAATTACATTACCGTTTTGTACAGTTTTCATTCTAGTGATTTCTGCATCAAGTTCTTTTAGAAGTTTATCAAGTTGTTGTGATTTTCCTAATAAACTATTGTATTTAGGAATTAAACTATCATAAAGAGGTTTTGTATCGCTATAGTACTGTGCAATTTGTTTATAATCGAGTGAAGTAATTTTTGCACTACTTTCATTTACTTTTGTTTGTAAATCGTTATATTTAGGATTTAATTTATCACTCAAATCTTTTGCTTCAGTAAGTAATCTTGTGGCATTAGCATTTAATTTTTCAAGATTATTTCTATATGTTTCAACAGATTTATTGAATATGGTTTCTAAACTCTTATTAGCTTCAAGAAGTTGTTCTGTATTTAATGAGTTTTTAACTCCACTAATTCTGGTTATTTCGTTTTCTAATTTAGTTTTAGCTGTATTAAATTTATTATCTTCAGGCATTAAATTTTTTAATTCAGTAGCTTTTACTAATAAAGCATCCAATTTTGCTTCAGCAGCGTCTCTTGTAGCTTTATTGAGTTTTAATTTTTCAAATTCAGCCTTAATATTTTGTGCTTTTTGGTAGATATCGTTTGCATCGTTAGATGAAGTATCTTTATAAAGGTTTATAGCTGCTTCAAAATCTGATTTAAGCGAATTACCTTTACCAAATTCAGCAGGTTTATTCTTACTTAAATTTTGAGCAATTCAAGTATCAGCTTCACTTAAAGCTGCAGCGTGGATTTCTTTAGCTTTAGCTATTTTATCCGCTTTAGCTTTGTTTAATGCAGCCTCAAGAGTTGTGTATCTGCTATTTAATTGATCTTTACTTAAGGTATTAATATTTTCTTTAGCATTATTAATTGCTTGTACTAAAGTTGCTTTAACGCTTGAATATTGAGTTGCACCAACTCCATCAGTTGAATCATTTGAATAAGTAGTTGCTGTTAGAATTAATTGTTCTAATTTAGCTTTAGCTAATTCTTTATCACGATTTTCTTTTTCAGCTTTAGCATTTTGCAATTCAGTAACTAATTTAGCTGATTCTTCTTTAAGTTGATTTTCAATTAAATTATCTTGAACTTTTTCACTTGCATTTACAACAGCTTGATATTTATCTTGAATAGTTTTGTATTCAGGAGCTTTCAATGTTTCAGTAACATATTTTTTAAGTTCACTGATTTTATCTTTTAATTCTCTATGTGCGTTATTGTATGAAGATAATTGTGTTTGTGCCTTGGTATGTGCTGTTTCTAAAACAGAATAAGCTTTTTTCAATTGCTCAGTTGTTGAACTTTGTCTATTTTTAGCTGTTTCTGCAACAGTAATATATTTAGTTAAATCACCATCAATTTGGCTTAAACCTTGATATTTCAATATAGTATTATTTGAAGCTTCTCTTAAGTTTGCATTTTGTCATTGTTTAACGTTTTCAATCAATATGCCAAGTTTTGAAATTTCATTTTGTCTTTCATTTTCAGCTTGATCGATAGCATCTTTACGATTCTTAATTTCTTGAAGTTTAGTTTTAATCTTTTCAACTCTTACATCTAATTCTGCTTTAGTTTCAGTTGTTGCATATTTGTCTTGATCTTTTAAGAAAGTTTCTAATTCATTTTTAAGTTCAAGGTATTGATCTTTATTTAATGTACCTTGAGCATAAGAGTTTGCTTCAGCTGTAGCATTTGCTAATGCTGATTTTGAAGCCTCACGAGCCGCTTTATCAGCATTGAATTTCTCAATCGCAGCGTTTAATTTATCTGCTTCTTGTTTAACTAAAGTTGAATCTGAATTAAGTGGATCAGTCATTCAAGAATCAAATTTAGTTTTTGCAGCGTCTTTTGTATCCTTTAACTCTTTAATAACACTTGCTAAACCACTATCAGCATTTTCGTTATCTTTAAGCAATTTATCTGCTAAAGCAATTTTAGATTCTAAGTTGAATAAAGCATCGAACTTAGCTTTGTCTGCGTTAGCATTTGTTAAAAGATTATTAAGTTCAGTTGTTTTAGCATTAAGTGTTGCATTATCACTTGCTTTGTTTAATAATTGATTTGCTGATGTTATTCCATTATTTAACGGCTCTTTAAGTTTATTGTAAACTGTTGAATCACCTAAAGAAGTAATAAACGTATTCACTTCACCTATTTTATTATTTAATGAAGTTTTGGCTGTATCACGTTCACTTTTCTCTTGTTTTGCATTATTGATTTCGTTAGTTAATGTAGTGATAGCTTCAACTAACTTAGATTGAGTTAATGAATTTTTATCTTTATTATATTTATCAACTATTGCTTGATATTTAGATTTAATATCACCGTAAATAGGTTCAGTTAAACTTACATTTATGTAACTTTGAAGTTCACTAATTTTTGAATCTAGTGAAGCTAAAGTTGTTTTATAAGTTTCATAATCACTCTTAGAATCTTTAAAATCTTGTTGTAATTTTGTTAAAGCATCTCTTAACTGTTCAAGGGTTGAATTTGAATTATTTTTAACAAGATTAGCAGCTTTTGTCGCTCCATTAATTTTAGTTTTGATTTCTCTTGTTCCAGCATTAGTTAAATTATTTCTAGATCATACTGTCATTTCAGAAACAAGGGCAAGAATATCTCTTTTGACTTGTTCTTTTTGTTTGTTTTCACTATCAAGTTTCTCTTTGTTAACTTTAGCTTCAGCTAATTTATTAGAAATTTCAACTGTTAAATCCTTAACTTCTTGAGTATTACCATTTGCAATGGTGCCATCTTTTTTGTTTATAGCGGTTTGTAAATCGCTTTTAATATCAGAATATATAGGGTTGATTAAAGTAGTGTCAATATAGCTTTGTGCATCATTAACAACTTTTTCTAAGCTTTCTTTAGCAGTATTAAACTCTTTTACATCAGCAATAAACTCTTTGATCTTAGTATCTAATTCAGTTGTTTTTTGATCAATAATTGTAATTTGTGAAGCAGCAAGATTATTTTTATTTTCTTCTAAAAATCTCTTTGCTGATTCAATTGCAGATTGCAATTTACTTGATATACCTGTACTTACACCAGCATATTCAGGTTTAGTAAGTGTACTTTCAGCTTCTTTAATTTTATCTGAAAGTTTTATCAATGATTCTAAGGTAGGTTTTTTAGTGTTAGCTTCACTTATTGCTTTATCTAATTTATCTTTTTGATCTATAAGTGATTGTTTTGAAACATCAGAATTTTGTACTAAAGCTGACTCATCAATTAAAGTTTGAAGTGAACTAGAAATACCAGAACTTAAATCATTTTTAGGGAGAGAATCAATATAAGTTTTAGCTGCAGTTATTTTATTTGCAAGTTCACTAATAGCAGTATCACGTTCACGTTTTTCATTTCTTAATTGTTCAAGAACTTGATTAACTTTAACCGTATCTTCAATTAATTCAGTTTCATTTCTTGTATCTTTACTGTCATTATATTGTTTTGCTATAGCTAAATATTTGTCTTTAAGTTCAGTTCCAATTTTTTCAGTATCAGCAAAAGATTTTAAACTAGAAATTGCATTTTCTAAACCTTGATAAGCGTTTTGATGTGAAGTTAAACTATTTTTAGCATTATTAAATGCTAAATTAAGTTGTAAAAATTCATCTTTAAGAGCTTTAAGAGTTGAAGTATTATTGTCTTTGACACCTTCTGCCTGTTTGATTGAACTTTCTAAGGTTTCGTTAATACCTTTATAACCTTCTTTTATAAGTGCACCATTTAATCGACTTGTTAAATTTGCTGATTGTCACTCTCTAATTTTAGCTATTAATGATGTAATTTCTTTTTTAACTTCTTCTTCGGTTTGATTTTCTTGGTCAATTAATATTTTTTGATTTTTTATTTGAGCAAGTTCAGCTTGCAATTCTGCAATGGATTGATCTAATTCGCTCTTAGTTTGACTTTTTAAATAAGGTGTGTATTTATCAATTAATTCTTGAACTTTTGTAGCTAATTGACTGTAATCAGTTTTAGTCGATAAAGTATTATCTTTATAATTTTTAACCTCTTCGATTAATTTTGATAATCGCGCTTTTGAATTTTCTCGTGATTGTTTGTCAGAATTAAAAGTATTTAATGCTGTATCAAGTTTATTTTCTTCAACTGCCACATTAGTCACAACACTAGAGTCGATATTATTTAATCAGTTATCAAAATTATTTTTAGAATCATTATATTGATTTTGAAGTGTGGTTACTACAGAATTTAATCCAGGATCAACATTTTTATTTTGTTCTAAAACAGTTTTTATTTGTTCTAATTTAGTGTTTAATTTATTTAATTCATTAACTACGTTAAGTTTTTCAACTACTTTATTAATTTCGTCATTAATTTCTTTAGATGTTGCAGACAATGCATCATTTGTAGTTGAAGTTCCTAATTGACTTTGTCCTTTAGTTTTTAGATTTTCTAGTGATTCAAATAATTTACTATAAACTTGGTTTTTTGATAGTCCATTTATTAAATTATTAGCATTATCTATACTTTTTTGAAGTTCACTTCTTACTTTATCACGTTCAGCTTTATCCTTTTGAGCTTCATTTAATGAGTCAGTTAAATCATTAAATAAAGTCTTTAATGCTTCAGTGTTTTTTGAATCAATAGAGTTTCTAGAATCAGTAACAACTTTATCATATTTAGATTTTAAATCTGAATAGATATTTTGATTTAAATTATTATTAGTATAATTTTCTAATTCAGTAATTTTGCCATTAACTTTTTGATAGTTAATTGAAAATTCATTTTCAGCACTAATTATTTGATTAAATTTTTGATTTAATGTTTGATTAGCAGCAACTAATTCATTTAAGGTTGCATCAATTTTATCTTTGGTCTGAGTTGCTTCGCTAATAGCGTTGTTGAAACTATTTAAAATTTCTTTTTCACCATCTTTAACTAACTTACCATTTTTTCATTGATTCATTTTTGTGATAGTTTCTTGAATCGCTTGTTTAGCAGATTCAATATCACGATACATTTTATCAATTTCTTTTTTAGCTGTATTTGTTTGGTTAATTTTATTTTCAAGTTCGGTTAATGCTTTGTCTAATGCATCTTTGTCACCATTAGTTAATGTTGAATTAGAATCAACAACAACTTTATTCAATTCATTTTTAATTTGTTCATATTTGCTGTCGGTTAAAGAACCTAATAAAGTATTTGCTTCATCAATTTTATTTTGAAGTTTTTTCTTAGACTCTTCTCTTTGAGTTTTATAATTATTAAATTTAGTTAATGCATTATTTAAATTTTCAATTACTGTATCAACTTGTTCTTGTGTAGTTGAGTCAATTTTATTTATTGAATCATTAAAACTATTTTGTGCGTTGTTTTTAGCGGTTTTTAATTCTTCTAAAGCTGAATTTAATCCCGGGTCAGCTGAGTTATTTTGATTTATAATGTTATTAATTTCATTAATTTTATTTTCTAATTTAATTAATGAATCAACTACAGGTTTTTTAGCAATAAGTCTTTTTAGCTCATCATCGATTTCTTTTTGCAATCTCTTTAGTTCTTCGTCACTAACAGCTTCTTTTTTAAGTTCTTCATTCGCTTTGCTAACTAGAGACTCTAAATTGCTTACAAATTGAGTGTTTAGTGAATTTTTTTTATCGATAGTGTCAATAAATTCTTTGGCTTTTTGAACAGAATTTTCAAGACTTTCTTTAATCTGATCACGTTCAATTTTTTCTTTTTTAAGTGATTCGATATCTGCAGTAACTTGTTCAATAGTTTCTTTAAATTGATCTAGATTTTTGTTATTCTTTTCATTGTTGTAATTATCTAATTTAACTTGATATTTTTTTTGAATATCTTTATAAATTGGTTCACTTAAATCATTTGTAATTAAACCTTTTAATTCATTTATTTTATTTTCCAATTCGTTGAATGACTTCGTATAATTGTCAAATTGAATCTTAACATTTTCAAATTCAGTTTTTAAAGTGTCTAAAGCTTCCTTAAGTGATTGTGAATTAGAATTAGTATTTTCTGAAGTAGTTTTAGCGTTATTTATAATTTCAGTTGTTTTACTGTCAATTTGTGTATAACCTGGTTTGATTAATG
This sequence comes from Mycoplasma anserisalpingitidis, assembly GCF_007859615.1. GTDB lineage: Bacteria > Bacillota_I > Bacilli_A > Mycoplasmatales > Metamycoplasmataceae > Mycoplasmopsis > Mycoplasmopsis anserisalpingitidis. Next base: position 293,121 of record NZ_CP042295.1, on the reverse strand, counting down.
AACCATCTTCATTTTTAAGATTACTTTTTTGTCATTTTTCAACATCAGGAATTAATTTATCTAATTCAGCTTTTATCTTGATTTTATTTTCTCTATCTTGGTCGATTAAATTTTTATTTGATCAAGCCTCTTGAAGAGCTTTAGATAAATTATCAATAGCTTCTTCGATAGCAAGCTTATCACCTTCTGTTTTTGTTGTTTGAGAACTTTCAATAACATTATTTAGGGTTTTTTTAATTTGGTCATAATCAGAACTATTTAAATTATTTAAGAATTTTGTCGCATTGTCTATTGACTCTTCAAGTTGTTTTTTAGCTTGGTCTCTTTGCACTTTTTCAATTTCAAAACTTTTTATAGCTTCATCTAATTTTTTACACTCTTCTTTAGCTTCATTAAGCTTAGATAAATCTTGACTTGATTTAATCTCGTTATATTTATTTAATGCATTGTCTCTAGAAGAAACTAATTTATCAAGAATATCTTTCTCACCTTTATCATTAAATTTATTTATTTCAATTACATTTGTTGCTTGAATAATTTTTTGATTAAGTTCCACAAGTTCATCAGCAATTCATTTATCATTTTCGGCTTTTTTAACAGCATCAATGATTTCTTGTTTTTTATCTTTTAATTCTTGGTTTGAAAAATCATTAATTTGATCTTTGGTTTTGTCTATTAAATCTTGTAATTGATTTTTTATTTCGAGGTCCTTATTGTCATCTAGATTATTATTTGAAAAATCCTGTGCCTTAGCCAATTCATTTTCTAAATCTTTTATTAGTTGCTCATGCTCTTTTTCTTTATCTTTAGCTTCGTTGAAAACTTTATTTAAATTTTCTAATTTATCTTTTAATGAATTTAAATCATCAAAATCATCTGGAGTATTATTTTTAATCGCTTCTTCTAATTCTTTCTTGATTTCTTCTTCACCTTTGGTATTAAGATTTGAGTTTATAAAATCATTAACATCTTTAATCAAGTTATTAATTTCATCTTTAAATTCATTAATTTTTTCAGAATCAATTTTATTTTTTTCAGCTTTAGCATTTTCAAGTGCTTCTTGTAAAGATTTAATTTCATCTTTAATTTGTTCAATAGTGAGAAGATCTTTATTAGTATTTGCTATTTTTTCAGCCTGTGCTATAGCTTGTTCTAATTTATTTTTTATGTCACTATAATCTGAATCATTTAATTCATTATTAGAGTAATCTTTTGAACTATTAATTAAATTTTTTAATTCTTGAATAGCTTTGTATTTATCTAAATCTTCACTGTCTTTAAGATTTATTAAATCTTCGATCATTTGATTTGACTCATCAATATAGTTTTTGATAGCTTCTTCAATTTTTTGAACACTTTGGTTTGTAGCATCATCAAAACTCGCTTGACTTTTTGCATCCTCATATAATTTATCTCAAGATTTTTGAAGTTCATCATCAAGAGGTTCAATTGTGTTTTCTTTAATTAAATCATAAAGTTTTTTATTTTGGTCAGCATGTGCTTTTTCTAATTTTTCTAAAGCTGTAGTTAGTTCAATATCTTTAATGATATTTTCAACTTTTTTAATATCTTCTAAAGTGGCACCATCTCTATTAGGTAATGCTTCAATGTTTTTGTCAATTTCATCTCATTTATCTTTGTATTTATTCAATAAGTCTTCATATTCTGGTTTAGCTGGATTACCAAAACTAGCTAAAAATTCATCTTTAGCTTTTTTAGCTTCTTCAAGGTCGATTAATGATTTATCATATTTAATCTTATCTAATTCTTTAATTGTGTCTTCTAACTCTTTTTTAATTTCTTGAATTTGTTCTTTACTTAAAAGTTCACTTTCAGAGTGTTTGTTTTTTGAATTTTCAAGTTTTTCATTAAGTTTGTCTAACTTCTCTTTTAGAGAATTATATTTTGGATCATCGCCTAATGAATTTTTATATTCATCAAGAACATTTTTTGTCTCATCATATTTTCCTAAAAGATTTTTGTCAAACTCTTTTTTCTTGTTAATTAAATCTTGAAGAGTTTGATTTGCTTCATCTTTTAATGAATTTAAGTCCCCTTCAGTGATATTAGGGTCTTGAAGTGCTTGATCTATTTTATCTTTTAAGTTTTCAAGAATTTTAATTTCTTCTTTATTGTCTTCAGTATCTAAAGAGTTAATTAAATCATCAATATCATTTTTTACGTTTGTTAAATCGTCCTTAAGTTGATCTTTTGGATCTTTTTCAGTCTCACTAGAACCGCTGTGAAGTGTAGTAATAGTCGCTGCCCCCCCTACTGCTAATAATCCAGCAGCAGTTAATCCAGCAATAACTAAACTTTTTTTCTTTTTTTCTGACATAAATTCTCCTTAAAATTTAAGTGATTTAATATAGAATATTAAATAAATAATTTTTTTATTAATAAATTTTAAATAATTACTTCAATAAGTTAAAAAAATAATTGTTTTTTATTCCGCTTATTTATAGTAAAAAACTACAATTTTTGTCTTCTAAAAAATCTTTTTATTTTTTTATTCATCTTTTTTTTTTTTTTTTTAGCAAGGGTTTTATATAAAAAAATTGGTTATTTTTAATGATTTTTTACAATAAAAATTAACAAAATTTCTATAAACTTTGATGCAAAATTTAATATTTTTTGATTTTATATGTTTCTCTTTTAGTATTAATTTTTTTGTTTAAAAAAGCACAAACATTAATACATTTGCACTTAAAGTTATCTAAAAATTTTAAGTAAATATTATTTATAAATTCACTAACTAATTAAACTATTTAATTTCTTTAGTTCATTCTCATTTATGAGTATTTTACAATATCCATCTTTATTTAATTCTAAATGTACAGAATTGAATAATTCATCACATACATCTGGACGACTTGATGTCTTTAATCCATCATTATAATGTACTGTAGTTGTTTTAAAAACCTTATCACAATCTATTCTTGTTACTTGTGTAAATGGGTTTCTGTGTATATCTGGGTACTCATCGTGATAGTGAAGCATCGGATTATTAATAAGCATATAAGGTTTTAACGTTTGACATTTAATATATTCATAAAATGTGTCAGAGTGGTAATAGCATATGTACATATGAGAATAAACAGCCATTTTATCTGATATGGATGGGAAAGGCACTTTCATTCTAACAACATCTTTTTGTTTAATCAATTAATAGTCTCCCTTCTTCATCAATATTAACAAATACAGGGTTGTGAAGTTCTTCATTTTGGGCTAGAGAAAGTAATATATCGAAATGTTTTTCTGTAAGTAATTTTGAATCAGATTTTGAAAATACAAAATTCTTTTTATCTAAACTTATTATTTTTGAATTTTCTATCATATCAGTTGAGTATATTGAATCTAATGTAATAAAAAGTTTTACATCGGCATTATTAAAATCAGCTTCATACAAGTCTACTTGAAACTCACCAGACATAATTAGTTGCTGTTTTGATTTTCAAATATTCATCTCATGAGTAAGATCTGATAATTCTTCCTCAGTTAGGCTACTAACTATAAAAGAACATTTTTTTGCTCTTTTTTCATTAATATTTTCTACATTTTTATCATACGCTGCTTGAGCAGCTTCATTAAAACTAACCCTCTCCTTTGTAAAATCTGCTCAAACGTTATTAAATACAGGACCTTTTTTATAACCTCTTAAATGAGTAAAATCAGGGGTTTCTCCAGATATTTTTGCAAACGCTTCGTAAAAAAACAAAAATGTCTGTAACTTTAATGGTGTTTCATATGAAATGTTGTTGTTTTTCTTTAATCACCCGCTTAATGATAACTTTCTTTCATTTGAATAAATCATATTATTTCCTCTTTTACAGTCCTATAACTAAAAATAGTATACATTAAACCAATATTATTTAAATAGATTAAATATTAAAAAAGTGGACTTTCGTTATACTACTACATATTAGTAAAATTGTTTTGAATTATTAATTATCATTAGTTTTTAATTATGTTCAATTCATATGGTCAGATTTAAAATTTAAAACTTAAGATGAAACTTATATTTCCTTTTGGGATATTTGATTTTTGTTTTAAATAAAAAAAGTACAAACGCAAATACGTTTGCACCTTAAAGTGTGACTAATGATTATCCAATACTTGCTTTGCTCCTGAGTTTCCAAGTTAGAGTCATAAAAACGACTCTATTTTTTATACCTTTTATACTACGTATAAAAGAACACAAAATAATTTAATTTTTTTGTACATAATTACATTGTAGTTGTGGTATAATATAAGTTATGAAAAAAGATAAATGAATAGTTGTAGACTCTATTTTTTATACCTTTTATACTACGTATAAAAGAACACAAAATAATTTAATTTTTTTGTACATAATTACATTGTAGTTGTGGTATAATATAAGTTATGAAAAAAGATAAATGAATAGTTGTAAAAAGCAAAAGAAAAGATGAATATTATATATCATTAGCAATCAGTGGCGGATATGGTAAAGGTTATAAAAAATCAATCGGTATCGGAAGTTTAAGTGAACTACAAAAATTCAACTCTGATCCAATTAATGCTCTTAAAACTGAGTGTGAAAACTGAGATACTGAGTGAGATAGAAACAAATTAAAACCAATAGTTGACAAATTCTTAAAAAAGAATCAAACTAAAATTAAAGTTTCAAATTATTCTCTAGAAATTATTAATAAATTTATAGATAAATTAAATATTTTTAATGATTTAAAATCAACGAAATCAAAAAATGTTGTGGACATTTTAAGATATATGCTTCAAAAAAGAGTTGTTGAAAAGAAAAGTATTTGAGGAATTTTCAATTCACAAGAAGAAACTGATACTGAATTAAATGTTGGAAAAACTAGTTTCTACAATGCTTTAGATTACTTATTTGATAACAAGGAACAAATTCTTAAAAATATAAATAATCAATTAGTATCAGAAAATAAGAGAAAATTACAAGTTCTTTGATATGACACAACAACTGCTTATTTTGAATCATTTTCAAGAATAGGAATAAGAGTACCTGGTTTTTCTAAAGATGGAAAATTTAAAGAAGATCAAGTAGTTATTGGTTTAATTACAGATGAAAACGGAATTCCATTGCATTATAAATTGTTCCCCGGAAATACAACTGATTCAAAAACTTTCATTCATTTTATGCTTGAGATGAAAAGAGTTTATGAAATTGAAAAAGTTGTAATTGTTTGTGATAAAGGGATGAGTACAAACGCTAACATTAGATTTTTAGAAGCACACGGTATTGACTATATCATTTCATATCGTATGAAAGCAGGAAGTAAAAAAGTCAAGGAATACGTCTTAAAACAAGATGACTACGTTAATTATGGTGGAGATTTTAAGTATAAGGAACAAACATATTTTTCAACTTGACAAAATGGTAGAAAAAACGATAAAGTGAGACGAAGAATTATCTCTTACTCTTCATCAAGAGCTTCAAAAGACAGAAAAGATAGAGAAAATTTAGTCAATAACTTCTATAAAAAAGCTAAAAACGGAATGGTTTCAGCTTCTGATTTAAACTCAATTAAAAAATATAAATTTTTCCAAAAAGTTAATGAAGACACTTTATACAAATTGAATTACGACAAAATTGAAGAAGATGAACAATTTGATGGATATTACATTTATGAAACATCTTTATTAAACATTTCCCCAAGTGAAATTATTTCAATTTATCAAAAACAATGACAAATAGAAGAAAATTTCAGAGTTCTTAAAGGTACTTTAGAGTTAAGACCAATGTTTGTTTGAACTTACAAGCACATAGAAGCATACGTTTTATTATCTTTTTTAGCTTTAGTTGTGCTTAAATATGCAATTATTCAATTAGATCAATTAGCATTAAAGGACAGCGGTTTAGTTGAAAAAACTTCTGTTATGAAATTTATAGAGATTCTTAAAACAGCAATCAAAATTAGTAAAGAAGTAAACAATGAAGTTATTTCTGTAGAATATGATAATTCAAGGAAATTAAACGAAAATTTAAGATACTATGAAACATTAATAACTAAATATTTATAAATTACAATGTAGATTTTATAAAAAGTTTAAAAAATAGTGAAATAATCGCTAAATTTAATGTTTTTATTTTTAACTTGGAAACTCAGGAAAATTTAAAACTTAAGATGAAACTTATATTTCCTTTTGGGATATTTGATTTTTGTTTTAAATAAAAAAAGTACAAACGCAAATACGTTTGCACCTTAAAGTGTGACTAATGATTATCCAATACTTGCTTTGCTGCTTGTTGTGTAAATTATCACTTCAGTATCAGTTTTTCTAAGCACAAAAACCGGTATGCTTTGAAGTTGGTTTGCATCTGTATTTGATACGTTCATTTTTAAATTATCATTAATATAAATCTTAAAGTTAAATACTCCTTCAATATTCATAAGAAATGGATATTTACCAACAATATTATAATTTGAACCAACACTACTTAAATCACCTTGATTACTATTTATAATAGTAGGTGTTTGACCATTAGAAGTATAACTAAAAATAAATTTAATTTTGTCATTTGCTCCTATATTAAATTTATTATTATATGAAGTTGAAGTGAGAACCATATCAAAGAATGAACCACCTAAAGAAGTAAATTTATAATCAGTTAAATTTTGTTTAGATATTGCATTTATTTCATAAATAAATGATCCATTTTGGTCAAACACTTGATTAAATTGTTCTGATTCAATATTAAATTTGTCAGATTTATTTTCAAAGTTTGCACTATTAAATAAATTTAGGAACATTATTCACATTGCATCTCTGTAAGTGATATTTTCAGAATCAAGAACAGTAGAAGAGTAAGAATTATTATAATAAGAACTTAAAATATTTTGTACTTCGGTTCTGTTGCTTGTATGTGTATTACTTAAATGTTTATTTTGAATAATATCATAGTTTTTTATACTTTTTGGATCAGTGACTGCATTGTTTTGAACACGATCATCTTTAGTAAATTTAATCACTTGTTTAGTTCCAACACTATTATTTTCGTCTTGATTGTATCTAACAACACCATTAAAAGTAGAATTATATTTATCAGGTGTTAAAGTAATAGTGCTATTTTCTCAGTTAATTTGATTACTTTCAACAGATGATCAGCTATCCTTAAAAGCATCAACATAAAATCTATATCTAATAAGAATATTGTGTGATTTGAAATATCTTAAACTATATGTTCGATTATTATATAGCATTTCAACTTTTAAAGTAACTGTTTGTCCTTCTTTAAGATAATATTCTCCACTATATTTCTTCTCTAACCCTAGTGGTGTAAAAGTTAGAATAATTTGATTTTTATAATTAGTTGGTAATGATTTTACATCATTAATAAAAGTTTCGATTTCACCTTCTAATTTTGTTAAATCTTCTATATTTACTTTATTTGAAGCACTTAATTCAGTAAGTTTACTTTCAAAATTATCAACATAGTAATTTTGTGCTCTATAATTAGTGATTTTTTCTTTGATTAAATTGATTTTTGTGTTTATTTCATCACTATTATTCGTGTTTTCACTACTATTATTTGATTCTTGTTTTTTCAATATTTCTTCAATGTTTGTTCAACTTAAGATTAATTCTTTTTGTTTTTCAATAACTAATTGAATTGTTTCGAATGATTTTATTTTATTATTTTCGTAAATTTCATCATATTTTTTAACTTTATTATCAAAGCTTAGTTTTGATTCTTCTGTTGCATTTTTATATTTTTCACTATTTTTTATTTGATTGATCTGTTCCATTGAATTTTTAATATTTTCATTCATTTTTTCGATTTCAAGAACATTATTTAGAACTTCTTCAACCTCAGAAGTTGAATTTTTAGCTTCGATAATAGAAATTATTTTATTCAACATTTCTTCAGAAAAGATATTTTTATTTTTAACATTTTCTTTTGCTTGTTCTTTATATTCTTCTAATTTTTCAATTTCAGTCTTTTCTAAAACTTTTTCTAGTTCACTATTTTCATTAATTATTTTTGAGAGTTCACTTAAAGTGATATCGAAATCAGTGAAGGTATTTAGAAGAGAATTGCTCAAAAGATTACTAAATAAGTTTAATTTCTCTTCAAATTTTTGTTTTTTATCTGCTGGTGCATTATTATATAATTCAGTACTTTTTACATTATTTAAAACATTATATCTATTGATAAAATCATTAATTTTTGACTCAAATACTATTAATTTATCATTAAATTCACTAAATTCTTTTAATCTTGTGTTCTTAATATTTAATTCATTAAGATCGTTTTTAATTTTGTCAATTACCTTTATGTTAGTTATTAATTGATTATTACTTTGTTTTAATATTTCAATTCTTGAATTACCATCAAAATTAGCTAATAATTGGTTAAATCTTTGGTTAATTTGATCAAAATCAATATCTTTATTAATTAATTTTTTATTATAAAAGTTATTATTTAATTGATTTCAAAAATTATCAAACTCATCTTTATTTGAACTATCAAGGTAATTTATATCATTTAAAATGTTTTGATTTTTTGATAATAATTCTAAAAGTTCACTAGCATTTTGGTTTAACTTAGATGCATTTTCAACTACGATGTTTTTATCATTTGTTTTATTGATTTCTTCAATGAAAAAATTAATTATTTCATCAGATAAATTACTTAAAGATCTAATTTGAGTGATTAAATCATCACTATTTTGTTCATTAATTAATTCTTTAATTTTTAGTAATTGTTTGCTTAATTGTTCATAAACATAATTAAGTTCTTCTTCAGTGAACTCATTAAAATCAAATTTATTGATTCATTTCATCACTTTAACAATCTCATCATTAATATTAGATGAAGCATCAACATTATTTTGTAAATTAGTTAAATAATCGATTTTCTCATTTAATAAAATTAAAGTTTTGTTAAATCTCTCTGCTACTTTATTGATATTTTCATCATATTCAATAGATAAATTTTCTAAACTGTTAATCACTAACTTCAATTCTGAAATTTCTTTATTTTCCAAATTTTCATCAATTATTTTTTCTAAAGAATTTAAAGTCTCATTATTAATGATTTCAAATCTCTTAAAGTTATTATTAGAAATTTCCTTTTTAATATTTTTAACTAAATTTTCAACTTTAATAGTCAAATTCATATGCTCACTATTTTCATTTTCTAAATCTTCATTAAATTTATCAACTAATTCACTTAGTTGATTAAGATATTCATCTATAGAACTAATTGAAAAATTAATTTGCTCATTTAACTTATTTTTAATATTTTGAACATTTAGATTTGATTCATCAATACTTTGAATTATTTTTTTTGATTCTGTAATAACACTTAAAATTTGATCATATTTAGATTTTAAGTAGTCAAAAACAGAATAAAATTCTTTCATCTTCATGTTTAACATTTCTTCGTTTATCTTTGATAAATCAGAGTTTAAAACATCATTAATTTCATTTAATGTTTTATTTTTATAATCATTTAGAAATTCAAGTTTAAATGTAACATGATTTAATAGTAAATTTTGAATTTTAACTATTTTAGCTTCCTTGGAATTATTAGTATTAGAATCGTCGTTGTTTTCTGGTGATTCTTCCACATAATTGTCATTTATTAAATTGCTTAAATCTGTTATATAACCATCAATTGAAGTAATTGAAAAGCTAATTTGTATCTTTAATTTATCTTTTAACACATCAACTTTAGAATTAACTGTACTATTATTTTCATATTTTTTAATATATTCGTTTGTTCTATTAATCAAATCAAATATTTGATCATATTTAGATTTTAAGTAGTCAAAAACTACATAAAATTCTTTCATTTTTATATTCAATAACTCTTCATTTATCTTTGATAAATCAGAGTTTAAAACATCATTAATTTCATTTAATGTTTTATTTTTATAATCATTTAGAAATTCAAGTTTGAATGAAACATGATTTAATAGTAAATTTTGAATTTTAACTATTTTAGCTTTTTTTGAATCATTCTTATTTTCATTTGAGTAACATGAAACAGTGGCTCCGGCAGAAGAAAGTATTACTGCTGAAGCAGAAAAAATTGATATAAGTTTTCTTTTTTTCATAATTATCCTTTCGTGATAATAAATTATTAAATAGTGATTAAATTTTATTCCAAAAATTAATTTTTACATTAAAAAATCCAGATTTTTAAAGGTAATAAACTTACAACAAAGCAATAATACAATATATTAAAAAGGAGTGTAATAAAACCAAGAAAGACAAAAGAAAAAACATATGTAAATTAAGATGAATTCACAAAACAAGAGTTAAACAAAATATCAAGAATTATTTTGTAATTACTAATTAAATACATCAAGAATGATAAGAATAAAAAAGTTGACATTCATTTATCAACCTTTATCAACTTTTTGTGTTTTAGTTTAATAAACCTATTTTTTATTTAGAAATTTTAACTGCTTGAATGATCGCTTTTCAGTGTGGGACATTTAAACAAGTAATAATTGTTAGCGAAATTATTAATAAAATAGTTGCTAAACTAAAGAAAAGATAATGTGTAGCAATAATCGAGCTTTCTCCGATAAAGAAATTATGAGCAAACTTAAATAAACTTGTTGCTGCTACAGCAGTTGGAAAAGTAAATGAAGTTCATAAAATGCTAAAACCTTGTTTTTTATTTGAATAAACTAAAACTGCAAGCATGATAACAATTGAAGTAGCTACAAAAAATATCATAAAACTACCAAGAGCTCTAAAAAGCATGACGTTATTTAATACACTTTTAAATTTGTTATTAGGGTTAAATGCATCGAGAAATCCTACTGAAAGTAAATTTGCCGGGGCTGCAAAAATACCCATGCTTGGTTTATCATTTTCACTTGAATGTGGTAAAAATAAAAATTTATAAATTACTACTGGTCAAACTCAGAAATATAAGAATAAACCTATAAATCAGAGGATTTGGTAGAATAAAACAGGAATTACATTACCTAAATTATTAAAACAAGTTACACAAATAACTATACCAATAAGTGGTACAAATCATGAAGCGAAAATCTCGTCATTAGAATAATTATGAGGGATAAATATGTACTTAAAGAAATAATAAAGGAAAATAAAGTGAAGCATTAAACTAACTAAAACAATCACATTTGGGATTATAAAAAGATAAAATTTAGCTTCAAAATCATTTGGAATGTAGTTAGTAAACATTCAACCAATATATCCACCTAATTGACAAATGCACATAAATGCTGTTGCTATAAAACCAGATTTATTTGGTGTTTTTAACTCACTTTTAAGTAAGTTAAAGCAGTAAATAAAGCGTGACATTACAATTATTAAAATAATAAAACTATATAAGGTTAGTAAAGTGTAAATTATTGTTTCAATTGTTAATAAAATTGAAGAATTAGAGCTATTGTTAAATTCACTTATAAAATTAATAATTGCTCCACCTAAACCACCTACACCAAGTGCATATCCACTTAGTGCTAGCGGAATTTTACTCAATATTTTACTTTTTATAGGTTTATTATAATACAAGGATTTTCATAAAAACATTTAATAAACAATTAAATAGGTAATAAATTTCATATACTTCAAAACAAAAATGTGCCTAAGCACATTTATTTTTAGTTAATACTGTTAATGAAATTATCTAAAGCATTTTTTATTTCACTATAACTTGAACTGTCAGATTTAAGTAGATTATCTAAATCAATATAGCTTTGATTTTTAGTATCAAAATCTAGTAGACCAATACTCATATAAGCAATACGTTTTATTGATTCAACACTCATTTGTTCATATGAATCAGGGTTTTGACTAATTGAAAGTACTAAGTTATAAGGTTTGCTATCATTAACTCCAACAAAAAAGTCAAGTTCTTTAGTATTAATGTTTTGTTTGATAAAGAAGTTTTGACCACTTAAATTATCCTTTACTAAAGTAGTTTTTTTACTTTCTAAATCAAATGAGTAAATGCTTTTACTACTTCCATTTTCAGTCATAAAGTATAAATATTTTCCAATATTTACAGCGTTAGTAGTTAAGTTTCCTGAATAATTACTAAAGTTATCTACTAAATTAAATTCATAATTGTGGGTAGAATCATTAGGATCGAAACTGTAGAGTTTTGCGCCTGAACCATTATCCATAATTAAATAAACTAAACCGTTATAAAATGAAAGCGCACTTGATTTAATGTTTTCATTTCTTATTTTGCTAATTACTTTAGAAGTAAATAAATTAGCTTGAGTGCTTTCAGAAATTAAACGAGAATCTTTATATGTTCCAGTTGCTGTTAAATTAAATAAAGTTTGATTTGAACTTAGTGAATGAGTTCTACGAATAAATAAAAGCATCTCATTATCTTGATTAAAACTACTATCTTTACCTACTGGATGATATTTTTCTGGTATTCCAAAGTCTGAATGAGTAGGATCAGAAATAAATCAATTTTCGTTTTCATCTTGAATTGATAATCAGGTGTGTTGTTCGCCAGTGTAAACCTTAAATCTAATATTAGCAAGCGAGAGTAATAATGCAAGTTGTTCAACATATTCTTTACATACACCTTCATTCAAACTATAAGCTTCATCCATTGTTGAAATATTTAAATTGCTTGAAGCAGAAGTGTAAACTAGATTTTCCATTACATATCTACCTAGTAAATATACTTTTTGATGAACTGGCATTGTTTCATTTATTTGTGAAAGTGCATTAATTGCATATTGAATCATATCTTTTTTAGTTTGAACTCTAGTGTTAATTTGTGAGTTACCAACATAAAAACCAATTAAAGAATTATTCTTTGTTGTAAATTTTAATTCTGAATCAGCAACAAGAGAAATATAAGGATATTTATAATATTCATCTCTTAAAATTTCCATCATTGCATCATAAGCATAATCAGCATCTATTTTAATATTTGGTCTGTCTTCCTCAGAACTAGGTTTGTAATTTGGATTGTATTCTCTAAAAATCATATTTTTATATGACATACCTTTTAATTCATTAAAAGTATCAAGAATCATTTTTTTAATTTCGGCTTTATTTGGATTTGATTTAAATTCAAGTGAAGGAGGGAATACACTAGAAATGTAAGCGTCTCATTTTTCCTGTATTTCTTTAACTCTTAGTTTAATTTTTTCAGTTGCTTCACGGATTCTTGTTGCATCTTCAGTATTACGAACTGAATTATAAATTTCTTGAAATTCTCTAAGTGCATTTAGTGAATTTTCTCTAACTCCAGTAAGTCAAAAGTGTCCACTTTGTTGAAGTGTACTATTATTTGTAACATCATAAATTCATTGATCAAATTTATTATTTATCTCGGCAAGTTCCTGTAATAAAGCACCAAAACTAGCTTTTACATTAGTGTCAACTTTATCCTTACCATCATCACCAACCTCAATTTTAGATGAACCAATTTCAACTTCAGAAACTTCCCTACGATCTCCTTGACCATAATTGTCAATTACAAACTGATAAGTTTTTTCTGAAAATTCATTTGCTCTTATTGTATATTTGAACTTTGTGTTTATTACTACTCTGTTTAAATTTTCATCAACACTAAAAGTAAAATCTTTAAGTGAAATCAATGAATTTGGATAACTTGAAATAAATTCTATATCTGCTTCTTTAGTGTATTTTGCATAATAAGAATTTTTGGTAGAGTTATCAAAACTTACATTTTTAGCAACTTCTTCAAAAGTTGGTCACTCAGTAAAATTACTTATTAAAATATCCACATAGTAAGGAACATTAGTTTTAGTTACAAACTTAATTTGAGCTTTAAGTTCATTGTTTGCTGAATTTTCATATTGAGTTAACAATAATGTTTCATTCTCAATAAATTTATCTTTTTTATAATTAGTTAAAGTAAGATAATCTTTGGTAAATTGACTATTGTAAAACACTTCAGGAATTTTTTTAGTGTTTAAAACAACTTTTAAACCTGTGAGTTCTTCGGGTAACTCACTAGTAATTTTTAAACTTAACTCTTTTTTAGTTGTAGTTTCAACCTCAGGTTGCTTTTCAGGTACTTCACTACCAGTTTCACCTGTTTCTTTATCTATTTCAGGATCTTTAGGTGTTTCGGGAGTTGTAACTTCCTTTTCATCTTTAGAACAACTAGCTGAAAGTGAAATAAATGGTACGAATGAACCAACCAAAGCTGAATTTAATATTATTAATTTTTTAATCTTTTTCATAAAAAAATTTTAACATTATAAAGCAAGTAATTAATGCAAAAAATTCATTTTTTTATATTCTTATATAGTAAAATAAATTTATTATGGAAAAGTGCTTTAATAAAAATAAGTATATCAAGTCCCAAATTACAAAAATTAATCAAAGAATAGAGTTTTTTAAAAATAAATTGTACTTAGAATTCGGTGGTAAATTATTTGATGATTATCACGCTTCGCGGGTATTACCTGGTTTTGAACCTGATACAAAAATGAGCATGCTTTACAAATTAAAAGAGAAAATCGAATTTATGATTTGTATAAATTCCGAAGATGTAATTTCACAAAAAATTCGTTCTGATATTGGAATTAGTTATGAACAAGATCTTTTCAGATTGATTGAAAAACTTGCCAAGAATGAATTCTATGTAGGTTCAGTTGTAATAACTCATTATAATAATCAGGAAAAAATAAAGAGTTTGACAAATAAATTGGACAAGTTAAAAATTAAATATGCTTTCCACTATAAAATAGATAATTATCCAAGTGATGTTAATTATATTTGCAGCGAAAACGGTTTTGGAAAAAATCAATACATCAAAACCACTCGCGAGTTAGTTGTTGTTACTGCCCCAGGCCCAGGAAGTGGTAAATTAGCGACTTGTTTATCTCAAATTTACAATGACTATCAAAATAATATTAAGTCAGGTTATGCTAAATTCGAAACTTTCCCTGTTTGAAATATTGAATTAGACAATCCGATAAATTTAGCTTATGAAGCTGCTACAGTGAATTTAAATGATGTAAATATGATTGATCCGTTTCATTATAAAAAATATAAAAAAATTGCTGTTAATTATAATCGTGATATTGAAAGTTTTCCCATTTTACAAAACTTATTCAGAAAAATTATGAACCAAGATATTTACTTTTCACCAACAGATATGGGAGTAAATATGTTAAAAAATGGGATTATTAATAATCAACTAGCAAACTTTTATGCACAGCAAGAAATAATTAGACGATACTTTAACATTAAACTTGAAGTACTAAAAGATTACTCCAAAAAAGACCAACTTGAAAAAATTCAAGCAATAATGAATAAACTGAAAATTAAGCAAAATTACCGAAAAGTTTATGATTATTCAGTCCAATTAGCAAATGCAAATAAAAGAAATTACGCAGCTTTTGAAGTTGATCAAAAATTAATTAGTGGTAAAGAAAGTGAATTATTTGAGCCTTCAGCAGCAGCTCTGCTTAATGCTTTAAAAGTTGTCTCTGATATAGATTTAAGTGTTGATGTTTTGCCTTTAGAGATTATAAATCAAATACTTTTATTTAAAAAGACAGACATTTTTAATTCTGAAGGAAAATTGAAAGTTTATGATGTTTTAACTACAATTGCTATTCAAGCAAAATTCGACAAAAATTGCAAAAGAATGTTTGATAATCTAAAAAAATTAAATAATAGTGAATTTCATACAACAAAATTATTAAGCAAAAGCGAGGAAGAAACACTAAAAAAACTTGGTGTTAATATTACTCAAGAATTACTAAACGATTAAGGAGAATTATGTTAAAAATTAATCAAGAAGCACCAGAGTTTACCCTTTTAGACCAAAACAATCAACCTTTTACTTTAAGTAAATATAGAAACCAAAAAGTTTTATTATATTTTTATCCTAAAGACAATACTTCAGGTTGCACAAAACAAGCTTGTTCATACAGAGATAGTATGAATCAGTTTGAAAAATTAAATATCAAAGTAGTTGGTATAAGTAAAGATAGTATTGAATCACATAAGAAATTTATTGAACAAAATGAACTTAATTTTACTTTACTATCTGATCCTGAAAAACAAGCGATTGAAAAATACTTTGTTTGAAAAGAAAAAGTTAATTTCGGTAAAAAATATTTTGGTGTTGTTCGTTCTACATTTTTAATTGATGAAAATGGAAAATTAATTTACGTTAAATATAAAACCAGTCCTGCGATTGATGTTGAGAATGTTCTTAAGATATTAAAATAATGAAAATATTAATTTCTCCAGCCAAAAATTTTACTTATTACACAGTTAGTGAAAAAGAATTTTCTCTTCCGATTTTTCACAGTAAATCTAAATTAATAGAAAAATTAATTAATGAATTGACAGATCCAGAATTTACAGAGGTTTATAAGATAAAAGAAAACAAAATAGAGCAATACCGAGCTTACAGCAGTATTGAAAACAAGGAAAATCTTTTAGCGATAAATTCTTTTAACGGAATACAATATAAATACCTTGATTACAGTAGTTTAACTGAACAACAAAAGAGTTTTATTAATCAAAATGTGTTAATTTTAAGTAGTTTATATGGAATAATTAGTCCATTAAATAGAATAAAAGAGCATAAAATTGACTTTAATAATAAACTAAATTTATATCATTTTTGAAATGATCAAATCAGTTGTTTTTTCAAAACAAATAAAGATGAAAAATACTTAATTTTAAGTTCAAATGAATACACTAAATTGATTCAAAACCATCTTAAAAATAGTCAATATATAAGTGTAAAATTTGTTGAAGAGATTAAAGGTAAATTAGTTTCTAAAAGTACTATGTCCAAAATTCAAAGAGGAAAAATGCTTCGCTGAATTACACAAAATAATATAAATGACTTTGAACAAATCAAAAATTACGCTTTGGATAACTTTGAATTCTTTATGCAAAATAATAATGAACTAATTTTTAAACAAAAAAATAAATAAACTTGCTTTTTATGAAAATTTTATGAAAAGCATTTTTTTATTTTTAATTTATAATTGTTCCATGAAAAATAGATTTATAAACTTAGAAAAAAATAGAAAAATAACCTTGATAATAGGGATATTAGTCTTATTAGTATTCTTATATTCAGCTATTGGAGATGCGATTTTTAGAGTTAAAGAATTCAATCAACAATTACAAACTGTTAATGACAATACTTTAAATGATTTATTAAATTACAGTCAGCTTAGACCAACTTTACTAGGTTTTATGTGAAAGAAAACATTAACTTTTACATATATAACTAACTTGTCAGTAGCAATAAGTTTAATCATTTATGCTTTTTATGGTGATAAATTATTTTCTAAACTTTGGGTACTTTATTCAGCTTCGTGAATTACAATTACTTTTCTAGTGTTTTGAACATTAATTTTTGCTGAATTAGCTAGAGCTGAGATTTGATCACTAAGTTTTACAATTTCAACTCATGCAATAAATCCAATAATTGCTATTGTAATGTTATTTTACTTAAAAAATGAAATAAAACCATTTGTTAAATTCAAACATTGTTTACACTCAGTTTGATTTATGATTGCTTACTACATATTTGCACTTATAATTTTCTTTAGTGGATTTAGTGCGATAAATGTACTTGAAAACAAAATTAACGATTCAAACTTAAATGTTTACAAAATTCTTGATTTGCCTATTTATAGCTTTTTAAATTTTGCTAAACCGCTATTTTACTCAGGTAATAGTTTAATAGTAAAAATACTTTTAAACGTAGTGATAGTTATAGTAGGAATTGCAGTAGTTATAGGATTTTCAGTGATGTGAATGAAATTAATAAGCATCTCAAAAAAAGCTAAGAAAAAACTTTAAAGATTTTATTTAGGAAGAAGTAAACTTCTTCTTTTATTTTTAAAATAAAAAAGTTAGCATTGCTAACTAATAACCTAAATTTTCATTTTTGTAAATCAATTTTGAAACAATACTGTAAGAGTAATAAATGATTAATAAATTAATTCAAATCTTAACTGGACTAGTTAGTGTGTGGCTAAAAATTCAAAGTACAATATCTCCAAATCCACCATTATTTGTAACTGATGCATCTCCTATAGCTAAAATCGGAACATTTGTTATCTCTAATAACGCTGAGAAAATAACAATCGGGATTACAATTAAATAACTTGTTTTATTTAACTTAAACCTTGTTATAGCAAGAAAAATCATCATCGTTGCAAAACCAGCAACTGTTAAAAATAAAAGCATTCAACGGTTATTTATAGGTAATTTGACAAAAGCTGAATCAGGTAATTCAAAACCAATTACTGAAATTAGGATAACTATTAATAGACTTAAAAAGAAAACAGAAATAATTAAGCAAACATTTCTAAGCTGTGATTCAGTTTTAACTTTATCAATATTTTTAATTTGTCTTGAAATCTTAATTATTTTTTCATGTACACTTTTAGCCTTTTCAAATTCCTCTTTAGAAACTAATTCATCAAATTTAAGATTAAGTTTAAAAATCTTTCCTTTTAGATGCTCAATTTTTGATTGATCATCAAAGTAAAATTTAAGAAAATGCATAAAAAATCAACCAATTATTCCTGAAACTAGGCCATTCATAGCTGTTGCTAATGTGTAAAGTGGACTATAAAGTGTTGGAACAATGAAAAACATTGAAATAATATCACTTAATAAACCGACCAAAAAACCAATAATTGGACCAAAAATAAAACCAGTAATTTTTACAGGTAAACCAATAATACTTAATTTTAATTGTGGTAAATAAGCTGCCGGAATTCCACTACTTAAAAAAATAGTTAATGCTACTGAAACTGCAATTAAAATACCAACAAAAACCATTTTTTTGATGGTTCATTTACTAAAAATTCCTCATTTATTTGTAGGTGGTAAAATAGGTGATTTCATATATATAAATAATAAATTATTTTTTACTAAAATTAATTTAATTTTCTTAATTTAAAAATAATTATAAAATTAAATTACTTATAGGAGAATTATGAATATTTTTAATAATAAAATAATAAATATCATTAATACGATCGTTACTAGTGATAGTGACATTAAAAAATTACACCTAAATAAAAAACAAACTCATTTGATTAAGTTTGCACAACTTTTTTACATCGCTTTAATCGTTTTTACAGTTATTTTTTCATTTATTAGTTTTGCATTTAAAGGTCAAGAGTTTAAAAATATTATCATTACAGTTAACGTTTTAACTTTTTTTGTTTTACTTGCCGACTATATTTTACATTGAATTACTTATCCTATTCGTAGTGAAAAAAGTAGCAAAATAAGCAGTTTAATTAGCTTTCCATTTACTGGTGTTGGTTTACTTTTACTAATCTGTTTACTACCATCACTTTCAGCACTTCAATATTTACATCTTGAAACAAATCAAGTCTATAAATATTTTGAAACTCTAACATTCATCAGAGTTATTCGTCTTATTTTTATTCTTAAAATCTTCCCACCATTCAAGATTTTAATAAATGTGTTTAAAGAACAAAAATTAATTCTTAATTATGTCTTTATTTTCATAATGATTTTAATCTTTGTTTTTGCATTAATCATCTGAAAAAATGAAGTAGAGTGACTCGAAAACGAAACGCTTATTCAAACTGAAAAATGATTTAACTCGCAAAATCTTACTATTAGTCATACAAGCGAAGAATTTATCAATAAATATAATGAAATTAAAGATTCATTAAGTTCAAATGTTGTAACTAATCTTTTTGATGCACTTTACTTTTCAACTATTACATTGACAACTATTGGTTATGGAGATTTTTCCCCACATGCAGCAACTTCAAAATTTATTGTTATAGTTATTTCAATTATTGGTATTGCAATCTTCACAATCCCTTCGGGTATTGTGGCCGGAAGTATTATGAACAATATGAGTGCTATGGTTGATAAAAAAACTAAAAAGAAAGAGAAAGAATCAAAAAATAGCGAAAATAAATAAGTTTTACTATTTTTTATACCTTTTAATCTGTTTTAAATATTAAAATATCTTAACAAAAGCACTTAAATTCTAAATTTCACACAAAATTTATTTGTTGATTTCAATATTATTTTGAACTATTAGCAATACAGGCTTTATGTGAAATCATTTATTTCTGACAGCAAAATATTTTATAAAAAGTCTTACTTTGCTATAATTTGGTTGATAAGATATTCTTATTAATGGTGAAAACCTTTTGTGCCACTTGCCGATGGTTGTGGGGTATAAATGATTCGGTTTGAAAATTTCCACTTTTGTGGGATTTTTTATTATTAATAATGCAAAACATATAGAGAAATCATTCTCTATTTTTTATTAGAGTCACATTTATTTCAACTAAACATTACACATATCAAATGCTTAATAATTTTAATTATTAATATACAATTTAAATAAATACTTATTAAATGAATGGAAAAGATATGGATACAAATATTGAAGAATTAATAAACTCTACCGATATTAAAACTGGATTATCTACTGAAAAAGTTGAATTAAACAGAGAAAAATACGGGAAAAATATTTTGACTCAGAATAAAAAAGTTAATCCTTTTATTGCTTTTTTAAACCAATTCAAGGACTTTATGATTATTCTCTTACTTATTGCTGCAGTAATTAGTTTTGGTGTAGCGTTTTATGAACTATACACCAATAAAGATAGAAGTAGTACTGAAATAATCATAAGTTTTGTTGAACCATTTATTATTCTTTTAGTTGTTGCTCTTAATAGTATGCTTGGTGCGTATCAAGAAGTTAAAAGTGATCAAGCAGTTAGAGCTTTAGAAAAAATAAATGAACAAAATGCTAAAGTTGTAAGAAACGGAATTACTATTACAATTCCTGCTTCAGAATTAGTTGTCGGAGATTTAATTGTAATTGAATCTGGTGATACTATTTCAGCTGATGCAAAAATTATTGAAGCATACAATTTCTATGTTGTTGAATCTTCACTAACTGGTGAAAGTGTTGCAATTGAGAAAAATGCTGATAAAAATATAAAACAAACTAATATTTTAGCCGAAAAAACTAACATTGTTTTTTCAGGAACTTATTCAACTAATGGACGTGCACTTGCTGTAGTTTATTCAGTTGGTAAAAATACTGAAATTGGAAAAATTAACAATTTAATCCAAGAACAAAAAACTACAACTACTCCATTACAAGATAAATTAAACAAAATGGGTAAATTATTTGGTTGAGCAGGAATTATTTTACTTTTTGTAAGTTTAATTATTCAAATTGTTTTAATTAACACTCTTAAGGGAACTTGAACAAATATTGATGTTTACTCAAACTCTTTAATTACCGCAATTAGTTTAGCGGTTGCAGCTATACCTGAAGGCTTAGTAACCTTTACAACTGTTCTTCTTGCTATTGGTGTTTCAAAAATGGCTAAAGAAAATGCGATTATTAAATCACTACCAGCTATCGAAACACTCGGATCAACAAATATTATTTGTTCAGATAAAACCGGAACATTAACTCAAAATAAAATGACTGTAGTTGATTTATTCTCAGAAAATAAATTACTTTCAGAAACCAAAGATAAAACTTCATTTAAACAAATTCTTAGTGCAGCAATAGCTTGTTCAGATGCTGAAATAAATATTGTTGACAAAGAATTAATTGAAGTTGGAGATCCAACCGAAACAGGAATTATACGTGCTGGACTAGATATTGATTTAACTAAAAATGAAATTTTAGAGAAATATAAAAAAGTTTCTGCATTACCATTTGATAGTGAAAGAAAATTAATGTCTGTACTTCTTGAAAATAATTCACGTAAAATTATGATAACTAAAGGTGCACCAGACATTATCTTTAATTTAACTAATGCTGATAAGAAATTTAGAGAACTTAATGAACAGTGATCTAATAAAGCATATCGTGTAATTGCTGTCGCTAAAAAAGAAATGCCTAGCGATACTGAAGTAATTAACTTTAACGATGAAAAAGATTTAGAAATTGTTGGATTAATTGCTTTAATTGACCCACCTAGAGAAGAAGTTAAACAATCAATTCTAGAATGTTTAAGTGCTGGTGTAAAACCAGTTATGATTACTGGGGACCATATCACTACTGCTGTTGCAATTGCAAAAAATTTAAACATCTTCAACGAAAATGATATTGCTTTAACTGGTGCAGAACTAGCAAAATTAAGTGATGAAGAATTATACAACACTGTTGAGAAAGTTTCAGTTTATGCAAGAGTAAATCCTAGTGATAAACTTAGAATTGTACAAGCGTGACAAAAACACAACAAAGTTGTCGCTATGACTGGTGATGGAGTCAATGATGCTCCTGCTCTTAAAGCATCAGATATTGGTTGTGCTATGGGGATAACAGGAACTGATGTTTCCAAACAGGCTGCGGACGTTATTTTAACTGATGATAATTTCAATACAATCACTAAAGCAATTCGTGGTGGTAGAGAAATTTTTGACAAAATCAAAACTGTTATTTTAAATTTACTAATCTCATCAGTAACTGAAATTATTGTTATGATGATTGGTCTATTTGTGTTTAGATTTACCTTTGCACAACAAATAAATGATGCTGATTTTTGAGTTCTTTCAGCATCTCAATTACTTTGAATCAACCTTTTAACTCACGGTTTACCAGCTATAGCACTAGGTATGGTTCACAGTGGTGATAATGTTATGAATAGAAAACCATTTAATAAAGATGAATCAATCTTTGCTAGAGGTATGGGAATTAATTTAATGATTCAATCTTCAATAGTTTCGCTTTTATCATTATTATCATATTCAATCATAGCTTTAATTGCAACTAAATATAATATTACTGGAATTGACTTTGTTAAAGTGACTTCAACTGCCTGCTTTGTAACTTTAGGAATGGCCACTTCATTAAGTTCACTAAATTTAATAAGTCATAAATCAATTTTTAAATGCAGTGTAAAAAGATTTAAGTTAGTATATTTAGCAAGTATGTTCTCAGTATTCTGTGTTATTCTTGCTGCTTATGTTCCTGGAGTAAGAACTGTATTTAAAATGTATGACTCAAACGTATACCCATTTGAATTATGATTAATTCCAGTAGGACTAGGTTTTGGTTTAATAGTATGAAATGAAATTTCAAAAGCTACTAAAATTCATGCAAAAATTTATAAGTTAAACAAATAAAAGTAAAGGAATAAAATGAAAAGTAAATGAGCAATCTTTAGTGATGTCGATGGAACAATTTATGGTTTTCCAGACAAAACTTTACCTGAAGCAAACAGAAAAAAATTATTAGAAATTACCGAAAAAGGAGTTCCATTTATTCTTAATACTGGAAATGGGCCTTTTGAAAAAATTAAAAAATTAGCTTCATTAACCAAATCTAGATACATGGTTTGTTCAAATGGAGCAGTTATTTATGATAACTTAAAAAATGAATTTGTTCATATTGAGTATATACCGCTTGAAGAAGCTAAAAAAATATTCGATTTAGCTGACGAGCAAAATATTAAACTTTACTATTTTGGAACTGATCAATACTACTTAAAAAATCATGATCAAGCAATGTATAGATTCCTTAGTGATTTTCTTGAATATGAAGACTGAATTACTGATGGACGTTTAAACGAAGATATTCATAAAATCGAAGTTTATGGGACTGAAGAAGAAATTAAAAAAGCATATGAAACATTCAAAAAAGCAAATATTAACTTAAATATTATCTACCTTGGATCACACATGGAAATTACTAAGCAAGGTGTGTCAAAAGGGTCAGCAATTAAATGAATGTGTGAAAATATCTTTGATACTACCTTAGATAATGTTATGGCTATTGGTGATAGTCAAAATGACCAACAAATGCTTGAAATTGTTGGGTATTCTTATGCAATGGCTAACTCAGATGAACAAACTAAAAAAGTGGCTAAATATCACACTTCAGATGTAAGGCAAGCTGGTTTAGCTGAAGCAATTGATGATTATTTATACAGAAGTGATTTTGAACTAAAAAGACAAATTTCACAGCAAACTAAGAAATAAACCTATTTTACACAATTATACTTTCACCTGAGTTTCCAAGTTAGAGTCATAAAAACGGCTCTATTTTTTATACCTTTTATACTACGTATAAAAGAACACAAAATAATTTTATTTTTTTATACAACATTACATAAGAATTATGGTATAATATAAGTTATGAAAAAAGATAAATGACTTGTAACTAAAAGTAAGAAAAAAGACACTTATTACATTAGCATCGGGATAAGTGCCGGTTATGGAAAAGGTTATAAAAAATTAATAGGTGTTGGAAGTCTTGATGAATTGATGAAATATCACCCAGATCCAATAAATGCATTAAAAACAGAATGTGAAAATTGAGATACTGAGTGAGATAGAAATAAATTGAAACCCATAATTGATGATTTTCTTAAAAAATCTACAAATAAGATAAAGATAACAAATTATTCACTGGAAATATTAGACAAATTTATTAATAAACTAAATATTTTTGAAAATATGTCAAGTACAAAATCAAAAAATGTTATTGATGTTTTTAGATATATGCTTCAAAAAAGAATTATTGAAAAATCAAGTATTTTTAGATGTTTTAATACTCAAGAAGATACTGATACAGATTTGCCAGTATCAAAAACTAGTTTCTATAATGCTTTAGATTATTTATTTGATAATAAAAAACGAATTCTTAAAAATATAAATAATCAATTAGTATCTGAAAATAAAAGGAAATTACAAGTTCTTTGATATGATACAACAACTGCTTATTTCGAATCATTTTCAAGGGTAGGAATAAGAGTTCCTGGTTTTTCTAAAGATGGAAAATTTAAAGAAGATCAAGTAGTTATTGGTTTAATTACAGATGAAAATGGAATTCCATTGCATTATAAATTGTTCCCCGGAAATACGACTGATTCAAAAACTTTCATTCATTTTATGCTTGAGATGAAAAGAATTTATGAAATCGAAAAGGCTGTAATTGTTTGCGATAAAGGGATGAGTACAAACGCTAACATTAGGTTTTTAGAAGCATACGGAATTGACTATATCATTTCATATCGTATGAAGGCAGGAAGTAAAAAAGTCAAAGAGTATGTGTTAAAACAAGATGACTACGTTAATTATGGTGAAGAATTTAAGTATAAAGAACAAACATATTTTTCAACTTGACAAAATGGTAGAAAAAACGATAAAGTGAGACGAAGAATTATCTCTTACTCTTCATCAAGAGCTTCAAAAGACAGAAAAGATAGAGAAAATTTAGTCAATAACTTCTATAAAAAAGCTAAAAACGGAATGGTTTCAGCTTCTGATTTAAACTCAATTAAAAAATATAAATTTTTCCAAAAAGTTAATGAAGACACTTTATACAAATTGAATTACGACAAAATTGAAGAAGATGAACAATTTGATGGATATTACATTTATGAAACATCTTTATTAAACATTTCCCCAAGTGAAATTATTTCAATTTATCAAAAACAATGACAAATAGAAGAAAATTTCAGAGTTCTTAAAGGTACTTTGGAGTTAAGACCAATGTTTGTTTGAACTTACAAACACATAGAAGCATATGTTTTATTATCTTTTTTAGCTTTAGTTGTGCTTAAATATGCTATTCATTGAATTGGAGAACATTATCTAAAGGATTTGGGTTTAGTTGAAAACATCACTGTAACTAAATTCCTTGACATTCTTAAGGCTGCTCAAAAAATTACTAAAGAAGTCAATGGTATAGTTGTTTCAGTAGAATACGAGAACTCAAAGAAATTAAACAATGATTTACAGTACATAGAAAAATTAATAAGTAAGTATATGTAAAATTCTTATGTAAATTTAATAAAAAACATGAAATTAGGCAAAATAATTGGTTAATTTCATGTTTTTACTTACAACTTGGAAACACAGGAGTAATTAGCAAATGTGTTTTTTATTTTAAACTTATTGTGACTGAGTTTGTATTCAAATATATTGCTAGTCAATATTCCTAGTTTTAATTCATATTAAATTAATTTGAATAATGCTAAAAAATACATCAATGTAACTTAATATTAATATTCAAACACTAAAACTTAAGAAAAAGATGGACTCTTATACCTAATACTGTATCTATATTCTACAAGTATGTAGTTATACAAAATGATTTATATTTAAATTAAAATTCTAAATAAAAAAATACCATATCAAACTCAATAGTTTAATATGATAAATACTTTATGACATTTTAATAAATTAATTATAGGATTAACAACTTGTTGTTCATAATTTATTAATTACATTATTAAAAGTTAGGAAGAGTTTCGTATTTAATACCGTTTATCACTATAGGGTCATCACCAAATTGTTTTTTTAAACTTTCTAAAAATGGTGTATTTTCAAAAGCAGAAGTGCCAATTGATTGCACACTATCAGGGATAGTAATTGAAGTTAAACTTGAGCATCCATTAAATGCATTAGACCCAATTGAAGTTACAGTGTCAGGGATAGTAATTGAAGTTAAACTTGAACATCCTCTAAATGTGTTAGATCTAATTGATGTTACGCTATTAGGAATAGTAATTGATGTTAAGCCTGAACATCCTCTAAATGCATTAGAATCAATTGATGTTACATTATCAGGGATAGTAATTGAAGTTAAGCCTGAACATCCACTAAATGCATAAGACTTAATTGATGTTACACTATCAGGGATAGTAATTGAAGTTAAGCCTGAACATCCACTAAATGCACTATCACCAATTCGTTTTACACTATCAGGGATAGTAATTGAAGTTAAGCCTGAACATCCACTAAATGCACTATCACCAATTCATGTTACACTATCAGGGATAGTAATTGAAGTTAAGCCTGAACATCCATTAAATGCATTAGACTCAATTGATGTTACACTATCAGGGATAGTAATTGATGTTAAGTTTGTGCATCCACTAAATGCACTATCACCAATTCATGTTACACTATCAGGGATAGTAATTGAAGTTAAACTTGAACATCCACTAAATGCACTATCACCAATTCATGTTACACTATCAGGGATAGTAATTGAAGTTAAACTTGAGCATCCATTAAATGCATTAGACTCAATTGATGTTACACTATCAGGGATAGTAATTGATGTTAAGTTTGTGCATCCACTAAATGCATTATACTTAATTGATGTTACACTATCAGGGATAGTAATTGATGTTAAGTTTGTGCATCCACTAAATGCATTAGGTCCGATAATTTTAATGTTTTCTCTAATTTTGAAATGACCTTCAATATTCTTATCAACAGAAACTAGAGTATTATTAACAATTTCATAATATTGAGGACTTATATAACCATCTAAATCTAAATATTCATTAGGTTTTTCAATAATTTCAGGTATTTTACCTAAATTTGCAGTTTCGCCGACTGTTGATGCCACATCATCATCATTTTCATTTCATGTTCCTATTTTGAATCTAAAAATAATATTATTTTTTTCATCTAATTTAAAATTTAGTTTTTTATCATTTGTTAATAAAATATGAAGATTATGATAACGAAAAATATATAAAGTTCTATCATAATTAATAAGAACGAATTGAGAGTTAGGTCATATTGTCTTTTTAAATCTTAAAACTTCTCAGAAGTTCGGATTAATTCAGTTAACTATAGTATTTGATGGAACACAAACTATTGACTGATTATCACGATAAAAATAAAAGTCATAATTATTTTTTATAGCTCAATAAAAATGGTTTTCCATACCAGGAATAATTTCTAAATTATCTTTCATTAACTTAGCATAATCATTTAACTTTTCAACTTCAGGTGAAAGATTTTCATTTGGGTTGGGTTGGGGTTTCAATGAAACTGAATCCTCACTAGGTTTTTCAGCAATTTGAGATATTTTACCTAAATTTGCCGTTTCACCAATTGTTGAAGTTAATCCTTCTTTTCTGAATCCTTGATATAATCCAATTTTAAATCTAAAAATAATATTGTTTTCCTCATCAAATTCAAAATCAATTTTTTTCCTATTTACAGTAATGAATGATGGTTCATCATAGTTTGTAGGAAAATAATCTCTACTAGGTAATATTGATTTTTTAAATCTTAAAACTTCTCAGAAGTTCGGGTTAATTCAATTAACTCTTGTGTATGAAGGAACACAAACTATTGATTGATTTAAAATATCAAAGTAAAAGTCATAATTATTTTCTATAGCTCAATAGAAATGTTTTTCCATACCAGGAATAATTTCTAAATTATCTTTCATTAACTTAGCATAATCATTTAACTCTTCAACTTCAGGTGAAACATTTCCGTTTGTATTTGGGGTTGTAGTTGTTTCATCTCCAGGGTTTGTTGAACTGTTATCATCAGGGTTTGGTTTTGGATCTACAGGAGTTGGTTCAGTAGTTGGGTTGTCAACATTATCTCCACTTGTGGTATTGGAATTTTCTGGAATTGTTGTTTCAGGATTAGAACCATTATTTGTTGTTTCTGGTTCAGTTGGTGTGTTAGGATTAGTTTCTTTTTCACCATTTTTATCTGGATTTTCAGGTTGTTCTGGTTTAGTCGAATCTCAATTTTCGGGTGTACCTGGTTGATTTTCGATTTCACTTGATGGGTTTTCTGGAGTTGTTGTTTCAGGATTAGAACCATTATTTGGTGTTTCTGGTTCAGTTGGTGTGTTAGGATTAGTTTCTGTTTCACCATTTTTATCTGGATTTTCAGGTTGTTCTGGTTTAGTCGAATCTCCATTTTCGGGTGTACCTGGTTGATTTTCGATTTCACTTGATGGGTTTTCTGGAGTTGTTGTTTCAGGATTCGATCCATTATTTGATATCTCTGGTTTAATTGGTGTATTAGGATTAGTTTCTGTTTCACCGTTTAGATTTGAACCTTGATTTTCACCATTTTTATCTGGGTTTTCTGGAATTGTTGTTTCAGGATTAGAACCATTATTTGGTGTTTCTGGTTCAGTTGGTGTGTTAGGATTAGTTTCTGTTTCACCATTTTTATCTGGATTTTCAGGTTGTTCTGGTTTAGTCGAATCTCCATTTTCGGGTGTACCTGGTTGATTTTCGATTTCACTTGATGGGTTTTCTGGTTTAGTAGTGTTTCCGTTTTGCGAATTATTCGGAGTGTTTGGTACTTCAGGTTTTTTGTCTTCTTTTTTATCATTACAACTTGCAGATAATACCGCAAATGGGAATGATGTTGCTAAAATTGATGTGTTTAATATTATTAATTTTGAATGTTTTTTCATAACATTTTTAGTATACTATATATATATATATATAGTTATTTAACTCTAAATATGAATATAGACGTTAATAATTCCACATACGAATGTAGTTACTTACTTGAAATATAATTATTTCCAAAGTTGTGAACATTATAATTCTTATATATTACTAATAATTAATTAGTTATAGTATTTTTGTATTAAAAAAGAAACTAGTAATCAACTAATTCCTCTTATTTTCAACTTACATAAAAAACTGTTTGTTCTGGTGTTATTTCACCTTTAGATAATTCAAAAGCAAAGTATTCATTATGCTCAAAAACAATTGCTCATCCATGTTTTTCTACTTTTTTTGATTTTTTAACAACCTCACAACTATAATACTTATTTTCAAAATATAAATGATTTTTCGAGATCCCTCCGGAGATGTATTCAATTTCTTTTACACATTTTAATGACTTTCCAACATGAATTTCTCTATATTTATTATTTTTGTCTAATCTTTTATAATCAAATAATCTATAAGTTATGTCTGAAGACTGTTGAACTTCAAGAACCTTAATGTTAGCGTGATTTGGAGTTCCTAAACCATGCACTAACCCAGCGGGTATATCATAGAATTTATTCTTTTGTGCTTGAATTATATTTAACATACTTGATAAATTATTTTCTGATAGTTTTTTTACTAATTCATTAATATCATATCTTCTTAGTCCTAAAACTAATTCACTATTTTTTTAACAGTCTAGAACATATCAAGTTTTACTTTTACCATTTTCTTTATTTTCAATTTCCTTAGCTAAAGTATCATATCTGGGTGAACTTGAACCGAAAGTGGTTCTTTTGCATGAATAATTTTAATTAATGGAGCATTTTTTACTAAAGAATTATCTTCAAATTTTGTTTCATAACCTTTCAATGATGAAACTAATCAAATTTCATAACCTCAAATTTTATTATGAATTACTGGTACAATTTTTTTCATAATTAAATTATATATTTTATATAAGCAAAATATTTAAATTACCTATGTAGTTGTTTACAAAAAATTTAGTTAAATATATAATTAAATATATGAATGGACTTGATAATAAATATGAATTAAAAATGAATAAAATAGTTTTTTGTGAAATTGATATTGACTACTTAAAATATTTATATGAATTCGATAATGAAGTAAGTTATAATGAAAATTATAAAAAACATATAAAAGCGCATTTAGGGATATTAACTTCAATACAAAATAACACCTTTATAATTCCACTGACTTCACCTAAAGAAAAACATTTAAAAATTAGTAATAATTCTAATCAAATTGAAAAAATGTTTGATCAAGATAACAATTCATTAGGAGTTCTTTTAATACAAAAAATAATTCCTGTATCTGAAATTTTGATTAAGAGAATTAATATAGAAAAAGATGAGAAGTACGGAAATTTAATACTGAAACAATTAAACTACATAAAGAGAAACAAAGCAAGAATACTTAAAAAGGTGAATACGCATTACGATAAAGTTATGAATAATAAAAAAATCAAATTTTCAACAAATTTACCAGCGGACATTAACTTTTTAAAGAACTATCTAAAATAATGTTATAATTTATATGAACATTATAAAGCATTGGGATTCGCTCCAAGTAAAATTATGCGAGACTAAAAAGCATTGGGATTCGCTCCAAGTAAAATTATGCGAGACTAAAAAGCATTGGGATTCGCTCCAAGTAAAATTAGGCGAGGCTATAAAGTAATAAAGATCACTCGATTACTATCAAGAGAGTCAAAATATGTAATGTTCTACCACCTTGGAGGTAAACTAGGACACAAAAAGTTGACAAATAAATGTCAACTTCCTTGATTATACTTTGAAGTGCAAACGTATTTGCGTTTGTACTTTTTTGATTTAAAATAAAAAAAGAGAAACAAACAGATTGCAAACAGTTTCTCTTTTAACCATTTATTTGAAATGAGATCATATGAATTATACACAATTAAAACCAGAAGAGAGATTAATAATTCAAATTCATTACGGAATTAAAACATTAAAAAAAAATTGGAAAAATGCTTAAAAGATCAGTTAGTACAATCTCAAGGGAAATTAAAAGAAATTCTAATATTTATGGATGTTACGATGCATCATATGCACATAAAAAATGAGAATTAGACAATGCTATTCAAGAACATAAATAATATTTGAAATTTAATTTTTAATAAAATTAATAAACTGTTTAATCACTGTTTAATCATAAATATTGATAGCGATATAGATGATACAAAAAATAAATGAATTACCAATTCTATCCTCTTACAAAGTAGTTAAATACAGTAAATCATCCATAATTTCCGACTGAAAAAGTGTTTCCTCAAACAGTTATTTTCGTTAGATTTGAGCAACCTTTAAGCATACCTTCATCAATCTTGGTAAACCTATTTGAAATGGTAATTGAAGTTAGATTTGAGCAACCATTAAACGCTTTAACACCGATTGAAGTTACTTTATCTGGAATAACAAGCGATGTTAGACTTGAACAGTTAGTAAATGCAAATTTATCAATTGAAGTTACCTTATTAGGGATAGTAATTGATGTTAAGCTAAAACAGTTACTAAAAACTTCTGATTCAATCTTAGTTAAATTATTAGGAATATTAATTGAGACTAAATTTGAACAATAACTGAATGCTGAATAACCAATTGAAGTTACACTATTTGGAATAGTTACAGATTTTAAACTCGAACAACCATTAAAAGCTTGTTGTCCGATTGAAGTAACTTTATTTGGTAAAGTAATTGATTCTAAACTTGAACAACGATAAAATGTACCAGGTTCAATTGAAGTTACACTATTAGGAATAGTTATTGATTTTAAATTTTCACAAGAAGAAAACGCAAATGAACCAATTGAAGTTACGCTATTAGGAATAATAACACTTTTTAAATCTTTGCAATCTTCAAAAACTCTTGGTTTTATAGATTTTATTTTTGTTGTTTCTTCTTGATTGACATTAAAGTTTTTTATTCTTTTATCAACTCAAATCAAAACTTCACCACTTTCATCTAATTTATAGTACTCTTTCTGAGTATATATTTCATTCAATTCTTCACTTTCATACTTATCATTGCAACTCACAGATAAAATTGTTGCTGGCAAAGTTGCAATTGCTGTAGTTGACATTAATATTATTGTTTTTATATATTTTTTCATAAAATTTGCCTTTCTTTTTCAATTCCTTACTTTAATTTTATTGTTGTATTTTTTTATTTTTTGAATACGATCAAAAAAAAAAAAAAAAAAGGAAACATTTTCTATGAAATTGTATGCTATCTGTGTTTAACTTTATTAAAAATATAAATCATGACAATTTTATTGTTATGAAATCAAACAAGTAAATTAGTTTTACATCTATTAATTAATTCAGCATTATTTAATAAAATAAATAAATTTTTATTTTTGTTAATGATTATTGTTTTATAAAAAAAGTTGACATTTGAATGTCAACCTAGCATAATTTAATTTTTAATTCAACTAACAAAGAATATTGCTTGATTAGGTAGAACTTCACCAGCACTTACTTGATAAGCAAAATAATTATCATTTTCATAAACTATTGCTCAACCGTTATCTTTAGTTACTTTAGAATTTGATATCAATTCACATTTATAAAATTCGTTTTGATAATAAAGATCTTCGTTGTTATTAGTTTTAATTTCAGCATTATAATCGAGATTTTTAATGCATTTTAATGCTTTATCTACATGAATCTCACGCATTTGGTTATTTTTATCGACTCTTTTATAATCATAAAGACGATAAGTTGTATCAGAAGGTTGTTGAACTTCAATGACAGTAATATTCGATTTACTCATTGTACCCAAACCATGAACTAAACCAGCAGGAATATTGTAAAAACGAGATTTTTGAACTTTTACAATATTCAAAATATCACCTAAATTGTTATTTTTCAATTTATTTTCTACAACTTTTTTATCATAATTTGTTAAGCCTAAAACCATTTCACTATTCGAATTGCAGTCTAAAACAAATCAAGTTTCAGTTTTGCCATTATTTTGTTTTTCTATTTCTCTTGCTAACAAATCATCAGGATGAACTTGAACTGAAAGAGGTTCCTTAGCATGAATAATTTTAATTAATGGTGCATTTTTTACTAATGAGTTATCTGCAAACTTAGTTTCCATACCCTCCAAAGACGAAACTAATCAAATCTCATAACCTCAAATTTTATTATGAATTATTGGAACTATTTTTTTCATAATTAAATTATATATATAATATTTTTATTAAACATTAAAATATTAATAAAACATTCAAGCTTAATGCACTTGTTTAATCTTTTAATGTATAATAATTTATGTAAATAAAAGGTTAGTTACCCAAGTCCGGTTGAAGGGACCGCTCTCGAAAAGCGGCAGGGGTGGAAACATCCGCGAGGGTTCGAATCCCTCACTAACCGCCACGCCAGTTTAGCTTAGTGGTAAAGCACTTGACTCGTAATCAAGCGACACGAGTCCGATTCTCGTAACTGGCACCAGAAAACTCCTAATGTTTTAAATAAATTATGTAACCAAAATAAATTTCAACTTCTTGATATTATGGTAAAATAAATTTATTAAAAAACGGTGGTATATTATGACAAAAGAATTACAACAAGATACACAAAAAAACACAAATAAAAATTCAAAAATTAAATTAATTATCACAATTGCAGTCATTGTAATTTTATTAGTGTTTATTGCAGTTATGATTGCATACATCTCTGACTTCTTTATTTACAAAGATACAGCAAAAGATGGTCTTTTATGAACTGTTTCACAAAGAGAACATGGATTGTTTGGAATCTTTTAAGATCATACAACCAGTTAAATTGGGCGTTTAAGGCTCAATTTTTTATTTTAAAATTTTTATAGTTATCAATGAATTTTATTTACTTTACTTATATCTTCTTTTCGTTATAATTAAGCATAAATAAACAGGAGGTTGATATGTTAAATACTATTTTGCATAAATCTACTATTCAATCTCTTAATATATATATATATATATATTAAGAGATAAGTCTATTAATAATGATTTTTTTAAAGAGGTCTTATGAAAACAATAAGACTTTTTGAATTTTTCTCAGGAATAGGTTCGCAATACAAAGCACTAAAAAATGTTGCACAGAATTCTGAACTAGAAGTTATCTCAAGTGGTTGTTGTGAATGATACATAGATGCAATAGTTTCCTATTTAATAATTCATTATGGTGAATTAAAACCCGAAACTGAACTCACTAGAGAACAAATGAACGATATTTTAAGTAAATATACCTTTAGTGCCGATTCAAAAACACCTGTTTCTAACAACTTCTTTATAAAAAATAAAAATCTATCAAAAATCTTTCCTTATTTGTATGCTTTTGTTAATAATGACTATTTTAATAAGGTTTATAAGACAAATAAAAAGTTAGAAAACTATACTGACATTACTAAAGTTGATAACCTTCAATCTAATATTGATATTATGACATATTCATTCCCATGTCAAGATTTAAGTCAGCAAGGAAAACAAAAAGGTTTAGAAAAAGGGACTCGTTCAGGACTTCTTTATGAAATAGAAAGAATTTTAATAAATTCAGAACATAAACCTAAAGTGTTAATCTTGGAAAATGTTAAAGCACTAACAAGCAAGAAATTTCTCAATAATTTTCTCGAATGAGTAAAAACCCTTGAAAATTTAGGATATTCTACCTCATTCCAAACATTGAACTCATCTGATTTTGGTTCATCCCAAAACAGAGAAAGAGTTTTTGCTGTTTCCATACTAAATAATCAAACAAACAAAAAATTTGATTTTAATAATTTACAAAGAAAAGAACCTAAAAAAGTTTCTAGCATAGTAAAAGAGAGTAATGAAGGAATTGATTGTAGTAATTTAATAGAGAAATATAAACTTTCACCATTCAATGCAAGTATTAATGGTATTAGTAAAGCAAGGTTAATAAATTACAGTAACTTTAATTCAGAAACATATGTTTACTTAACAAATGGCAAAGGTCCAACTTTAACAGCATCAGGAGCAAACAGCAGATTAAAATTCTATTTCCCAGAAAAAAATAAGCTCAGATATATAAATGCTTGTGAAGCACTTCAGTATATGGGGTTCGATAAGAAAGATTATTTAAAAATCAAAAAATCTGAAATGGTTACAGAAAACAAAATTATTTTTCTTTCCGGTAATTCCATCTCAGTTGAAGTATTAGAGGCTATTTTTAATGAGGTGGTAAAATGAAACTAAAATATTATAAACTCAATTTTCAAACCAAAAGCTATAGCAATAAATCTTCAAAGTCTGCAAAGGCAAAAGGAATTATATATTTTATAGTTGATACAGATAACTTATGAACAATTATAGATTCAAAAATAGACTTCCATGAAGTTTGATTTGATTCATATCAAACACCTGCACATTTATCAGTCTCAAAAAAATCAGATGCTGTCAAATTTAGAGATGAGTTCTGCAAGGAAAATAATTGAAAATTAGAAAAAAGATCAGATACAACTAAACATAATCTGCATGAATTAAATCAATCACAGTTAAACAGTTTTAACAAAAAAATTAATAATTATTTAAAATCAAAAACATTAAAAGGATTAATTTCAATTCTTAAAGGAAATAACCCTAGTGGTTCAATTGGAAAACCGAAAAATTCAGAATTCATTGTTATTGATAAAAACGGAAATAAATATCACAACTTTCCTATTCTTTTCGACAGTATTTCATACATAACACACAATGGAAACAGAAAATGAGAAATTTTAAAATATAGTGATGATTTTTTTAATGATTTTAATGATGATACTCTAAACAAATCTCAGGAAATACAAAATTTTCATATAATGCTAGAACAAACAGACTTTGACGCATTAGCTAAAAACAATCAAAGAAAAGCAATAAAAAAACAAATTGAAGAATTGACTAGTAAAATCTCAATTGAAACTGCCGTTAAAGAACACAGAAGTAAATATATTCAAGAAATCAAAAAACTTGATATTCAAGCATTTGATTGCAAAAATGAAACTGAAAAATGTCATATTTACAACGTTGAATGAGTGAAAGAAAAAATAATGAATGAATTAAAAAATAATAAATTTATGAAAAATAAATCTTCCTATTCATCAAAAGAAATTCAATATAACTTTAAGAATAATTTAGAAATTATTTCTGATAAATACAATTATCTAAATCTAAGTCCTAATTTTCATAAACACTTTGATAGATATTTAATTAGTTATGATAGTGAAAATGGTCAATTAGTTAAATTAAGTGAAAATTTTAACCCATATTATGATGAATTAAAAACATTCAGCAACATAAATAAAGAATTTCTAAAACATTGTTCAAAATACTTAAAACAAAGACTAGAAAAAATTGAAGAAATAAAAAATAGTCAATCTTAAATAGTTGACTATTCATTTTTATTTTAAATTTAGTTCATTATTTTTAACACTTAGAGTATACTCATATTCAACTCTTAATTTATTTTGAATAAGTTCCATACTAATAAATGTTTCAATATTTTTTTGTATAAATCTTTTAATTGGTCTAGCACCAAATTCGCTGTCAAAACTATTTTTAACTACATATTCAAGCAACGAATTATCAAAAGAAATTTTTATTTTGTGGGTGTCTCAAATTCTTTTAATTAATTTATTAATTTCTAATTTTGATATTTCTTTAGCATTTTCAACTGAAAGGGGATTGAATTTTATAATTTCATCAAACCTATTTATAAATTCTGGTTTAAGATGTTTTAATAATAAATCTTTTAGTTCTTTTTCGCTTTTTATTTCGTTATTTAATATTTCCAAACTTCCAATATTTGTAGTCATAATAATAATTAAGTTTCTACAATTAATTATCTTACCTTTTGAGTTTGTTATTTGTCCATTATCAAGCATTTGTAAGAAAATATTCAATACTTCTGGATGTGCTTTTTCAATTTCATCTACAAGTAAAATTGTGTAAGGATTTTTTCTAATTTCTTCAGAAAGATTTCCTGATTCACCATATCCGACATAACCTGGTGGAGAACCAATAATTTTAGACACGCTATGTTTTTCCATAAATTCAGACATGTCTAGTCTGATCATATTTTTTTCTGAGTCAAATAATTCATAAGCTAATTGACGAGCTAATTCTGTTTTACCAACTCCAGTTGGACCAGCAAAAAGAAAGCTAGCTAGTGGACGGTTTGGATCATTAATATTAGCTTTTGAACGAATTATTGTATTACTTAATTCTTTTACAGCTTGTTCTTGTCCAACAATTCTTTTATTAAGATTATCTTTAAGAGATAAAATTTTATCTATTTCTTCTTGAATTAACTTATTTACAGGTATTTTTGTTCATTTCGAAACAATTTGAGCTATTGTTTCTTTAGTTACTGTATCCTTGATTAATTCAAAATTAGCATTCTTAATTTCTTCAAGTTTATTTTCTTTTTCGGGTATTAACCCATATTTTAATTTCGAAGCTTGTTCAAAATCACCGTCATTTAATGATCTGTTTAATTTATGTTTAAGTTCTTCAATTTCTTGTTGAAGACTAATAACATCTTTAAGTTTATTTTTTTCAGATTCTCATTTTTTTCTTAATTCTTTAATTTTTATATCAGTTTCATTTAAGTTTTTAGCATTAATTTCAATAATCTGATTATCCTTTTTTGTTGCTGAATTTAACGCTAATTTTTCCATTTCAAGTCTAATTTTTTCCTGATTTAATTTCTCTAAATCTTCAGGAATAAAATTCATTTCGGTTTTAATTGTTGCAGCAGCTTCATCAACTAAATCTATAGCTTTATCAGGCAAAAATCTGTCTGAAATATATCTACTAGATAATTCAGCTGCATAAACAAGTGAATTATCGTCAATTTTAACTTTATGGAATCTTTCAAGTCTTTCTTTAATTCCTCGAAGAATTGTTATTGTATCTTGAATGCTTGGTTCATTAACAATAACTTTTTGCATTCTTCTTTCTAATGCAGCATCTTTTTCGATATATTTTTGATATTCATCATAAGTGGTTGCACCAATTAAATGAAGTGCACCACGTGCCATTAAAGGTTTGATAATATTAGCAGCATCCATACCTGAATCAGCGCCAGTTTTACCAGTTCCAATTAACATATGAATTTCATCAATAAAAATAATTATTTCATCTTTTTTCTCTTCAATTTCTTTTAGTATACTTTTTAATCTCTCTTCAAATTGACCTTGATACATAGCACCGGCAATTAATGAAGCTAAATCAATTTCAATTACTCTGCAATTCAATAAATTTTCAGGAACTTGTTTATGTATAATTTTTTTAGCAAGGCCTTCTACTATGGCGGTTTTACCTACCCCTGGTTCCCCAATAAGAACAGGATTATTTTTAGTCTTACGACTTAAAATTCTAATCATTCTTCTTATTTCGTCATCACGACCAATGACCGGTTCTAATTTATTTTCTTTAGCAAGTTTTGTTAAATCTCTACCATATTTTTCTAAAGCAGGACGATTATCGTTTGGTGTGTAATTCATTTCCATATTAACCTCCTGATAATATTGTACCACAATTTTAGCAGTCGAGCTAATTAATTGCTAACTTTTTATAATTCACATTTGCTTTACTAATATTATTTATAATAATATAAAATATAAGCATGAAAATTTTTGTAATAATTTTAATTAATTTATTTATTTTTATAATTGGATATTTAGTTGGAAGTCTAAACACTTCAATTATTTTAAGTCATAAAAGAAAATCGCAAGACATTCGTGATTATAATTCAAAAAATGCTGGGGCTACTAATTCATTACGTACTTATGGCGGAAAATTCGCCCTAGCAGTTCTAATTCTTGATATATTAAAATCTTACCTAACAGTTATGATTTTTTCACTTTTAACTAGATTTATACCAGCAACAAGTACTTATTTAATCATACCTATGCTAGCTGGTGTTGGGGTTGTAATCGGACACATATACCCTATTTTTTATAATTTCAAAGGTGGGAAAGGAGCTGCTTGTTCTCTTGGTGTTTTAATTGCAATAAATCCGTTGAATTTATTTATTTCAGCTTTTATATTTTTTAGTGTTATTTTTATCACAAGATATGTTTCACTCGCAAGTATGCTAACAGCATTTTTAATGATTTTTGTATGTTTTTGTCCATGAATGTCTCAAGGAATTCTTGCAATATTTAAAAATAATGCTGGATATTTCTATATCGAAGGAATTTGTTTTACTGTTTGTGCTATGTTATTGATTTTCGCACACAGAAGCAACATCTCAAGATTGATTAATGGTACCGAAAGAAAACAAAAACTTTCAAAGAGTAAATAGCAAATTGCTATTTTTATTTTAAATTTATTAATTGAAGTAAAATTAAATTATGCATTATCAAGAATTAGATAAGTTAGAAAACATTGTTGAATTTAACGAAAATAATAAACCAAATTTGTGCTACTCTTGAGCACAAAATGAAAATAAATTAATTATCAATTACAATAAAAATAATGATAAAGATGACAAATTTATTAAAAAAATTCAACGCAAAATTTCAAAATTCCACAAAATAAATTTTTATAAAAAAAATTCAGAGAATTATTTTGTTATTTTTGGTAAAAAAATTTTTTACAAATATATACCTGAACTAAAACTCATTTCTTTATTAAATGAATTTAATGAAATTATTATTTGTAAAAATCCTAAACAAATTTCTAAATCTATTGATAAATATCTTGCAACTAAATTAATCGAGTTATTAAAGCAAACAATTACTGATTTTAATGATCCAAAATTAAATGAATATAATCTAATCGTAAAAAATAATATTAAAAGTTTTTATGGAAAAATAAATTACTCAAAGAAAAGTTTTATTTTTAATTTAATATTAATTCACCATTCAATTCAAGAAATTAAATCAGTTATTTTTCACGAAATTGCTCATTTTTATACCAAAGGTCATAATCACGACAAAGTTTTTTATGAAAAATTAATAGAAATTTGTCCAGAATACAAAAAATATAATGATTATTTAAATAATAATAAATTTATTTAATTAATATTTGACTTTTTTCTCAGCAAAAAAAAAAAAAACGCTGTTGCGTTTCTGGTGCCCGAGACAGGATTTGAACCTGCATGGATTTCTCCACTAGATCCTTAGTCTAGCGTGTCTGCCAATTTCACCACTCGGGCGTGCTTTATTATTTTACATTATTTATAAATATTTTTTAAAAAAATTAACAAATAAATGCAAAAATTTTGTGTGTAAATTTATTTGGCTAATATTAGATTAAATCAAAAAACCACTAGAGTTATCTTAACTAAATTCAGTATAATTAATTACACAAAATAAAACAACTAATTTATATGCACTTTAGTAAAAAATATTTCGTAAAAATAAAGTTTATAAAACATAATAAAAATGGTAAAATAAATAAGCAATATTTAATTGCAGAAAGTAGAATCACTTCTCACCTGATGGCCAATAGCTTTGGGTTTTGCTACAATTAAATGATCATCGTATGATGACCTTTTTTAGTAGAGCAGAAGTGGGAAACCACATTTTTATTTTAAGGAGTACATTATAAAAGCAGGAAATAGAAAACCTAGTGCAGAGCACTATGTAAATCAAGCAATCCCTTTCAAACAAGTTTTTCTTATAGGACCTGATGGCGAAAAAATTGGTGTTAAATACACAAATGAAGCTATCGAGATGGCAAAAAGTCAAAAACTTGATTTGGTTTTAATTCAAGTTGAACCAAAACCAATTGCCAGAATGTTGGATTATGGAAAATTCAAATACGACCGTAAGAAAAAACAAAAAGAAATTAAGGAAAAACAAACTAACATACAAAATCGTGAAGTTCGCCTTACACCTATGATTGGTGAAAATGACTTACTTACAAAAAGTCGTAAAGCACGTGAATTCTTACTTAAAGGTGACAGAATTAAAGTTTCACTTAAGTTAAGGGGTCGTGAAATTGGGCGTCAAGATTTAGGTTTGGCTACATTGGATAAGTTTTTCAAAACTCTTGAAGATATAGCTGAAATCACAAAAGAAGCTGTGTTAGTAAATGATCGTTTTCTTGATATGAATCTCCAACCAAATAAACAAAAAATAGCTAAATACATTAAGAAGTTAGAAGACGAAAAGAAAAATGACGTCTCAACTAAAGAAGGAGAATAAATGCCAAAGATGAAAACTAAAAGTGCGTTAAAAAAACGTATTAAAATCACTGGAACTGGTAAAGTTTTAAGAGAACAAGCTTTCCGTTCACATTTAGCACAAAACAAAACAACTAAACAAAAACGTCATGCCCGTAAATCAAAATTAATGTCTAGATCAGATATCAAAAGATTTAAAGCATTATTTTAGTTAAAAACTAAAAAACACTAAAAATAACATTTAAAACAAAGATTGAAAGGAAATAGATATTATGGCAAGAGTTAAAGGCGGAACAGTTACAAGAGCAAGACGTAAAAAATGATTAAAATTAGCTAAAGGATACTTTGGACACAAATCAGTAGGATACAAAGTAGCTAAACAAGCGGTTGTTAAATCATGAACATATGCGTTTAGAGACCGTAAACAAGTTAAAAGAGATTTCCGTAAATTATGAATCGCTCGTATTAACGCAGCTACTAGAGCTGAAGGAATGAGCTACTCAAGATTCATTAACGGATTAAAGAAAGCTAACATTACAATTAACAGAAAAATGCTTTCTGAATTAGCTATTAATGAACCTAATACATTTAAAGCATTAGTTAAAATCGTTGAAGATCAAAAATAATAACAACCATTGGTTGTTTTTATTTAACTTGTTAAATAAAAAGTTTATAATTTATAAGATTTAAAATAGGGGTAAAAAATGAAGAAAAAAAGGGTAGTTATTGGTTTAAGTGGAGGAGTAGATTCTTCTGTTGCAGCTTACTTACTTAAACAGTGAGGTTATGAAGTTGTTGGACTATTTATGCGAAATTGAGATAGTATGTTAAACAACGATATTTTAGGTAATGAAGACATCAATCAAAGCATTTGTCCACAAGAACAGGATTACTTAGATGCTATTGAAGTAGCTAAAAAACTTGATATAGAATTACACCGCGTTGACTTTATTAAAGAATATTGAGATAATGTTTTTCAAAATTTTATTGAGGAATATAAAAAAGGTAGAACCCCTAACCCTGACATTTTGTGTAATAAGTACATAAAATTTAATGCTTTTGCTAATCATGCTTTCAATAATCTTAATGCAGATTTTATAGCTATGGGACATTACGCAAAAGTAGAGAATGGACACTTATACAGAGCTAAAGATGTAAATAAAGATCAAACCTATTTTTTATCCCAACTAACTCATGAACAATTAAATAAAGTAATTATGCCATTAGCAGAATTAAATAAAGAAGAAGTTAGAGAAATTGCTAAAAATGTAGGCTTAATTACAGCAAATAAAAAAGATTCAACAGGAATATGTTTTATTGGTGAAAGAAATTTTGTTAAGTTTTTACAAAATTATATTCCTGCTCAACCAGGTGACACTATTGATATTATCACTGGTAAAAAAGTAGGAACTCATGATGGTTGCTATTATTATACTATTGGTCAAAGAAAAGGACTTAATCTTGGCGGAATGAAGGAACCTTATTATGTTTGTGGGCACAATGTTCACAAAAACATTTTATATGTTGCACCATCTTCACATGAAGAGTTCTTAAACTCAAATAATTTAATAGCATCTAACTTAAACTTAAATAATACTGATTTTAATTATGAAAATCTTAGTGCTAAATTCAGATACAGACAAAATGATATTAAAGTCAGAATTAAAATGCTTGAAAATAATTGTGTAAGAGTTTACTATGATGAAGGTTCTCAAGCAATCACACCAGGCCAACAAGTCGTTTTGTACGACGGGGATAAATGCATTGGTGGTGGAATTATTGAAGAGATTTTCTATAATGATAAAAAATTAGACTATATTTAATTAAAGGATACGATATGAATTCAAAAGAAATAAGACAAAGTTGATTAGATTTCTTCAAATCTAAAGATCATTTAGTTGTTGAGAGCAAAAGTTTGATTCCGGTAAATGACCCTTCTCTATTATGAATTAATTCTGGAGTGGCAACTCTTAAAGATTATTTTTCAGGTAAGAAAATACCACCTTCAAAAAGATTGACAAACTCACAAAAATCAATACGTACAAATGATATTGAAAATGTCGGGGTTACCGCAAGACACCATACATTTTTCGAAATGCTTGGTAATTTTTCAATTGGAGATTATTTCAAAAAAGAAGCTATTAGTTTTGCAGTTGAATACTTATTAGATGTTTTAAAACTTGATAAAGAAAGACTTTACTTTACATACTACTTTGAAGACGTCGAAACTAAGGAATTATGAATGTCACATGGTATTTCTGAAGATAAAATGATTCCTGGTTCAAAAGACACTAACTTCTGAGAAGTTGGTAGTGGACCATGCGGACCAAATACTGAAATTTTTTATGATCGCGGTGAAAAATATGACTCAAGAGGGATTGAATTATTGAAAAACGATATAGAAAATGATAGATATATTGAAATTTGAAATATCGTGTTTTCAACATACAACTCTGATGGTGAAGGAAATTACACTGAATTAAAACAAAAAAATATCGATACTG
Organism: Mycoplasma anserisalpingitidis; assembly: GCF_007859615.1. Lineage (GTDB taxonomy): Bacteria > Bacillota_I > Bacilli_A > Mycoplasmatales > Metamycoplasmataceae > Mycoplasmopsis > Mycoplasmopsis anserisalpingitidis. Next base: position 249,268 of record NZ_CP042295.1, on the reverse strand, counting down.
GTGCTGGTTTTGAAAGACTTGTTTCAATTTTACAGGATGCTCCAACCAACTATGATACTGACTTATTTTTACCTATTATCCATGAAATTGAAAAATATACTGAATTTAAATACGACACCAACAATTACTTTATTAAAAATAAAGAACAAGAGTCAATTAATACTAACTTCAAAATTATTGCTGACCATATGAGAACAGTTGTTAATGCGATCGCAGACGGCGCTAGACCTTCAAATGTTGGACGTGGTTACATTTTAAGAAGACTTTTGAGAAGAAGTATTTACAAATCATTTGAATTAAAAATTTCTGAGCAACCATTTTTATTTAATCTCTGTTCAGTTATAAAAAACACTTTACCGTTTGAATATGATGAAAATGAAGTTGCAAATATTGTTAAACAAGAAGAATTGCTTTTTGCAAATACAATGGAAAAAGGACGTCAACTTCTTGCTAAACATATCAGTGAAAACACTAAAGAATTTTCTGGTGAATTAGCATTCAAACTTTTTGAAACTTATGGATTCCCAATCGAGCTAACTACTGAAATTCTAAGTCAAAATAATATAACAATTAACATAGATGAATTTAATTCTGCAAAAGAAAAACACGCTGAAGCTTCAAGAGTCCAAAAAGTAAACGGAATGGAAAAAGCAATAAATGTTTTAGCATTAATTAATTCAAAAATTGATAAGTTCATCGGTTATGAATATACAGACAACCAAACAGAAATTTTAAAATTAATGGACAGCGAAAATTTTGTTGATGAATTTGACGGTATTGGGTATGTTATTTTAAAAGAAACACCATTTTATGCAACTAGTGGTGGACAAAAACATGACCGTGGATTCATGATACAAAATGGAAATAAAATAAAAATTTTAGATGTATTTAAGGATAAATACGGAAATCACATTCACAAAGTTAGTGGTGCGTTGAATAAAGATGATGAAGTGGAATGTCATGTCGATAAGACTATAAGATTAGGTTTAGAAAGAAACCACTCCGGTACTCACTTATTATTCTGTGCATTAAGAAATGTTTTAGGAAACCAAATTGTTCAACTTGGTTCAGACAATAACGAAGAACGTCTTACTTTCGATATGCCTGCTGATGAGAAACCAACAGATAAACAAATTAGAGAAATCGAAAAATTAGTTAGAAGTTATATTAAACGTGATGTAAAGAGAAATTATTTACAAATGACAACTGATGAAGCTAAAAAAATGGGTGCTATTATGACACTTGAAGAAGGTGAGTATATGGACCCTAAAAACGTCAGAATTGTTCAGTTTGAAGGAATTACTGCTGACCTTTGCGGTGGAACTCACTTAAGTAATAGTGGTAAACTAGAAAACTTTAAAATTACAAATGTTGATAAAAAAGGTGCAAGAATTTATAGAATAAGAGCTATTTCATCGAACAAATTAGTTGATCAATACTTAGATTCGCAAATTGATGAAATTATTGAATTATTAAATTCTTCAGTGGCTAAAATTAAAGAATTAGATTCATCTTACAACCTTGAAATAAAAGAAGTTTTTGCTGATAAAGAAGAGTACATTGACTATTTAAATAATTTAGTTGAACAAGTAAAAGAGGATTCAAAAGCAGTTCAAAAGAAATTGTCTAACATTTCAAGTAATGATTACAATGTTGAAATAGACTTAGAAATAAATGGTACTAGTTTCCTTGTCGTTACCACAGAAAACTCAAATATTGTAAAAAATCTTTCTTCAACATTAAGAGAAGAAAATCCTGATAAGTTAGTAATAGTTTATCTAAAAAATACTTTACCATCAGTTATTTCTATTGCGTCTAAAAAATATGACTCAAATCAATTCGCTAAATTAATTTGGGAAAAATTTGATGGAAGAGGTGGTGGAAATCAAATCTTATCAATGGGAAGAATTAATAAAAAATTCGATATAGCTGAACTTTTTACAAAAAATGCGTAAGTTAGCTTTAGATTTAGGTACTAGAACTTGCGGTTTTGCTATATCTGATGAATTAGCTATAATTGCAAGTCCGCTTGAAAATTTTAGATTTGATGAAAATGACTTTGATTCAGTAATTTCAAAAACAATTAATTATCTTGAATCATATAAAAATGTTGATGAAATAATTTTAGGTTTACCGCTTCGTTCAAATGGCTCTAAAAGCGAGCGAACAATAATGGTAGAAAACTTCAAAAACAAACTTGAATCAAAACTAATTGAAATAGATAAAAAACTACCTATCAAATTTATTAATGAATATGGTTCAACAAAAGATGCTGAAAACATCATGATTCAAGCTGGTTTATCACGTCAAAAGAGAAAAAAACATAAGGATAAATTAGCTGCTGTAATTATTTTGGAAAGATATTTAAATTAGGAGTTTTATGAAATTAGGATTAATTATCAGTGCTATAGTTGTATTTGTAGTCGGTTTATCTATAGGAATGTTCTTAATTCTGAAAGCAAAAAAAATGCAAAAGAAATTAATCAGTGATTATGACTCAAAAATGCAAGAGGAAATAGTCAAAATTAGAGAAAAATATGGTGAATTACCAGCTTCATTCTCTGAACTATTCCCTTGTAAAATTGATACTTTAGACATTGAGTTCATGATTCAAACAATCTGTAGAAATAATTACGAAAAAAATTTAATTGTTAGTGATGAGTTATATTCATTTGCAACTGCACAAGAAGTTGCTAAAAAATCACTTTATTACATTCCTGAATTTTTTGATGCTGAAAAATGAAACGAAGTAGCTAATAAAACTGAAAACAAAATTATTAATTACAAACCGATTGAGTATAATGAAGAAAATTTAGATTCAGTGATAGTTTTTAATGACATCGATCCATTTTCAATTTACAGAAAAATGTATTCAAAATTAAACAAAAATGGAATGATAATAATCAAATACTCTAAAACGAACAAACAAGGATTTTCTTTATTAAAAAGTGAATTAGAAAATAATAAAATTCCACATGAGTATTCATTTGTAAAAACAAAATATTTATTCATTAAAAAAGATTAAAAACATATAAAAGTTAATGGTAAAATAATATTAATTAGGAGGCTAAAATGGCAGCACAAAACCAAAATGATCAAAAAATATATATAGCATTAGAAACACTTGAAAAATATAAAAAAGAATATGAGAATTTAGTAAACGTTGAACGTCCTTTAGTTCAAGAAGCTCTTAAAGAGGCTAGAGCTCAAGGTGACCTTTCTGAAAACGCCGAATATGATGCAGCTAGAGATCGTCAAGCTATGGTTGAATCAAGAATTAGCGAACTTGAAAGTATTATCGACCGTGCAGTTATTATTGAAAATAACCTAAAAGGAAAAGTTGGGATCGGTACAACAGTTACATTCAAAAACTTAAACGATGATGAACAAGTTACAGTTACAATCATGGGTTCACATGATGCTAACCCATTTGAAGGTAAAATTTCAAATGAAAGTCCTTTAGCAGATGCTCTACTTGATCACAAAATGGGTGATGTAGTTGAAGTTGATGCTCCAGTTAAGTATTCTGTCCAAATTTTAAAAATTGAACAACAATAGGATGATATGTTAGTTGGTATTAGTGGAATGATAAGCAGTGGTAAAAGTACACTAACTCATAAGTTAGTGGATTTTTACGGTAAACACTGCTTATTTTTAAATGAATATGAACATGATGATGAAGTGTTCAATACATTTCTAAAATGATTATATGACAGAAAAAATAATATTGGACTTGGTTTTCAAACATATGTTGTAGAAAATCATCTAGCACGTGTGGATAGCATTAATTACAGATTTAACTTACTTGGCATGGATAAAGATAATGAATTCATATTTTTGGATCGATTCTGTCTAGAACAGTATATTTTTGCATTAGTAAATCTAAAAACTAGTCAACAAAAAGTTTGACTCGCTTATCAAAAGGCTTTTGAAATAATGGTTTCCAAGGAGCAATTACCTGAATTAGTTATCTATTTAGATATAGATTTCGATGTTTTCAAACAAAGAATTATGCAACGTGGTCGTGATGTTGAAATAAGCAATTTTGAAATTAATAAAGAATATTTCAAAGAGTTACACGCAACATATAAAACAATGTTCTTGAAATTGATTGAAAAATATGATCTTAACTGCAAAATTATAAATACAAATAACAAAAATGAAGAAGAAGTATTTATCGAAGCTAAAAACTTAATTGAAGAATTCAAAAAAAATAGAAATCTTAAACAATCCAATGAGTAACATAATAGAAATAAAAAGTTTAACAAAAATCTATGACAAAAAAGTTAAAGCTGTTGATAATATTAATTTTGAAGTTAAAGAAGGAACTCTATTTAGTTTCTTAGGATTAAATGGAGCTGGTAAAAGTACTACAATCAATATAATTGCTGGAATACTTAAAAAAACATCAGGAAATGTCATTATTAATGGTTATGACATTGATAAATATCCTGAAAAAACAAATGAATACATTGGTATAGTGTTTCAAAAATCAGTGTTGGATAGTGAGTTAACCGTTTATGAAAATCTTTATTTAAGAGGAAGTTTATACTTTAATGATAAGTCTAAACTTAAAGAAAGAATCAAAAAAGTAATTGAACAATTTGAACTTTCCAACATACTAAAGAGACAATATAATAAACTTTCTGGTGGTCAAAAACGTAGAGTAGACATCGCCAGAGCAATGATTCACAATCCTAAAGTTTTAATTTTAGATGAACCTACAACCGGTTTAGATCCAATAACAAGAATTTTAGTTTGAGATGTTATTAAAAAACAACAAAAAGAAAATAATATGACCATATTTTTAACAACACACTATCTTGAGGAAGCTAATGATTCAGACTATGTATGCATCATAGATAATGGAATAATAAAAGTTAAGGGAACACCTGCTGAATTAAAGAAATCTTACGCAAGCACATTATTAAAACTAACACCAAAAGATATTGAAAATTTTATTTCTAAGCTTAATTTAGAATTTGAAAGATTTAACGATACTATAGTTATAAAATTCAAAACTTTTGACCAAGCAAATCAATTTTTATTAGCAAATGTTAATGAATTATCTTCATACGAAGTTATTAAAGGTAATATGGATCAAGTATTTCTAAATGTTACTAATAAAAAAGTAAGTGAGGTTTAAATGAATGCGTTATTAAATAGATTATTTAAGATTTTCTTTAAGAGAAAATTATCAGTTATTTTTACTTTATTAACACCACTAATAATCATATTTGTCTATATATTAGTATTAAAGAATAATTTTAATAAAAATAGTGATGATTTCCTAAGTAAATTGAGTTATGGAATTACCATAGATACAAATTCGCTAGAATTCATTAGAGAAAGAATGTATTCTATGGCTGATCAATTCTTTGTTTGCGGTCTATTAGCAACAACAAGTTTTACGATACCATTTAGCTTATGTAAAACTATGATCGATGACAAGGATAAAGAAATTATTAATGATTTTTCATCATCGCCAATAAAAAGTTGAAAAATTCGTTATTCTTACATAATTTTCAATATTTTAGCTAATTTGATGATAACAACATTTATTTTCGCAATAGCAATAATTTATATTTGCATAACTGGTTCTATAATTTTTGTTAAACCAATCAAAATATTCTTCATTTATTTAATTTCGATTTTAGGAGTCATCTCTTCTTCGCTACTAGCAGTTAATATATTTTGAAATGTTAAAAAAGATTGAATATTTTCTGCAGTTTTAATGCCTGTTTCCGTAATTTCAGGTTTTGCAATTGGTGCATATATGCCAGTTTCTCTATTTCCTGATTTTATCGAGTCAATATTTAATCTAATCCCTGCTTCTGGACTATCTATATCTATGAGAAATGTTTTAATGGATGATTCTTTTAAAGAAATAACAAGTAAACTAAATGAATTAACTAATGGTAGTTTCACTAATTATCAAATTTTCATAGATTTGTTCAGCATAAAAGGTAATTTGTTCGGAAAATATTTTGACTACAGAATGTTCACATTATATTCCTCAGTGTTTACAATACTATTTGCTTCAATTATTTTACTATTTGAATTAAAACATAAAAGGAGAGTTAAATAATTAACTCTTTTATTTTATTTTAAAATAAAAAGTTTAATACGGACTTCGTATTAAACCTACGCAATAAGAATTAATGGTGCGCGAGGAGGGACTCGAACCCTCAAGCCGTTAAGCACTAGAGCCTAAATCTAGCGTGTCTGCCAATTTCACCACTCGCGCATCTAAATTTGTAAATTAATTATAACACTTTTTATTTTTAAGAATAGCAAATAAAAGAAAAACAAGACTTAAAATCTTGTTTTTCTTTTATTTAATTATTATTTTAATTTAGCAAAGTAATCAACTGTTCTTACTAATTGACATACGTATGACATTTCATTGTCATATCATGAGAATAATTTGTATAAGTTTCCATCTTTTGTAGATTTAACTGATGTTAATTCTGGATCAAAGATTGAACCGTATGTTGAACCGATAACGTCTGATGAAACAATTGGGTTTGTTTCGTATTTTAATGTTTCGTTAGCAGCTTTAGCAAAAGCAGCGTTGATTTCTTCAACTGTTGGTTGTTTGTCTAATACTAATGTTAAGTCAACAAGTGAACCTGTAATTGTAGGAACACGAACAGCTGAACCATCAAGAATTCCAGCAGCTTCAGGAACTACAAGACCAATAGCTTTAGCAGCACCTGTTGTTGTAGGAACCATGTTTTGAGCAGCAGCTCTAGCTCTACGTAAGTCACGGTGAGGAGCATCTTGAATGTTTTGGTCACCTGTATATGAGTGAATTGTTGTCATAAATCCTGATTTAATTCCAAAGTTGTCTACTAAAACTTTAACAACTGGAGCTAAACAGTTTGTTGTACATGAAGCACCTGAGATAATGTCATCTTGTGCTGTTAATGTTTCGTGGTTTACGTTGTAAACGATTGTTTTAACATCGCTTCCAGCTGGAGCTGAAATAACAACTTTTTTAGCACCAGCTTTTAAGTGTTTTGAAGCTCCTTCACGTTTTACGAATCTTCCTGTACATTCTAAAACAAGGTCGATTCCTAATTCACCTCATGGTAAGTTTTCAGGATCTTTTTCAGCGAAAACTTTAATTTCGTTTCCGTTTAAGAATAATGAATCTCCTTCAACTTTAACATCAGCTTTTAATTCACCAAAAGCTGTATCGAATTTTAATAAGTGTGCTAATGTTTTAGCATCTGTTAAGTCGTTAACAGCAACAACTACTAAATCATTGTTGTTTAATTCAACTAAACGACGTAAAACTAATCTTCCAATTCTTCCGAATCCGTTAATTGCAATTTTTTTCATTGGATATACCTTTCTAATTTAATAAATATATTTATTTGTATAGATTTATACATAGATATTATATAGTTTTCATTGAATATAAGTCTGAAGTTTTATCTATTAGAAAACTATTATGGTAATAATAACAAGAAATTTATCTTATTCGAATTGATTGAAAATGTTCATAACCCAAATCGTTAACAGGTTTAATATAATCATTTTGGACTATTTCGTATGAAAAATTATTTATGTTTGTCGAGCAAGTTGGATTAATAAAGGAGTTAAAAATCATATCTAATTCACTTATTAATTTTGCCTTTTCTAGTGAACTAAGAGTTTTTATAAATTCAAAAAGCAATTCATTAAAATTCTCTTGTTTGTCTTGAATAAATTTGTTAAAGTGAGATAGTATTTCACATTTTGAACTTATATCTGATTTTTGGACAAATATTTTAATTGCATCAAGATCATAATTTTTTATTAATTCACTATAAGAATCGTTAATGTATTCAATATTTAAGAATTTTATAAATGAATTATATTGTTTAAAATATGTTTCTTCAACCTCAACAAATTTGACATCAAGGCGTTTATCTAGATTATTAATATTTTGTTCAATATTTTTATAAATTTGCTTAATTATAGATGAATTAGTTCTTAAATACGGAATTGTAAATGAGATCTTTTCATCAAACTGTAAATTGACTTCATCTATCAATTTATTTATCTCAGTTTTTATAAAATCATAATTAGGTGATCTTAATAATTGCTCATAATCAATAAGTAAATCTGAATTATCGTAATATTTGTAATCTATAGGATTCACTGTTATAACTTCTTTTAAATTTCTGCTGAAAATATATTGCTGATTTGCTCAGGTATATGCATCTAAAAGTTTTTTGTATGAAGAATTACGCTCAGAAATATCTGTAGATGGATTAGATTGACTTAATCAATAATCATTGTTTGTTGCTAGTTTTATAAACTGTTGGACATTAATTGAATTAATTAAATAATTTCTAAATAAAATCGATTTTGTATCACCAAAAACAAAATTCTTAATATTATGTTCTGTTAATTTTTCAATTTCACTCCCATAAACAATCTTTGAAAAAGTATTATTAAAGTCAAACTTTTTATTAGAATCGAATTCATAATTCAATACTAATTTATTGATGTTTGAATTAGAAATATAATTTAGTTTAGGTTGAAGACCATAAATAGAACTGTTGTTTTTAATATTTTCTATTTGAGAACTATTAAAAATATTTAAGTTAGCTTCACTAACCAATGCTTGTCTAAAACTTTTAAAAGTTTGCAATCTAAAAGTTTCATCATCTAGTGGTGTTGATTTAAAATTTAACAATATTTTAGTTAGGGTATTTTTTGAATCGTTAAATTCTTGATCTGGAGAATTGAAATTTTTGATAAAAATTTGTTGTTCTATAGTGTTTTTATTCAATATATAACTACTTAAAAATAACATTTCATCTAAATTTGGATTAAACTGATCAATTACAATATTTTTATCTTTTAGCATCAATGTTGAAACGGGATTAAAAATCATATTCTTTATCATTTGCTCAAATATAAAATTTCCAGCTAAATTATTTTTAGAATTCAGAACTAACATTTCATCCTCAATTTCAAATGAAATAGCATATTCTTCAAGTAATTTATTTATTTCTTTTTTATTAGCTTCTTTACTGAAATTTATAATAAAGTCTTCTGCCCTTAATTTGTAGGTTGTTTTGATTCCCGATTTATCAACATAATTAATGTCTTTAATTATGAATTTAATTTTTTTTGCTTTATTTAAGTTCGAAATAAATTTTTCATTATTAATAGAAAAAATGTCACTACTTGTTAATTTTATGATTGGTTCATTTTTATTCGATTGATTAAAGTCGCTGTAATAACTGTTATTATAAACTTGTGTTGTATCATCATCAAATTCCAAGATTAAGGCATCAATTAGATTAAGTTTTAAATATTTTTTAGTGGATTGTTTAACTTCATTATTAACATTGTCATAAATCATTTTATCATAGTAGTTATATGAAATTATGGGTGCAAAAAGTAGCGACTCAGTATCATTATCGATTTTATTGAAAGTATTTAACTCTAATTTTGATGTTAAAAAATAGTTTTCCTTATTAAAACTTTTTATATAGATACTTTTGTCTTTAATTTCACCAATATATTGACATGAAACAAATGGAACGAAAGAGATTAAAAGTGGTGAAAAAAATAAATATTTTTTTAATTTCATATTCTCCTATCTTATAACTACTTTTGAACAAATATATAAATTTATAGTTAATATTTTAAGAACAACTATATAAAAACAAACACCGAAAATTACTAAAGTTGTTAAATAATAATCGTTAAAATTATCAAGAATATACTTGAATAGATTACCAATATTCAAACTCTCTTTGATACCTTGAACATTAAAGAAACTTACGCTCGATAAAATTAATATCGCTACAGTAAATTGATCACAAATCAAACTAATAGATTTATTCAAAACTCTCGGTAATATAATATTAAAAATAATTTTTGATTCACTATAACCATTAACTTTGTATGCATCAATCAAAAGATTATTTTTAAGTTCTTTAGTATCTGGATAAGCACTAAAGAAAAATACAGGAATCAATATTATGCTTAATATAACTGTCGCTAATCAATGTTGATAACCAAAAATATTAAAAAGTATAATCGAAATCAATGTTGATGGAATTAGAGAAATTGTTGAAATAAATAATTTATCGACTGATACATTAAAATTACACTTAAACGCTAAAAACACTCCTAGTGAATTTCCAATTAAAAGCGCTATAAAACAACTAATTAAGGAAATCAAAATCGTTAAACCGAAGCTATTTATAAAAATTGAATAATTATCATAACCTTCTTGATTAGTTCCAAATCAGGGGATGAACTTAATTATTTCAAAATTATTATTTTCAATCGAAAGTGCATTAATGACTTTATATGGATTATATGTTAATGAAACTAAATTTTCAGCGTAAATTGTATTTACAATTTCTACTTTATTTTCTGAAGCCAGTCTTAAAATTAATTGATATTCACTATCATAATTAAAGCTTTTTGTTATATAAGGATTGAAAACATTTGGCAAATTATAAGAAAGATGACTATTTAAAATTACCTGATTATATTTATATGGATAAAAAAGTAAACTTAATATTATTCAAATAAAAAATAAAGTTAATAAAATAGTCAAAATTAAGTTTATTTTCTTTGAAAAAAACCTAACAAAAAATCTACTATTATCTTGATTTATTATGTTTTTTAATTCTTCTTTATTTGAGGACAACTTAAATAGGTTATTCATAGTTACCTCCAATTTTATTAATGAAAAAATTCTTTTTTATTATCTTAAATGATTTTAAGCTTTTAGAAAAAGGGTTTAAGAATTGGATTAATAAATCTAAAATAAATTGCAATGAAAATATAATCAATGTTGTAAAGAAAATTAAAAACATTATTAAATCAATCTCACTCATTCTAAAACCATTTAGTAGTATTAGCGACTGTCCAGGAATTTGAAATAATCTTTCAATAATCAATGAAAAAGCAATATTTACAGTTAAGGATGGAACTATAAAGTCTACTAAATTAATAAATGAATTTTTAAAAATATAACTTAAAAATATTTTTGTTTTACTTAATCCACATGTTCTAGCATTTGTTATAAAATCTTTATAAATAAGATCTAAAACTACTGTTTTAGTTGGTAAAGCTATAACACTTGTAGTTAAGACAGTTAGAACGATAATTGGTGTAATTAATGAATTGAGAGTTATTGTAGAATTAATTAATGATGGGTCTATAAATATCGTCGGTGCATCAATTGATTCGATGAAATTGATTATAAAAGGAATTATTATAAAAATAGGTATAGATGAGATTATAAAAAGAATTATTTGTGTAACAATCTCATGGAATTTGCTATTATTGTAGGCCATATAAACGCCAATAAAATAACCTAAAAATAAACCTAAGATGAAACTAAGAAAAACAATGATGAAAGTTCATGAAAAATAATAGAAAAATAAATTTGGAACATTTTTGTATTCGTTATTTAGAATTTCATTTTTTATTGATCCGAACTTAAATGTCAAAATATCACATCAGTAATTTATTAACTTATTTAAAAGAGAAAAATCCTCAGATGTTTCTGAAGAGTTATTTGGTGAAATTAATGTAATGAATAAATAAAAAATATTTAAGATTATAAATACAAGCAATATAAAAATAAATACTTTTAGAATTAGTTCCTTAATTACCTTCACATATTCCTTTTATTTTTTAAAAAAAGTCGCTAAAACAGCGACATGAACAAATTAAATTAAATTGTTTGTTTTTAATGCATTTTCAATTGCGGCAATTGCGTCGTTTTCGTCTTCACCAGATACTTTAAAAGTAACTTGTGCACCAAATTTAACACCTAAAGCCATAATATTCATTATTGATTTTAAGTTTGCTTCACGTCCACCAACTAAAAGTTTTGAATCTGATTTAAATTTAGATGCAGTACCTACAAGAATTGTTGCAGGTCTAGCGTGTAATCCAATAGGATCTGCAATTGTACATGTAAATTCTTTCATTTTCACCTCCAACTTATTTTACTAATAATTGATATAAGAAATATTAACTAGTTAGTCTTATATAATTTTAGCATAAATATATAAAATTTAATCTAAATTGAACTATTTTATAAATTAAAAAACAAAAAATATTAATTTTTATTTTTTGAATTTTCTTTATGTATTTTTGGTTCTTTACCCATAAAAATTACTTCATAAATTTCTTCATAATTTTTAACAGGAATATAATTAATTTCTGACTTAATTTCATCAGGAATATCTTGAAGATTTTTTACATTAGCATCTGGTATAAATATGTTTTTGATTTTTCTTTGTGTAGCTGCAAATGATTTTTCTTTTAAACCACCAATTTCAAGAACTTTACCTCTTAAAGTGATTTCACCAGTCATTCCATAATCTGTAGGAACTGATCTCTTAGATAAAGCAGATATTATAGCAGTTGTAAATGTAACCCCTGCACTTGGTCCATCCTTAGGAACTGCACCTTCTGGAACATGTATGTGAATTGTGTTATTTTCAAAATCAAAATCATTAATATTAAATTTTTCAGCATTTGCTCTAACATATGTAAGAGCTATTTGTGCTGATTCTTGCATAACATCTTTAAGTTGACCAGTTAGTTTAATTTCACCTTTTCCTGGATAGGTAGTTACTTCTATTTGCAATGTTGAACCACCATATGAAGTATATGCTAAACCATTTACAATTCCAGCGACTTCATTTGTTTCAACTTCTTCATCTTTAAATTTAATAACACCTAACATTTCAGTAATTTCTTTAGTTGTGATGTTAAACTTAGTTAATTTAGGATTATCAAGGACTTTAACAACAATTTTACGAGCTAATTTGTCTAGAATTCTCTTAAGACCTCTTACTCCAGCTTCAATTGTATAATGTTTAATTATGTATCTTAATTCATCATCACTAATAATGAATTGTTCTCTAGTTAATGAAGCTTGTTCAATAACTTTAGGAATTAAATGATTTTTAGCGATTTGAATTTTTTCATTTATTGTATAAGGACTTAATTCGATTATTTCTACACGGTCTAAAAGTGGTGCAGGAATATCTTCATAATAATTTGCGGTTGCTATAAAAATAACTTTAGATAAGTCATATTCATGTTCTAAATAGTGATCTTGAAAGTTTGTGTTTTGTTCTGGATCAAGAACTTCAAGCATTGCACTTGCTGGATCACCTTTCATATCCGAAGCCATTTTATCAATTTCATCAAGTAAAACTAATGGATTAGAAACACCGGATTTTGAAATACCTTTAATGATCTTTCCGGGCATAGCTCCAACATATGTTCTTCTATGACCTCTAATTTCACTTTCATCATGAACACCACCAAGAGAAATTTTTACAAATTTCTTAACTAAAGCTTCACTAATTGCTTTTGCTAATGATGTTTTACCTGTACCTGGTGGACCAACTAAAGTAAGAATCGGAACATTATTAAATGTTTTGTTTTCGTCTTTTTTATTTGACTCATTTTTTTCTTTGAATAGATTTAAATCAATTTGTTGATTATCATCTAAATCAATCATTGTTCCTTTTTTAGCAGGATTATTATTTCTGTTGTTGATCATAACAGCAAGATATTCAACTATTCTTTCCTTAACTTCTTTGAGGCCATAGTGATATTTATCTAAAACTTTTCTTGCTCTATTAATGTCTAAAACATCTTTCTCAACTCTTCTTCAAGGTAATTGTTTAAGAGTTTCAATGTATGTTTTTGAAATGTTCGCATCTGGGCTTGCTGGCATCATTTGAGAATATCTATTTTCTTCGTATTTTATGATCTTAATAACAGATTCAGGATAAATTTTTCTTAATTTTTTATCTTCAAGATCTTTTGAAAATTTATCAAAGTTCTCAGTTCCGTCAATTTCATCAAGTGTACCTTTAATAATTTTCATTTTCTCTCTTAACATGTACTCTTTTTGGTGTTGACTAAGAGATAAATTAATTTTTTCATTAATTTCATTTTCTAATTCAAGGTTTTTTGCCATTGAAGTTAAAAAATTACCAATATTGTTTATTTTTGAAGAAACATCAAAAGACATGAAATAATCCATCTTTTTAAATGTTCCAAATTTCTCTTTTGTAAAACTAAAGATTAAAGAAATCATTCCTTTATTTTCTTTAATACTTTTTTCACTAAGCCCGTCTTCTGCTTGCAATTTAATGATTTCATCATAAGTAAAAGTTTTTTTAGTTAATGGATTCTTCATGAAAATTGATTCACCCATTTTTTCAAATGCTAATGTTCCACTTAAAATACTACTATTACTGTAGTCTAATTCAGAATAATTACTATTATTTAAGTTTTCATCTTCATCAGAAAACACAACCAAAAGATAATCTTCTCTTTCTGATGGTGCGGTGCTTTCAAGAAGTTCCTTTTTCATTTCTTCAGTATATGAACTAGATAAAAGTTCTAGTTGTTTTTCAAAACTTTTTTTATTGCTTGAGCAGAATGAGTGAGCTCTTGCTTTTCTTATACCTCTAAAAACTAAATAGTGCTTTCCATTTTGTTCAAAAGTTCTGATAAATTTAGCATATAAACAATAAGGAGCTATATTGTAATTTTTTTCTCCTTTATATCTATAAATTATTGCAATTCGATTATTTTTTTCAGCACTTAATGTTTTTAGTGCATCTAAATTATCTTCGTCAACTTCAATCATGCTTACTACACCAGGAAGTGTAACTTCATCTTCGAATGTGACAAAATATTTCAGTATATTCATATTAATTTACTCCATTCTATTTATTTGATTACAAAGTTAACTAATTTATTTGGTACAAAAATTTCTTTAACAACTTCTTTGTCTTCGAGTCATTTTGTAACTTCTAATTTAGCTAATTTAATAATTTCTTCTTTCGAAAGATTTTTATCTACTGTTATTTCAGCTCTTGCTTTACCGTTTATTGTAATTCCATAGCTTACTTCATCGGTTTCAAGCGCTTTTTTATCTATATTGAAATCATATAAATTTTTTAATTCAAAAAATTCATTTGAAAGTTCTCACGCTAAATGAGGGATAAAGGGTTCTAGAATATTTAATGTTACATAGAAATATTCTTTTATTAATAATGGATTTGAAACGCTAGAGTAAGAGTTAAATGTTTCCATCGTTCAAGAAATCAAAGTATTGAAAGCAAATTCATTTTTAGAATCTTCAAAAATTTCTTTAGTCTTCTTAAGACCCTCATAAAGTTTTCTTCTGGCTTCTTTTTCTTCTTTTGTAAGTTTGGTTATATCAATATCTTTAATATCATCATTTTTGTTTATTTCAAAACTTCTTTCATACAACTTACGAATAAATTTGAAGCATCCAACAATCCCGCTATCAAGTCATTCAAGTTCTTTTTGAGGTGGAGCTGCAAAAAGCATAAACAATCTAGTTGTATCAGCACCAAATTTTTGAATCATTTCATTTGGATCAACTGTATTACCTTTAGATTTGGACATTTTCGAACCATCTTTTAATACCATTCCTTGAGTGAGGAGATTGTCAAAAGGTTCTGTGAAATTAATTAAACCTAAATCTCTAAGTGCTTTAGTGAAGAATCTAGCATAAAGTAAATGTAAAATAGCGTGCTCAATTCCTCCGATGTATTGATCAACACTATTTCAATATTTAATTGATTGTTCATCAAACATCTTTTCATCTCTTAAGTGGGGAGGTGTAGTGTATCTTAAAAAATATCAACTTGATTCAAAGAAAGTGTCTAAAGTATCTGTTTCTCTAAGAGCTTTTTTACCACATTTAGGACATTTAGTTTCAATTCAACTTTCGTTAGTTTCGAGAGGATTACCATTACCTGTAAATTTAACATCATATGGAAGCGTTATTGGTAAATGTTCAACTTTTACAGGATTCACACCACAATCATTACATTTTACAAGAGGAATTGGTGTTCCTCAATATCTTTGTCTTGAAATTCCTCAATCTCTTAAATTATATTTTGTTGTTTTTGGGTAATTAATTTCTTTATAAGTAATTTCTTGTTCCAAATCAATTTTCAGATTGTTAAAAGCAATAAATTTTTGATCTCTTTCGACTGTAAATGAACTCAAAATAGCTTCTTCTTCAATATTAAAAGAAGCAAAATCTGTAATATAAATAGGTAAAACTGAACCGCTAATTGGATGTTTTGCAGAAAGTTTAGTATCGATCAAAATATTTTCACCAAATGTTTTGGTGTTAACATTTGAAACAATTTTGTCACATAATTTCTTTTCATTATCATTAAAATAATTTATTGACAATAATTTCTTTGCTAATGTTGAATTTACATTAAGAGAAATGAACGATGTGTTGTTAATGATTGATTCTTTTTCTTCAAAAAGCGTTAATTTATCAAATTCTAAATCTGTTAATTTTTTAGATTCTTCGGTGAATTCAAATTCTAATTCAAGTCCTATTTTCTTACCAATTCAATTTTTTTGCATTGCAATTACTTGTTTAGGTCATTTACCTTCTAACAAGTCAAGATCATTTAGAAGTTCTTCTGCATAATCAGTTATTTTTAAGTAATATTGTTCCATTTCTTTTTTACTTACAACTGAATCACAACGTCAACATTGGTTATTGATAACTTGTTCATTGGCTAGAACAGTATTATCTACTTCACAGTAATTTAAAAGTGTTTTCTTTTTATAAATTAATCCTTTTTCTCAAAGTTTTATAAAAATATTTTGTTCTCATTTAGTATAAATCTCATCAGCAGTTATACATTCATAGTCTCAAGCAAAGGACATTCCTAATTTTTTAATTTGATTATCCATTGATTCAATATTTTGATAGGTTCAATTTCTAGGATGAATTTGGTGTTTGATGGCTGCATTTTCTGCAGGTAAACCAAAAGCATCTCAACCAAATGGGTGGAGAACATTAAAACCTTTTCTTCTGTAATATCTTGCAATTACATCACCAAGGGAATAGTTTCTAACGTGTCCCATATGTAAATTGCCGCTAGGATAAGGAAACATACTTAAAATGTACTTTTTAGGTAATTTAAAGTCATTTTTAGGTTCAAAATTTTTGTTTTCTTCCCATTTATCTTGTCATTTTTTTTCAATTAATTCAAAGTTATATTCGTTTTGCATAATGCTCCTAATACTTTGTTTCTTTGTGTAATTTTATGAAATTCTTTATGAATCCAGTTTTATGTTCTCAAATTATTACTGGTAAAGAAATGATAAAAATTATAAAACCATTAAATAAGTTAAAACTTAAATATATAGCTAAAGATCCTAAGAAATAATTATTTATACCTAAGAAATACCCCTTAAATTTGCTTTGGTAGTTCTCAAGTAATAAACTTAAACTTGGTCTTTCTAATAACTTAAAACTATAAAAGTATAATGAATTAAAAATAAACGTATTCAGTAAACTCATAACTAATGAAGTAATAATTACTGAACAAACAAAACTAATAATTGTTTTAAGTAAAAAATTAGTATCCTTTTTTCTAAAGATTTTCATAAATAATAAATAAGTAAATATGAATGTTAAATTAGAAATCAATAGAATTACATTGCCAATTAGATTAGTGAGTAAATCTGTATCTCCAGTTACAAAAACCTTCAGCAAGAACCTTAAAAAAATTAATACAAACCCATCAACAATATTTATGTTAACAAAGAAAATAAATATAAAGATTGTAGTTAATTCAACTGTGAAAAAACTTATTTTTAGAAATTTTGATATAAAATCAAAAATCAAAACTAAAGCTAAGAATATGCTCAATATTGCAATTCTAAAAATTATGATTTTTTTCAATGTCCAACCCCTTATATTCTTATATTTTATAATTTATTTTAAATTTAAATAATATTTTTTAAAAAATTCATTTTTAATCTAAAAAACATAAAAAAATTTACTTTTTGTAAATCTATCGTTCACTAAAGTTTACTTATAATTCACTATTTTATCGCTATGAAAACCATAAAAATTATTAATATTATAAAAATAATTAAAACAAACATCAAAGCCAATCAACCAAAAATGTTTCTTTTCACATTAATTAAATATGATTTCTTTTCAATCCCTAGTTTAGTGATTATTTTTTGATTTTCTTCTCTCATTTGGTTGATTTTCTCAGTTGAAATTTCTTCTTTTTTACCTTCTTTTTTCATTTTAATACCTATGTTTATATATTTTACCATTTATTTAACTGTATTGAATATGTTTTGATACTTTGAAAATAATATAAAAATGCAAATGTTTAACATTTGCACCTTTAATTATTTTACAGTAGCAACTTTTGTGTTTGAAGTTGACACTTTAAGACCAAATTTAGTCTCAACATTTGTTTTGCTTGATTCAGGCAAAATAACCATTACTAAGTCACTTTTTAGATTTTTGCTTCTAATTAGATTTAGGTTTACTTTAGCCAATCTATCACCAGCTTTAACTTTATCACCAACTTGAACAAAACTTTCAAAACCTTCACCATTAAGTTTAACAGTATCAATTCCAATGTGTAATAAGGCACAAACATTATCGTCACTTTTGACTACATAAGCATGTTTTGTACCAAACATCATTGCAACCTCACCATCAAATGGAGCAAATATAGTTGCATTTTCTTTAGCGTTGAATTCTACAACAAAACCATCTCCACTTAATTTTTCACTAAAGACACCATCATTTAAAGTAGATAATTCTTTAATTTCTCCAATAGCTGGGGCGAACACTTCAGTAATTTCTGTTTCTGATGATGTTGCAGGTTTTTCTTCTACAACATTAATCGGTTGAACGTCATTATTTTTTTCTAAGTAATCTTTAATTTTTTCTCTTTGAGATTTAATTAAAGCATTCAACTGTTCTGCTTTAGGTCCGAAAATTGCTTGCACGTGGTTGTTTCCTTCCACTTTTACTCCAGCAGCACCAGCAGCTTTAAGTGCTTCTTGATTAACTTTTGAAGCATCAACAACATCATAACGTAAACGAGAAGCACAGTTATTAAATGCTGTAATATTATCGATTCCACCATAAGCAGATACAACAGCTAAAGCAACTGGATCAATATTTTTAGCATCTTTTTTGTTTATAAAATCAGCTTTTGTAAATAACTTTGTATTTGAACCTCTACCAGGAGTTTCTATATTAAATTTCTTAATAAAGAATAAGAAACCAAAGAAGTAAATTGGAACGTAGAATAATCCAACTACTAAAGTTCATCAGAAATGAGTTCCTTTAGCAACAGGGATAATTCCATAAATTAATAAGTCTAATAATCCACCAGAGAATGCCATTCCAACATGAACTCCTAAAAGATTTGCAATCATGAACGATAGAGCACAGAAGAATGCATGGAATCCTCAGAATAAATATGGAGCTAAAAATAAGAAAGTAAATTCAATAGGTTCAGTAACCCCAGTAACTAAAGCTGTAACTCCCGCAGGGATGACTGTACCAAGAGTAACTTTTCTGTTTTCTTTTGGAGCAGCCATTACCATAGCAAATGCTGCGGCTGGGAGTCCAAAGATCATAAATGAGAATTTTCCATCAAGAAAACGACCTATTTTCATTCCTAATTCATTACTTATAAAGTCATAAAGCGGAATAGAAAATGCTTTACCATTTAATACATAATCAATTGTGTTGTATTTAAAACCAACTAGCGAAAGAGCAGCAGTTGAATCACCAACATATTTATTTGGTTCATTTTGTACAACTTTAATTAGTTCACGTAAGCTTTCTCCCGCCACTAATCCTTCTTGACTTACAAAAACTTGTAATGGTCCGTTTATTTCACCACCAGCATTAGTGTATCATAATGGAGCATAGAAAGCGTGGTGGAGACCAAATGGCACAAGTGCTCTCTCTAAGTATCCGAAGATAAATGATTCAAATCCATATGGTACTTTACCTAAAAAGTTCCCAAATCAGTTTAGTGCTACTCCTATTCATGGCCAAATAAATAAGAATAATAAAGCTAATAAGGCACTAGCAGGTATTGTGATAATCGAAACAAATCTTTTACCACCAAAGAATGATAAAACAGATGGAAGTTGAATAGTATAGAATCTGTTGTATAGATATTGAACAAGAAGACCAACAGCAATACCACCAAAAGCTGAAGTTTGTAATGATTTTGTACCAATAGTGGTTCCAACTACATTAGCTAAAGCTTCAGGATTTCTTCCGAGCCCTTCAAATAAAATTTTATATCCAACGAATTGTTTTTGAATTAGAATAATTTCATTTGAAACACTTGAAGAAATTGTAATTTTATCTCCATCAAGTAAAATACTTAAACCTTCAACAGTAACTTTGTTATTGTTAGCATCAAAAACTAATCCACCGTTAGTTATCACAGTAGTACCATCAATAGTAAGCACACCACTGTTATATAAGATTTCTTTTCCATTAATTAGTAAGTTACTTTCCGGTGAAAATGAAACTCATTTGTTAGCAAGTTCACTTCCATTACCTTTTATAACCATATATTGGTCAATATTAGTTTCTCAAATAAATACTGATTGAACAGCATTGAAAACTAAATAACCTATAACAGCAGCAAAAACTCCTACTCCAGCTTCATCTGTAAAGGAGATAACAAACGCTGCAGCAAATAATAATGGCAAAGCACTAAAAACTGGATCACCAAATTGTTTGATTAGGTCAACAATGGCTTGAAGTGCAAAAATATTTGCATCAGAACCGATTGTCCCAATTGTTGAACCAACACCAAGAAACAATCCAGCAATAGCCATAACTGAAATAGGTAGCATAAATGCACCAGAAACTTTAGACAAAATTTTTCTAGCTTTTCCGCTACCACTATTGTCAAGAGATTTTTTAGGCTTTTCTTTTTTACCTTTTAAAACTTTTGTTAATTGCATAATTCCTTTCATATTGTCGCTACAAATGTAACAGTAATATTTTAAAGGATAAATACTGTTTTAACTGCTTTTTACAATGAAAATTATGAAATTAATTTAAATAAAAAACCAAATGCAATTATGAAAAAAACTATAGAAAGAATTAATGGTGCATTATAGAGTGCTCTAAGACTTGAAGGAACGTACATTCCTGTTGATTTATAATCAGTAATATTACTCTTTGGGTGATTTTTTTTGTACTCTTTCATTTGAGCTTGTTTATAATTTCTCATTTTTTTCATACAAATTGGGTAAATTAACAAACAAATAATACCTAAAATAACGCAAATCACTAGGCTAAAAAGATAAATTCAATGATTCATAGTTTTCCTTTTATATTGCAATTTTACATTGATTTTTTTAAAAATTTTTTAAATTACACATTTTATCTAAAATATCATAACTTATAAATGTGGTAAAATTATAAATATAAAATTAAGGAGCAAAATGAAACTAACAATCATATCGTCAATTACTGAAAATGAACGTGATACAAATAGTTTTTTGAAGGACTTAACCGAACAAGATACCCAAGATTTTGAAGTTATTTTGTGCTTAAATAAATCAAGTAGTTCGAAAAAAATTTTCTCATTAATTTCTGAATATGGAAAATTTTTTGGATCACGTCTTAAAGTAGTGTGAAATTATAAAAATCAATCAGTTAATTACAATATTGCCAGCGCTTTTAGAATTGCTAAAGGAAATTATGTAACAATCATTAATAGTGACACTTCATTAAGAAAATACTATTTACTTAAAATGATTGAACAGGCAACTAAATACGATGTAGATGTGCTTGAATTTAAACCTAGATTAATAGGTTCAACTCGTTGAAAACCTAAGGCTAGAATTATTACTCAAGAACCGGTTAAAATTGCTAACAGACCTGATGTTTTTGCATACACATTTCCATTCATTTTGAACAAAATCTTCAAGAAAACTGTTGTTCAAAAATATGAAAAAAATTGACCTAAACAAAGTGCTGACGATAAACTGGCAGTTAGCTTAAATTATCAATTGATGCTCCTTTCCAAAACATATATGTATGTTGACTCAAGAATTAAGAGAGATTACTTTGACCTTGAAACATGAATAAATCCTAAAACTTATATAAACAATTTCAAAGATATTGAAAAAATGTTTATGAACTATGAAAGCAAAATAATGCATGAATATGAATATGCAAAAAATTATTTCTTTAAAGTTTTTTTACCAGGTTTAATAACTGATGTTTCATTTATTAGCGTACGAAACTTAATTCACTATAAAGAATTAAATGAGAAAAGAAGTAAAAAATTTGTTGATGAATTAAAAGTTTACATCGATAAATTACAAAAATCACCAGAATTTAAAATGTTTATGGATACTAACAATTATATGTTGTTAAAAAACACTGAAACAGATCTTATCAAAAATAATATTCCAATTTCGAAATGACGTACTATTCTCAATGAATTAGAAGAGTAAAATGTATTTATATCAAAACTCAAGTTTTTTTAAGAGATTTTTTAGTTCAATCTTAGATGCTGTAATTTCTGTAATTGTTTGTGTTTTTTTATTTTTTTTAATTGCTAATTTTAGTGATTTGAGAAATGTTGAATTTAATAAATTACAATATTATTTAACCTTTATTTTAGTAATTTCTTTCTTGGTTTTTTATTACATTTTTATCCCTTATTTTTGAAAAGGTTCAACATTAATGATGCATATTTTCAAAATGAAAATAATAAACGAAGATAAGAATAAAAAGATTAACCTATTAGACCTAATAAAACGAAATTTTTTATTGTACATTATACTTTTAAATTTAATTTATATTATGACTTTTTTTGATAATGAAAGTATTAGAGATTTTAAGTTGAGTGATGAACAGATTAAAAATCTTCCATTTTGAAATAAAGCAAAGATTAATTTCACCTATGCTTTCACAACCGTTTTTATCTTCACATCATTCCTAAATTATGTTGTTTTACTTTTGAACAAGAAAAAACTTTCAGCTATTGAATATGTAAGTAACACAAGAGTTGTAAACAAAAAAATAATTTATGTTGAAAAAAATCAAAACATTAAATTAATGCCTGTACAAATTGAAGAAAGAGAAATAATTATTATTACCAATGATTAAGGGGGTATTATTATGAAAATAAATAATATATCATTGTTAGATGACTTGAATGAACAACAAAAAGAAGCTGTTCAATATTTTAATAGTTCACTAAGAATAATCGCTGGACCTGGAAGTGGTAAAACCAAAGTTCTAACAAGAAAAGTTGCTTACTTAATTAATGATTTAGGGATTACTCCTAATAAAATATTAGCTGTTACATTTACAAATAAGGCCGCAAATGAAATGTCTGAAAGAATCAGACAATACTGCGATGCAGACACAGATAAATTAAATATCAGCACTTTTCACGCTTTATGTGCAAAAATTCTTAGAATCGAATATTTAAGTGCTGAATTAAAAAGTGATTTCTTAATCATTGATGAAATTGATAAAAAGGATATTCTTTCAAATATATACAAAGAATTAAATATTAGTAAAAGTCAAATAACTTTTTCAAATATGATACAAAAGATATCATGATACAAAAACACCAAAATCTCATTAGACGAATTAGCTAAGGAGATGGAAATTTCTATTGATGATCCAATCATTTTAGCCATTAAAAGCTATGAACATGAATTAGCGGCAAAAAGAATGGTTGATTTTGATGATTTGATTATTCGTGTAGAAGCTTTATTCGACAAGCATCCTGAAATTGCTAAAAAATGATCAGAAAAATTCTCATTTATTTTAGTTGACGAATTTCAAGATACCTCTGTTTCACAATATAATATTGTTAAAAAATTAATAAACAAGGATACACACATTACAATTGTTGGTGATCCAGATCAAACAATTTATAATTGACGTGGAGCTGATGTTAGTTTAATTTTAGACTTTCACAAAGATTTTAGTGATACCAAAACCATTGTTCTTCAAACCAACTATCGTTCAACAAAGAAAATTGTTAATGCAGCCAATCAATTAATTGTTCATAATAAAAAAAGATATGTAAAAGATTTAATAACTGATAATGAGGTCGGTGTTGATATCGAATTCTTTCATGCATTTAACATGGAAGCGGAAGCTAGATGAGTTGTTCAAAAAATAAATGAACTAAAGAAAAACAAAATTCAGCTTAAAAATATCGCTATTCTTTATCGCTCAAATTTTTATTCAAGACCTTTTGAAGAAGCACTAATAAAAGAAAATATTAATCACAAAATATTTAACGGAGTTAAATTCTTCCAAAGAGAAGAGATCAAAAACTCAATAGCATTTTTAAGAATTCTTTATGATGGTTCAGATTTAGCTTTCGAAAGAGTTGTAAACATACCAACAAGAGGAATTGGCGAAACCACTCTAGAAAAATGTGTTGAAATTGCTAAAAATAATAAAAAAACATTATTTAACACATTCATGCAAGATTTCAAGACTTTACCAATTAGAGCAAATATCATAAGAGAAAAACTTTATCCATTCCTTTATAGCATTAAAAAACATAGTGCATTATTAAAATCTGAAAAACATAAAATGAAAATTTCAGAAGTATTAAGATTGTTTCTTGAAGACATCGGATATCTTAAATCAATCGAAAATATTTCAAACTTGAGAGGTTCTGCTGTAGATAATGTTAATGAATTAATTGAATCAATCAAGAATTGAGAGGAACAAAATCCTGATAAAGGTGTTAAGGAATATCTTGAGATGGTTTCACTTCTTAGCTCATCTGATGAATTTGATACCGGAACTAATTATGTTTCGCTAATGACTATCCACTCAGCCAAGGGTCTTGAGTTTGATAATGTATTTATAGTCGGAATGAGTGAAAATATCTTCCCATCAGTCAGATCAATTAATGATTCAAACCCTGAATTAGTTGAAGAAGAAAGAAGACTAGCTTATGTTGCTGTAACTAGAGCTAGAAAAAGATTATTTATTTCAGATTCTCGTGGTATAGTTCTTGGTACGAGAATTGATAAATCTCCTTCTAGATTTATTAAAGAAATGGGTATTGATATCGAAAAATTCATTTTAGTTCAAGATGACCACTTAAGTTTTGATACTGATTTAGTTGATGATGAACACCAAAACGACAAGATAATTGTAGGTGATTTTATTTCACATAATATTTTTGGTGAAGGTGAAGTTTTAGAAGTTAATAATTCAGATATTATAGTTTCATTCGTAGTAGATAATAAGACTAGAACACTAAGAAAAAATCACCCTGCTATTAAATTAATTAGAAAATAATTATGTACATTTGAATTTTTGTTTTAATAATTTTAATTTTATTTATATTACTCGTTATTAGCGGGATAGTTTCAATACTAATATTCCATTATGTCAACGGACGTTCAAATAGTGGGCTGATATTATTTAAAATTGACTCAATTAACAAGCGTGTTCTAAGATTTAGCGAAACCGAAAAACTATTACCTACTCCATTAGACTATAAAAAAGGTAAATTTGAAATATACAACTACCTTCCATTAAATGATTTTTTAGAGTTTTTTGACTCACAAACTGTTTCATTAATTAAGGATGTTTTAGATAATAATCTTCAAAGAAGAGTTTTCATAACTGCTCAGTTAAATAACAATATGAAAATTAAAAAAACATTTTTAGAATCATTTATTACTAAGATTGATAAGAAAACAAAAAGAAATGAAAATATTCTTTATAACCTAAATATCGTTCCTCTAGATGACGGAAGTTATTATTGTAGTATAAATTGATTTTTAAATGAAATTTCTAAATCAAAAACTCTATATAAAAACGAAAAGAATGAATTTGTAAAATATGTTAAAGGTCCTTTTTTATGTATTTCAATACTGAAAAAACCTTATTATTTCATTAACAAAGTTACAAAAAATGAAAAAATAAAAATTATTAAAAAATTAAAGCTTCAAGTACATCACGTATCAGTACATGAGAGTGAAGAATTGTTGATGTTTATCATTAAAATGCCAAAAAAACAAAAATATGATGCTTTAATTAAATCGATTAAAAGTTTAAATCAGTCAACACTATTCAAAAAAATAATTGACGTTATATCAATTCAAGAATTCAAAAAGATTATTGATAATTATGAATTCGAAGTTTTATTAAATAAATCTAGATACTGCTTATATAATCTTAAAAATCAAAACGACTCTGAGCAATTCTCAGTTTATCAAATTTTAAGTGACTATAAGGAAGGTTTTGATAAATTCAGCAATGAATATAACAGTTTATTAGAATTAAATAAAAATCTAAGATACAAAATTAAAAAATTGCCTATATTAAACTATAAGAGTTTACAAAAAACCAAGTATGAAGTAATAAATTTTGAGTATCCTGGAGTTGATAAAAATACAATTCAGTTTTTCAACAAGATTCCTTATATTAGATATAAATTTGAAGATTGACAAATTGAAAATTACTTTAAAAATAATGAATTTAATGAATATAACCAAAGTAAACAAAACAAAAAAATAATCATCCCAATCTCTGAACAAAATTTCCTTAATATTTCTGCTGAAATAGTTCCAAAAAATGTTATTTTAATGATTTATTCATTTGATAATAGTTTTGATTACACAAAATTATTATTTAAGTTCGATGAATTTAGAAACAGAGAAATGGAGTGTGCTATTTATATCAATAAAATAACAGGTCAATTAATGAATTTAATGAATAATAAATTCGTAAACCCTATAATTATTGGCAAAAATATAACAACTAAGATAAATCAGCAAAAAGTATTTTTTGACTGTATGAACATATATGAGGTTTCTAAATCAATTGATGCTAAATTAATTTATGAAATTGAAACGTTAAATTTCGATAATTATCATATCGAAAAACTTGGTATTGACTCCATTTATTCTGAAAATGAATTAAGTTATGATAAAAAATAAAAGCCAAAGAAATAAATAAACTTTGACTTTTTATTTTATCTATAAACGGTTAACTTCAATAACTGCGTATTTATTATTTTTATTTTTTGTTTCAATAACTTTAAATGTAGCTACATCTTCAAAGGTATATTTTAAATTTTTAATCAATCTAACTCTTTTGGAACGATTTAACATTCACTCAGATAGGGTTAAATTTAACTCATCTTCATCAAGTTTATCGATATTTAACTCAAGTTGTTTGAAAATATCTTTCATTAAAGCGTTTGATTTAACTCTTGATTTCTCTAAACTTATTTCATAAATATCTTCAACTTCGTCGGTTTCATCATAAATTTCCCCAACTAATTCTTCAATAATATCTTCAATAGTAATAATTCCAATAACATCTGTCGAACTGTTGTTTTCGACAACAAATGCCATTTGTGCTTTTGCATATCTCATTTTTTCTAATGCACTCGAAAGAATGGAATTAGCGGAAATATATGGTACCGATTTAATGAAATCTATAACTTTTCCTCTTTTAAGATGGTAAATATCCTTTAAGATTACAATACCAATAAGTTTCCCATCTTTGCTCTCAACGGGCAATCTAGAATAATTTGAGTCCTTGAATACTTCAAGAGCTTCTTCAATGGAACTATTATATTTTATTGTTACAACTTCTTTTAGTTTTACATAGTGTTGAGTAACTTTCATTGAATCTAGATCTAATGCATTCTGAGCCAATAGACTTTCACCTTTTTGAAGAACCCCTTCTTCTTTAGCTATATCTATCATCGTTTTAAGTTCATCCTCAGAGTTGGTAATATAAACTTTTTTACCTAATTTACTGATAGGATATGCAATTATAAAAAAGACTCAATTAAAAAATTCAATTAGTCATGAAAAGTTTTTTAAATAGAAAAATGGATTTGCTTTAGCTATCATTTTTGGCATAATTTCACCAATTAAAACAATAATTGGAGTAACTACCAAAGTTGCAACAATAGCTACAAGTCCTTGATCATTTAAAATGATTTGGCTAAGTAACAAGGAAGTTAAAGTAGATGAGCTGATATTAACAATATTATTACCAATCAATACTGTACTTAAAACTTGGTTGTATTTTTTTAGATGTCTTTGAACTAATTTAGCTCCACGTTCTTTACTCTCAACCTTTTGCATAACTTTGGCAGCTGAAATTGATGTATATGCAGTTTCTGCTCCACTAAAAATACTACTTAGAAGAAATAGTAAGATCAAAACTACCAATAAAATTATTTTGATATAGTTAGGCATTACTTACCTCCATATCAAAAATATTTGATGTAATTTTATTTATTAAAAAACTATGATAACAGGGGGATTCACCCATGATTACTCCTTATTATTTTCTTTTTTTATCATATCGCTGAAACGACTGATATTCATTTGAAATCTTAATTTTTTTGTGTCTGTAGCACCAGAACGATATTTTGCGATAATAATTTCCACTTCTGAACCAGCAGCTTGTTCTTGTTCTTTAGTTAAAAAGTAATTACTTTTCTTGTTCCTGTTGTAATAATCATCTCTATACAAGAAGAAAATCATATCAGCATCTTGTTCAATAGCACCACTCTCACGTAAATCACTTAGTAATGGACGCTTGTCTTCTCTATTTTCTACTGAACGAGAAAGTTGCGAAAGAGCTATAACTGGAACATTCAATTCACGAGATAATTGTTTGAGTGATCTTGAAATTTTCGAAACTTCATTTTGTCTATTATCTCTATTATTACCTTCAATAGATAAAAGTTGAAGGTAGTCGATAACAATTAAATCTAATCCGATAGTTCTTTTTAATTTTCGAGTTTTCCACATTATTTCGCCTAATGCAGATGTAGTTGACTCATCTATATAAAGCGGAAGTGGATCAATAGTGCTATATTTGGCAGTAGAAATTATATTTCATTCTTCAGGTGTGATAAATTGAGGTTTTTTTAATTTATTTCCATCAATTTCAGCTAAAGATGCATAAATTCTAGACATAAGCTGCAAATCAGACATCTCTAGACTAAAAAAGGCGACTTTCTTTCCAACTCTTGCTGCGTTGGTTGCGATATTCAAAGCAAATGCAGTTTTACCCATAGCAGGACGAGCTGCTATTATAATTAACTCACCACCCTTAAAGCCTTGAACCGCCTTATCTAGATCAGTAAAACCTGTTGGAACGCCAAAAAGTTCATCTACATTTGCGGTTCTTCTTTTATTAAGATCCATAAAATATTCATCAGAAATTTCTCTAGCAGACTTAAAATCATTAATTCTTGCTACTTCTGATGCTTCGGAAATTTTCATTTCAAGTGAAGGAACGAAAGTTTCTAAATTTGTGTCTGGATCGGTTTTAACTTTATATAACATCGATTCTAATGTGTTTTCTACATCTCTGAGCGCGCTTAAACGATTGAGTTGTTGAAAATATTGAACCCTGTTTGCCACTAATGATGCATTTATAACTAAATCGTGGATGTAATCCATGTTTATTTCACTATTAGGACTTACAGATGAGAGAATATAATTAACTAATTCTTGATATTCTAAAATACCTAGGTCCTGATTAGCTTCATAATAACTCATCAAAGCATTATAAACAGTTTTGTTTGTATATTTATAAAAGCATTTTTCACTAAGAAAGTTTTTAGCCTCTTCAAAATATTTTTTTTCTTTTGAGACTAAAAGCATTCCTAAAACTTTTTTTTCACCAAATTCATCGAAGTGAATTGTTGAATTATTATTTTCGATTTGATTATTTTTAATGCCTATATGCATTCTTATTTTACTTCCTTGATTTTAATTTCAATATAAACTTTTGCAACAATGTCATTGTATACTTTTACTTTTATTTCATGAGTTCCATTTGAAACTAAGTGAATTTTTTCAAGAGAGTGTTTATCTAGTTTAAAACCGAGATTTCTTAAATCTTTTTCAATTTGTTTTGTTGAAATTGAACCATGAACGTTTAAATTGAAATTAGCATCAATATTAGCTTCAAGTTCGTAAACTAATCTAACATTTTCTAATTCTTCTTTAATTTTAAGTGCCTCTTGTCTTTTTTCATGTTCTTTAGCACTAAGTTGGTCTAATTTTCTTTCTAATGTTCTCTTTGTACTTTCATTATAAGGTAACGCATACCCTTGACGAACTAAAAAGTTTTTTGCATATCCGTCAGCTACATCAATAACTGTATTAGCTTTACCATCTTTACAATCTTTAATTAATATCACTTTCATTTGTTTTACCTCCTACGATAGCTTGAATAATATTATCTATAAACACATCAAGTGGTTCATCAGTTACTGCAGCAGCAGTTCCGAAGTGACCTCCACCACCTACATCTTCACAAATAATTTGAACGTTTGTATTTATTCCGCGAGCACTCAATTTATATAAATTCGTGTTTTCTTGTTTAGCAACAACAAAACTTGCTACACGTCCACTAATTTTTAATATTTCATTACTTGCAATACTGATAATGTCGTTACTTACTTCAATATCTTTGTAAGCTAAATAATATCCAGGTTTAACTTCTTGAATATTTTCAAGTAGCTCACTAACAATTTTGTAAGTTTTTTCATCAATTTTTAATATTTCATTACTAATTGTTCCTTTAGCTCCTAAACTTTCTAAGTATGAAGCAGCGCTAAAAGCTCTTGGAGTTATAGATTTAGTAAATTGAGCTGTATCTAAATAAATTCCATTTAGCAATAATTGAGCTGTAAGAGCATCAATAGCATTATTTTCTTGAGTAAACATTATAATTTCACTTACAATTTCTGATGCACTCGAAGCATTAGGATCAATATAACGATTTTCTCTTAAACAGAAGTCAACACTTGGTCCAACTCTGTGGTGGTCAAAAATAAATATATTATCTATTTTTGCATTTACTATAGCATTTGGATTATCAGTTCTATTTAACACAGAGTTATCAACTAAAATAACTATTGTTGAAGAATTTGTTAAAGAATTTGCTTCTGAAGGTTTGATGAATACCCCTTCATCTTTTAGATTATGTTTTTTAATAACTTTTAATGCTGTTGAGTCGAATGTGGTGTTGCAAATATAAGCATCTTTACCAAAATTCTTAGCCAACTTATAAACACCATATGCACTACCTATAGCATCTAAATCAGCAAATTTATGTCCATAAATAATAACGTTTTTAATATTTTTTGATTTTAGTTTTTGTTCAAGTTTATTCGAAATTAGTTTGATATTTGTTCTACTGTTGTCAGGTAAAATTTCACTGCTTGAACCATAATAAACCGGAGTTGAAATATTCGAAAAAATTGTTACTTGGTCACCACCACGATTTTTTGATTGTAATAAAGCTTTTTTAGCCTGCTCAATTTTCATATCAAGACTAGGTCAACCTTTAGCAAATCCAACTGAAACACTAATACGTTCAGAAACACCAATTTCTGAAAAATTTTTAAATGTTAAAAAATTTGTGAATGATTCTTTTTCTAATAAATCAAGAGTTTTTTCATTACAAATAATAACAAACTTACCATTAGTATATTGTCTATAAATAAAGTTATATTCAGGATTTTTTACATATTTCTCAAAATTATCCACTATTGACTTATTGATATTAAATAATTGTTCTTCACTTAAAATAGATTGATACAATTGATAGTTATCAATTTCAATTTCACCTAAAACAACTTTTTGATCTCTAAATTCACGAACTATACTTACTTCATTAGTTATATCCTTGATAGAAATAATGTTTTTAAGTGATCAAACCTTAACTTCATACTCAAAATTATTGTGCGAAATATTGAAGGTATTAAATCTAGGAAACTCCTTGGATTTATTATAATACTTGATAAAAAAATCTTTTAATGATAAACCAATAACATTTCTATCAAATCTATTTTTTATAAAAGTACTTGCTCAAGTTATTCTTTCATCGTTGTTATCATAAACAATGATTCCGAAATTATTATTTGTGATAATTTCATCAATGTAAGAACTAAATGATTTTTTAACTAATTCCCTACTTTTAATAAAGTTAGAAATAGCAAAATATGAACTTAATATAAATATGATTAAAGCAAATAATAATGCAATAATTGCTATCCATTCCATTAAAATATTATGATTATTTATACCCAAAACTAGTGATACAATAACTAAAACTAGCGATGCAGTCGCTATAATTATTCACAAATAAAACTGTTGTTTTTTGTTCATATTTCTCCATTATCTTAAATATATTTATTATTATACCAAATACTATGTTTTTAAATAGGTTAGAAAAATCTAAACAATAAAAAAAGTAAGCTGAGCTTACAATTTATAGCGGAAAATATTTTAACAATACTTCATATGCTTGTTCTTGAGTTTTAGCACTCATAATTTCAGCATGAAATTTATCATCTAAAGAATAATCAGCAATTACTTGAATTGAATCAAGCTGAATTTCACGATCTTCTTTACTTAATACGATTGTAAAAATTAAATCTACTTTAACATCGTCTTCAGCATCTCAGTCAATTCCATTTTTTAGTATTGCTAAGGAAATAGTTGGTTTAATTACCGTTGATGAGATTCCATGTGGAATAGCAATTCCATCATTTAATGCTGTTGACATTAAATTTTCTCTATAATTTAGTGCATTAAGAAATCTTTCTTTATCCTCGATAAATTTTGAATCATATAATTTTTCAGTAATGATTTCTAATGCATTATTATGGTCTTTAACATCGATATCAATAAAAATTGATTTAGGATTTAAAAGTTCTTTAATAGTCATAAGACTTCTTTCTACTTATTATTGAGTTTAGGCATAACTGAAATACTAAATGCTGAAGGTCCACAATGAATCGCAACAGCTCCGGAAGTTGATTGAATTGAGTCTAAAACAATACCTAATTCACTTGCAATTTCTTTAACAACTTCAACAACTTTATGATCAAGTCCTCTAATTAGTCTGAAAGAAAATTCATTAACTTTTTCAGCCCCACCAATTAACTTGAGAAGTTTTTCAAATGTTTTGCTAATTAACGAGCTTGTGCTTCTCTTTAATGTTGAAACAGTAACCGATTCTCTATATTTAAGCAAAGGAATCATTTGAATTTTAGTCATAATGAATTTCTTAGCACCAGTTAATCTTCCACCTTTGATGATGTAATCCAAATTAACAGGTAAAATATAAGTTTGTGATTTTTCGTTAATTTCATCAATTTCTTCAATAACTTTATTTATATCTTGATTTTGTTCATAACTTTTTTGAGCATTTAGCGCTACATCAACAAATTGATCTCCACTAAAAAAGTTACTTACAACATGCACATTTTTATATTCTTGAGCAATTGTTTTACAGTATCTTGCAGAGCTACTGAGACTTTCATGAAGAATTAAAATTATCACTTCATCAAAACTTTTTGACATTCTTTCAATTTCAGCTTCAAGTAAGTCTAGTCTAGGAAGTGAGGTTAAAATATTGCTTGCTTTGTCAATTTTGTTTAATAAAATTTCAGCTTCTTGAAGTCCATCTTGAAAAATTTCACCATCAATTTCTGACTGTAGTGAAAGGAATCCAAAACCTAATGAATTGGCTTGTTCTTTAGTCAAAGAACTAAAAGAATCAATTATAAAACCTAATTTTTTCATATATTTATTATATTTATTTATATTTAAAAGCAAAACATTTTTTAATCCTATATTTTAGGCTCAAAAGTAAAAGACTTTTAATACATAGTTATTTTTTTAGATATTCAAATTTCTAAAATATAATGTTTGATTTTTAGCTTATCTTCCTATGTAATAATATTTATCATTATTTCTTAATTCATTTATTATTTTAGTTTGAATATTTGGATAAAAATCAATAAGTTCCTTTAAATATCAATTTTTTTGATTTTCATTATTTATTGCTAAAAATATCAAGTGGATGAATATTTGTTAGAAAATACCATTTTGTAGGATATCCATCATTATTTATTTCATAATCTATAAAAATCCCATAAAAACTATTCTGATTCAATTCGTTATTGGTAATCTTGAATGAATTAAGATTTTTATGATATTTTTATTATTTATATAATTAAAATCTTTATTAGTTATAAATCCATCAATAATAATAAATACTGGTTTAAAATATGAAAAATCAGTAATTATATTTGATGGATAAACTCAAGCAATAACTCTACCTAATTTTTCGAATTTTTGAATTTTTTAACTCTAAATTCTGTTTCAGGATACTTAAAAGATATAAATTCATTAATATTTTCCACATCAACATCATTTACATTAGTTCCTTTGACTTTGTTATAATCTATTTCAAAACCAATTCAGATAGATATTTTCCATATTGATTATCTAATGTGTAACTTATATCTTTTTCAATAAATGATTTTGCTATATTAGAAGTTGTTTCATAATTTTCCCTGTATTTTCTTGCAGATGGTAATATTAAAGATCTTTTATCTGGAAGACCATCACTAGCAATTTGTGCAACCATAAGTATCAATTCAAATAATAAAAAGCCTCCACCTAATGCTGCATATTTCGTATTATTTTTATTAAATTTCTTCATAGCAAAG
Organism: Mycoplasma anserisalpingitidis; assembly: GCF_007859615.1. Taxonomy (GTDB): domain Bacteria; phylum Bacillota_I; class Bacilli_A; order Mycoplasmatales; family Metamycoplasmataceae; genus Mycoplasmopsis; species Mycoplasmopsis anserisalpingitidis. Next base: position 214,874 of record NZ_CP042295.1, on the reverse strand, counting down.
CATTCTCCTTTTAATAACTGGTATATTACTTGAAATATATTGTATTTTATCAAAAAACAAAAGATCACCACTTTTAGTAGTGATCGATTGATTATAATGAGAAAGGTAATGTTATGAAAAATACTATTAAATTAAGGACTATAGAAAATATAAAACCAAAAGAAGTTCTTTGAGATTTTTTAATTTCTCTTTCTTTTTCCATTGTTTTTTTATTATCTAACATTCTTTGATATGCAATTTTTTCGTTGTTGTTCATTTTTTCCATTTGTCTCTTTTGTTTGTATTCAATGCGATCTTGACGACCTGATTGATATCTTTTAAAAGATGAACCAATAAAACCTTTTGCAGCAACAATACATAATAAAGCAATTAATGCTGTAATAAGAAAAATTATATTTAACATTTGGATTACTTTTTGTTTACCAACAACTAATGCATAAATAATTAATGCTAATGAAATTACTTCAATAATTGCAAAATGAATGTAAGTTCATTTATTTGTTAATGATCTTAAGAGATAATCTTTTATTCAATAAACTATTTTCATTTTACTTTAATGTACTTGCTTTATAGTGTTCTTCCTTAATTCATTTTTCAAATTGCTCATCTGTAGAGTAAATATAATGTTCATCTTCCACTTTGTGAAGAGTAGGGATGTTAGGGAATTGTTGTTCTTTTAAGTATTGAAGTTCAAACGAAATATTTTGGAACTTTTCATTTGCGTTTGAAATTTTTGGAATTGCTTTGAATAAATTGTTTGTATATGGGTGAACTGGATTTTCATAAATTTTTTCAGTTTTTCCCGATTCAACAATTTTACCTAAGTGCATAATTTGAACATTGTCAGCAACATATTCAATCATACTTAAGTCATGCGCAATAAAGATCATTGCAATGTTTTTGTTTTTACATAAATCTTTAAGTAAGTTAACAACTTGAGCTTGAATTGAGATGTCTAATGAAGCGATTGGTTCATCAGCAACAATAACTTTTGGCTCTGTAATTAAGGCACGAGCGATAACAATACGTTGACGTTGTCCACCACTAAATTCATGTGGATAACGGTAAGCGAATTGTTTGAGAAGTCCAACACTTTCAAGTGATTTATAAATTTTTTCTTTTATAAATAATTTCTTAATATCTCTTTTGAATAAGTAGTCCTTGGTTTTTGAAACAACACTTTTAAGTATATTGGATTTAATTTTAGCTACTTTATTATCTAATTCGTGAATTCCAAGAAGCTTGTAAATATTAAATAAATCTCTATCTAAATATTTCATTTCAATATCATAAGCTTTAAGACCTTCAATACGTTTAGAAACAGTTGCTTTATAAACATTTAATTCAACAATAAGTTTTTTAGATTCTTTTTTGCCAAGATTTTTTCTTTGCTGTTTAATATCTTGATTGAATTTATCCACAAAGGTTTTGAATGCTTTATTAAATAATTTTAATTGATTTTTATATTCAACTTTTAGAGATAAATATTTTTCTTTTCCAACAGCAATTTGTTGATTTAACTTCTCTAATCTAACATTAAAATCGTTGATGTATTTTCTTAATTCTTCTTCATGGACCTCAACAGCTTTATCTAGAGTTTTTTTGTGACTTTCTAAATCACTTGAATTATATTTTGGTTGTGCTGATTTTTTAACTGTAACTAATTTATTTTCTAAACTTAATATTTCAGAAGTTAAGTTTTGAATTTTATTAGCAAAATCTGTTGCTCTTTGAGTTGAAAGATTAATTCATTTATCTAAGTTAAGATGACTTGAAGAAATGATAAATTTAGATAAACTAACTTTGTACTCTTTACTAAATGCTTTAACAGATTTAGTTAATTCATTTAATTCTGGTTCTAAAGAAACTTCATCATAAATATTTTTGATTTTTTCGTTGATTTCTTTAAACATTTCTCTAGTTTCAGATATAGATAAGTAATATAAAGTATTTTTAACTTCTTTAGCTTTTGTAATAGTACCTTTATTTCTTGCTCTAAAAATAGGACATAAAGGTGTCTTGCTAAATAAATTAATTTTCGAACCAATTTTAGCTTTTAAAATTCTTCTTACAACTTTATTAATTTCACTTAATTTTACTGAGTGAATGTAAAATTCCTTATCAAAAGTATAATCAGAGTTATTTCTTTGGAATTTAACTTCATTATTTAATTCATCTAAAAAATTATTGAATGAATTTTGAGCAATAGACATAATTTCATATTGCTCGTTTTTAGCTTCTTTTAAGCTAAGTTTTAATTCAGCAATTGTGTTTTTAATTTTTAATTCTTCTTCAGAAATTTTTGATAATTCTAAAACATTGTTATATGCATTTTTTGCATTTTGTAAGTCTACTTCATCAAAATCAAGTTCATTATTTCTAAAATTTTCTTTCTTTTGATTGTAGATTAATAGTAACTCATCATTAACTTTATGTAGGTTAGTAATAATAATTGAATTGATTTTATTTCTTTCTTCAATAAAACTGAAAAGATTATTGAAATTATCTTCAGTCGAAAGAGTATCATCATATTTATAATTGTTTAATTTTTCATTTCATACATTGTGAAATGGTACTAAATTAGCATTTGCTAATTCATATGATTTTAATTCAAGATCTTTAGCTCTTTCAATAAATGAATAGTGGAAATTATCCTTAATGCTATTTCAATCTTTTGAAAGGTCTTTAATTTCATCGTTGATAATTCCATTAACAATAAGTGGTTCCTTAAGAATTGAGAAAATAGTTTTTTGACCGTTTAATGATGCGTGAGGATCTTGGAAGATCATTTGAATATTTTTACGCATCATTTTATTTCTTTTGCGACTTATTTTTTTACCAGAGATGATTTTATCATCTAGAGAAACATAACCATTAAAATCATCATAAAGTCTAAGTAATGAACGACCAACAGTTGTTTTACCCGAACCTGACTCACCAATTAAACCAACAACTTCACCTTCATGAACCTTGAATGAAACACCATCAACCGCACGGTTAATGTGGTTTTTGTTAATGAAATATTTTTTTAGATTTTCAATTTCTAAAACTACTTTTTTATTATTCATCTTTAAAAACCTCTCTGAATTTTCTTAAACGAATTTGCAATTCGTTACTTAGTTCTACTTTTGGTGCATCAGGGTGTAATAATCAAGTTGCAGCAGCGTGAGTTTCGCTTATTTTAATAAGTGGCGGTTCTTTAATAAAATCAATTTCTAAAGCATAGTCATTTCTAGGGGCAAAAGGATCACCAAGAGGTAAATTATTCATATCCGGAGGTGTTCCTTTAATTGAATAAAGTCTATCTTCCTTATTTTCAGGAATAGCAGAAATTAGAGCTCACGTATATGGATGCGCTGGTTCAGTAAAGATATCTTTTTTAGTACCTCTTTCAACGATTTTACCAGCATACATAACATAAATATAGTCACAGAATTTAGCAACTACCGAGATGTTGTGACTAATTAAAATAATTGAAATATTCATTTTTTGTCGAATATCTTCAAAAAGTGCAAGAACACTAGCTTGAACAGTAGGATCTAATGCTGTTGTAGGTTCATCAGCGATAATTAACATCGGTTTTAAGGCTACAACCATTGTAATAACAACCCTTTGTTTCATACCACCACTAAGAGTGTGAGGATACATGTAGAACACTTGCTCAGCTTGCATAATTCCGAATTGTTTAAGTAAACCAATTAAATATTCAATTTTTTCAGCTTTACTTTTATGTTTTCAATCTTCATTATAATTCAACGCATCAAGAAGTTGTTTACCGATTTTACGAGTTGGATTTAATGAAGTAAGTGGATCTTGTGGAATATATCCGATTTTACTTCCACGAATTTTTCTTCAGTCTCTCTCTTTTTTAATTTTACTTAAATCTACATCATCTATTTGCAATACATCAGCACTAGTAAAGGTATTTTCATTTACATTAATAAGTGACTTAGATGTAACACTCTTTCCTGAACCAGATTCACCAACGAGCCCAACAATTTGCCCTTTTTTAATGTTTAAGTCTACACCACGAACAATAGTAATAAATTTATCTCTTTTAAGTTTAAAACTTACTTTTAAGTTTTTAACTTTTAATAAAGTTTCTTGTTTTTTGTCCATGTTATACTCCTAACTTTTACCTTTAATAACTTTTGGATCAAGTGCATCATGCACTCCAAGAGCGATGAAGTAAAGTGAAACTGATATACCTAATAAAATGAGTGATGGAAGAAGTAAAATTCATACGTTTTCTCCTGCTTTTGAAACAGCATTAGAAAGTATTGAACCTAAGTTTGCTTCATTTCCTTGGAAGAATCCTAAGAAAGCAAGAGATGAAACTGAAAGAATAATTGAAGGGATAGCTGAAACAAATGATGTAGCTATTTTACCGATAATGGCAGGTAAAGCATGTGAATAAATTAATCTTGGTTTTTTAGCTCCGATCGATTTACTTGCAGTAATGTATTTTTCATCTTTAACGGTGATTATGTACATTCTAGCACCACCAACAGATCCTGTTCAACCAGTAAAGATCAATGAGAAACCTAAAACTAAGTCACTTGTTCCAAACACTGATACGAATGTTAAAAGTCAAATTAATGAAGGAGGCGCTGAGAAAATTTCGATTAGACGCATAATGATTGTGTCAATTAAACTTCCTGCATGGAAACCTAAGTATGAACCAACAGCAACACCAATAAATGTTTGAATTGTAGCTACGATAATTGCTAATCTAATAGCTTTTCAAGTTCCAATTCAGCTACTTGTTCAAATATCAATTCCAACATTATCAGTTCCTAAAATAGTATCAATTTTGAAATTATTATTTGCTTGAAGAGTTTTTGTCATTCAATCAATAATTTGATCATTATTCATAGTTTTGAGTAATTTACTTTGATTTTTAACAGCAATTAACAACGAGTCAAAAGCAGCATATGAATTTGGATTAATCAATTGCTTTGTATTATTACCTTCTTTAACATATTTAATTATTCCACTTCCATTTGGTCCCATAAAGTTAACTAAATTAGAACTAAGTTGTTTACTTGGGTCACTATAAGCTAAATTTTGAAGCAAAATTGCATGAAGTTGTTTGAAACCTGGTTCATTCTTTTCAAGTGTTTCAACTAACTTATTGAATTCAGCGGCTGAAAGGTGCGATCTTTCAATACTAATGTATTGAGAATCTCATGAATATATTGAAGGTGATAAGTTTTTAACAGCAGAAGTTCCGCTAAGTGTGTTAATTATTTTTCCATTTTCATCAACGATGTTTATAAATATATTTTTTTCAATTGTACTATTTTCAGGGAATAATGAAGTTGCATTAACAATAATACTTATTAAAAGAATTGTGATGAATAAAATTAATAAAACTACTGCTAATCAATTAGTACAAAAACGTTTAAAAATTTCATTAATTAATTTTTTTGGTTTACCAGCAATATTATTTCCAAAGTTAGAAGAATCATTATGTCTTACTAATGCTTGTGTTAATGATGGATTTAATTTATATTTATTATTAAATTCATTAGAGTTCATTATAATTCCTCCTTACTTTTGTACATTTTATTTCTATTGTGTTTAATTTTAAGTTTTGTAATAAAGTCAAATCCTGCTGAAGAACCATATTTAATTCTTGGATCCAAGAATGTATATGAAACATCAACAATAATTGATGTAAATAATCCTAATGCAGTAAATACTACTGTACTGAACATAATTAAGTTGATTTCACCTTTAGGGAACGCTTGAATAAGTGCTTGAGAAACACCAGGTACAGATCAATATTTTTCCACAATGAAACTTCCACTAAGTAATCCAATGTATGATGGAATAAATACGGCTGCGAGAGGTATTGAAATATTTCTTAATACATATTTAAAGAATATTTCAACATTTCCAATACCTTTTGTTTTCGCGATCAACACATAATTAGATGTTAAAACAGTAATAATTTGGTTACGTGTAAATGATATATATCCAGAAAGAGAACCAAGTACAATAACCAAAATTGGTGGAATTCATGAAAGAATAAAATCTTTTATAGTATAAATTTGAACATGGTTTGAGTTTTCTGGGTTTAAGAATTGTGGTGCTATTCCAAAATATTTTAGCATTAAACTAATTACAATTGGGGCAATTATAAACGAAGGTAATGCAACGAAAATTAAAGTAAATGCATTAATAAATGAGTCAAATAAAGTTCCTCTTTTATATCCAGCAAAAATTCCTAAAACTACACCAATTAAAGCACTAATTATGAATGAAGGTAAACTGATTATTAAACTAAATTTAATATATTTGAAGTAATATTCAGGTATTGTATTTGCATTTGAAGATTTGAAAATTCCTTCATCATATGGTAAACCAAAAGGTCTTTCTCTGTCAAATAAATCACTTAATCAGTAACCAAATCTTAATAGTGGATTCATTTTACTATCTACTCAATGTTCTTTAACTCATGGGTCATTTCAATCTGAAATATCATAAGGAATTAAATGATATTTAACAGATTTTTCAAAAAGTGGTTTGGCAATATCATAAATATTTCCTTTATCATGACTACCACCATTTTCACCACCACCAGAAGTTATAGTGTTTTGGAACTCTTTAACATATGGGTTATCACTGAAGATGTCAACAGTTAAATAAACAACAAAAATGATAATCAACAATGTTAAAATTGCAAAACCTAAACGCTGTAGGATGTATTTTGTCATTTTTTCCTTTCTTATTTTAAATACAATAAACAATTAGCACTTGCTAATTGTTTAAAACATTATTTATTTAAGGTTTGTTGTTATATTTCAAACATTCATTGGCCCATCACTTGCTGGAATTGTGTAGTATGGGTTAACAATTTGTTTAACAAATTTAGAAGCAGAAATTGAACCTTGACCATCAAATGGAATTAATTGAGTATTACCAATTTCTCTAACAAGAGCAACTGCTTGTTCATCAGTTAAACTATTAGTTTGGTAATCTAGTCAGAATTCGGCTGTAACTGTATTTAATGAGTCATAATTCGAAGTTTCTAAATCTGGGATTAATGTAAATTCTTTAGTATCTTTATCGTATGTATATTTTCCTAAGTAAGACCCTAAATTGTTTGCATCTTCAAGAGATAAAGTTGGTCATAATTCAACTGGAATTGAAATTCTATCTCCTTTTGTTTTTGTAAATTCAACAAATGCTAAAGCAGCTCTTACTAATTCAGGATAAGATTTTTCTAATTTTTCTTTATATTCATTGTCTGTTGCAACTAGTGCAAATATAAGGTGTAAATTAAGGGCGTTATTATATCCATCAAGACCCGAACCGATATTTTCATAGTCATAAGTTCAACCACTATATGTTAATGGTGTAATAGATGAGAAACCAGCAAAGAATTTATAAAGTTTGTCTGTTAAATCATCTTCACTTAATCTTTTTTGTTCATATTCAATTTGTAAACGACCTTTTTTGTCTAATCTTGTTCATGTATCAACTATTCCATTGTGAGCTTGGTTATAAACATCTAACATATTTGAATATCTTCATGGAATTCTGATTTGAACTTTTGTATTTGCAGAAAATCCTTTTTCTTCATAAACTCTATCTAATAAAGCAGTCATTTTCTCGCTTAATTGATCAAAAATAATTGATTGGAATTTTTTGTCATTTTCAACACCGAATGTTGAGTTATCTTTAACATTCATAAATTCAGTGTTTTCACCATTGATTTCGAATGTGTATCTTTCACCTGTAAGTGAGTTAACAACGAATGTTTGAGTAACTTCATCGTAGAAGTCCACTAAAGTGTTAGTTGTAGAACTACTAATTGCTGATGCATATGCAAATGAGTTATTTCATGGTCTAACTTCATTATTTGGATTAATTGTGTTTGAAACAGCATTTAAGTTAAGTGCTGAAAGTAAAATTGTTCTAAATTCCATTCCTGCACCTGTTGTAGATTGTTTTAACACTTCACCAACAGTTAAGTAATCTTTAGAAGCTCCATCACCTTCAATAACTGATTTAGAACTATTAAGTTCTTGAACACTATATCCATATAGAACATCAAAGAACACCGAATCACCATTCATATAAGCTAATCATGAATTATCATTACCAGGTAATGGCGCAAAGTTTCAGAAGTTTCTTCTTGCAATTTGATCTTTGTTTCCTGATTGAGCATAACTAAATCCAATTTCTGAAGCTGTTTTTTTAGCTTCACTATTTAACTCATTTGTTCTAATGTTTGGAGACATTCCACTAAGGAATTGGTTTGAAATTTTATCAATTCAAAGGTTTGGTTCATCAGCTGCTTGAGCATATTGTTCGGTGAAGGTTTTAATAGTTGAACTATTATTTACTCATTCTTGATCATGGTAATGAGTATTTACTTTGTAGTTTACTGCGCGAGAGTTAGCATTATATCCTGAAGTATAATATCTAGATGAGAATAAAGTATTATTAACACTTGTACCATATCAGAATAATCCTGATTCTCTAACAGCACCCTCAGGTAAATTAGCAATAGTTTCTCTAATTAATTCAGCATCAGCTTTTGATGATTGAACATAGAATAATTCTTTATTAGAAGCATTTTCTTTAATATATTCACTTGGAGCAGCTAAGAATGTTGAATCTGTTAAAAGTTTTGGTAAATATTCAGCAAATCTAGATTGAGAATTTGGGTCTAACATATTAAATGAGAAATATGTATTATGTTCAGCATCTTCACTTACAGATTTCATTGGATCGATTAAATCATCAAAAGAAATGTTAAATAATGTAAATAAGTATTTATTATTAAATCCTGTAGGTTTTTCAGCTGTAAAGGTAGATGGTGAACGATCAAATTGGTTAGAAATTAATTTATCTGTTTCAGTTGAACTACCATTTGAACGTCTAAATGTGGCGTCAGCATAAACTAAAGTTCTAAGTGCACTCATTCTAAAATCATCAGCAACAACTTTATATTTAGTTTCTTCACCATTTTTATCAACTCAATATTGGTTGGGTCTAATTCTAAAACTTAATTTTGTTGCTTTTTCTAGATCAGCTTGGAATTCTGCTGAGTTAACTGAACGAGGGTTTGAACTAATTCCTTTTACTACTGAAGATGTTCAACCTTTATTTGGATCTGTTTTATCTAATTTATCTTCTACTGAATCAACTTCATCACTGTCATATACTTTTTCAACTCCATCAACTGTTAAAATGATTTGGTCAGCTAGATCAAACGAAATCTTCTTAATTGATGGTCTTAAAACTGTAATAACTTCTTCAGTTTTTAAACCATTAACTGTAGTTACAGTTTTATATAAAGGTTTTCCAACATATTCATATTCAAAAAGTTTTCCATATGTTAACTCTGAGACTGTACCACTAAGAGTTCCTGAGACCATTGATGATTCAAATGGGTATGAACCTTCAGAATAAGTAGAGTTAAAGAATTGAGTATAAATTCCATTTTTTGCTGAACTTTGTAATTTCTCTTTTAAATTACTTGATAATGTATCTGTGACATTATCTGCTGGTAATTCGTTTGTTCAACCTTTATCGCCAACTTGCAATGTTCCTTCGACATTTTTATCAGTTAAAGTTGGTGTACTTGGTTTATTGGAACTTGGGTTTGAACAACTAGCCGAAAGAAAGGCTAATGGTCCTACTGCTATTGTAGCAGAAGTTAAAAGTAGTCTTTTTTTTATTTTTTTTCTCCTTAATTAAATTGTTATGAAAGTACACAATTATTGAAATAAAAAAGTTTTGCGAACTTTAACTTCGCAAAACTTTTGATACACAGGTTATAATATCATAAGAATTGTCGAAGTTATAGCACCAATGGTTAACCAAAGAATAAAAATCTTTTATGCTTTTTTATCAACTCTCTTGATTGCCATCAAGAGAGTTTCGGCCTTTATACCCTTTCTATAGTTTCTTAGCACGCCTGCTCCACTATATACTATTGCTAGAGGCTCCTCTATAACTCAATCACAGACACATTTAATAATTGTGTGTCTGTTGCAAATATTTTTTATTTTATTAAACAAATCAGACACAAAACTAAATTCAAATAAACTTATTTGAAAATTTAATCTTGTTAATAATCCGATTCATCATAAATTTCATAACGTAATTATTATAAATGATTTTTTTAATTTCAAAATTCTTTTTTTAGTATGTTTTTATCTATTTTATACCAGCAATTTTCATTTTTCTATTAAATATTTCAACATTAGAGTCCATTGAAAATTGAACTTGTATATCTTTCATAGCCGCAACTTTTTCTTTATTACCCAACACAAATTCTACATTAGCATCAGTTAAATATTTTTCATCTGAAAGAAGAAAATCGATTGTAAAGATATAACTTGAAAGATTAAGTCTATTTACTTTTTGCATTTCGTCTTTTAAACCATCAATAAAGTTTAAAACACTTACTTTTTTAAGTAAAACTTCATCTTTAATAAGTACTTCATTTGTTTTGAAGTAGTTGCTAATAAGCTCAGCACGAGCTTCAACAAGTTTGTAAATTAATGTTTTATCATTTTCACTAAGAGATCTATTATACACTGGATCAGCATTAGGATTTATGAAAGCTAAAGTCTCAACTCTGTTTTTATTATTATAAGAAAGTCCTAAATATGATTCATCTGAAGTAACAATATTTACTACAGGTGATTTTTTAAGAGCTTTTATTGATTCTTTAATTTTAACAATTTGAAATTCATTAACTTTACCAGCAACTATTTTAGCATTTTGATCAACCAAAGTGTATCCTTTAGGAATATTAACAAATCCAATTTTATCACCTTCACCCATTAGGAATTCTAATGAATAAATTTCTTGGTTATCGTAAATATATCTTAAAACAGTTGATAATTTCTCATTTTTTTCATTATTTTCTTCAGTTGGATTTGAAGGCGTTTCTTCAGGTGTAACTGGTTTTTCAGGATTGCTTTCAGGATTTTCACCGTTATTCTCTTCAGGATTTGAAGGTGTTTCAGGTTGTTCTACATTTAAGTCTGAATTTGTATTTTCATCAGTTGGATTTGAAGGTGTTTCTTCAGGTGTAACTGGTTTTTCAGGATTACTTCCAGGATTTTCACCATTATTTTCTTCAGGATTTGAAGGAGTTTCAGGTTTTTCAACATTTGAGTCTGAATTTGTATTTTCATCAGTTGGGTTTGATGGTGTTTCTTCAGGTGTAACTGGTTTTTCAGGATTACTTTCAGGATTTTCACCATTATTTTCTTCAGGGTTTGAAGGAGTTTCTGGTTTTTCAACATTTGAGTCTGAATTTGTATTTCCATCAGGATTTGATGGAGTTTCTTCAGGTTTAGATGGGTTTTCTGGTTTTTCTTCTTTACTATTGGTTGCACAAGAAGCTGACATAGCGAAAAGTGCTGTTGAAGATAAAACAGAACCAATTAATAATAATTTATTTCTAACTTTTTTCATTTTTTTCTCCTTAATTTATTTAATTAAATTTATTATTCTTTGCTCTAATACATGAATGCTATTTAAATCAGAAAAAGGTGTTATTTTTTTACTTCTATCACCAACAATAAAATCTAAATTTTGCTTTGTTAAATATCCAGGATCTTTTAACATAAAATCTATTGTGTAAATGAATTTAGAAACAAACAAAGGATATATAAAACTATCTTCATCTGCTAATTTATTCTTGAATTGATATGCTTCATATTTTTCATTTGGAATACTAACAGGTGATTTATACGCTAGATCAATAAGGTTCTTTCTCTCTTTTAGAAGTTCTTTATAAACATAAGACTGTTGATCGTCTAACTTGTTAATATAATTTACTTTTTCAGGAAGTGAATTTACAAAGTATTGAACATTAACATTTTGATTATTATTGTTTTTTTCCTTAGCATAAGTGATAACTCTATAACTGTTTCATACATCAACATTATTAGATTTATCATAAGTTATAGCGGGTGTGCTTTTTAATCCTTTTAATGTTTTGATAACAATAACTACATCTTCAGGTTCATTTGGTTTATTCGTTTCATTATTATCACCTTCAGGTTTAGTAGGATTTTCTGTGTTAGTTTCAGAATTTTCACCATTATTTACTTCAGGATTTGAAGGAGTTTCTTCAGGTCTAGTAGGAGTTTCTGTGTTAGTTTCAGAATTTTCACCATTATTTACTTCAGGATTTGAAGGAGTTTCTGGTTGTTCTACATTTGTGTCTGAATTTCCACTTTCTTCAGTTGGGTTTGAAGGTGTTTCTTCAGGTCTAGTAGGAGTTTCTGTGTTAGTTTCAAAATTTTCACCATTATTTACTTCAGGATTTGAAGGAGTTTCTGGTTGTTCTACATTTGTGTCTGAATTTCCACTTTCTTCAGTTGGGTTTGAAGGTGTTTCTTCAGGTGTAACTGGTTTTTCAGGGTTATTTTCAGAATTTTCACCATTATTTTCTTCTGGATTTGATGGTGTTTCAGGTTTTTCAGCATTTGAGTCTGAATTTGTATTTTCATCAGGATTTGATTGAGTTTCTTCAGGTATAGTAGGATTTTCTGTGTTAGTTTCAGAATTTTCACCATTATTTACTTCAGGGTTTGAAGGAGTTTCTGGTTGTTCTACATTTGTGTCTGAATTTCCACTTTCTTCAGTTGGATTTGATGGTGTTTCAGGTTTTTCAGCATTTGAGTCTGAATTTGTATTTTCATCAGGATTTGATGGAGTTTCTTCAGGTGTAGTAGGAGTTTCTGTGTTAGTTTCAGAATTTTCACCATTATTTTCTTCAGAGTTTGATGGTGTATTTGTCTCACTATCACTAGGCTGTTCGGGTTTGTTTTGGACATTATTATTAGTACATGAAGCAGCAATTGAAGTTAATGACAAAGTTGCCACTGGTATACTAAAAATACTAATTAATTTAATTTTTGACTTAATTTTCATTTTACCTCTCTTTTGTTATAAATAATAAAAAAGTTTTACGGCTATATTTCTCCGTAAAACTTATGAATATTTTAATTATATATTTCATATGTTTAACGAAGTTATAGCACCAATGGATCAACCAAAGAATAAAAATCTTTTATGCTTTTTTATCAACAACTCTAATTGCCACTAGAATTATTTCGGCCTCTATACCCTTTCGATAGTGTCTTTGCATGCCTGCTAGGCTATCTACTAATGTTAAAGGCTCCTCTATAACATCTTTAATTAATGGACTTATTATATACTATATTCAGATAAAGTAAAATAAAAATGAGAGAAAACTCTCAAATTTATTCATATTTTCCATTTTTTCAATTATCTAACTCTTCATTTGTTGCCAAAATGAAGTGATCATCGTTAACCTTTAATCATTCAGGTTGATTAGTTTCAGTATAATTATGAATGTTGATATCATACTGATATCCTAATAAACTACCTTTATCACCATGAATTGAAGGCACTGCTTCAAGAAGAGATTTAGTATATGGATGAAGCGGATTATTCATAATCTGACTAGTTTTACCAACTTCTAAAATTCTTCCTTTATTCATAACTGCAATTCTGTCTGAAATATATTCAACCATTCTTAAGTCATGAGCGATAAAAAGAATTGTTAAGTTATATTTATCTTTAAGATCATTAAAAATATTAACAACTTGTGCTTGAATTGAAACGTCAAGAGCAGAAATAGGTTCATCAGCAACAAGTAATTGTGGTCTAAGAACCACAGCTCTAGAAATTCCAATTCTTTGTTGTTGTCCACCAGAAAATTCTAATGGATAACGTGGTAAAACCGATTCGTCAAGACCAACAGATTTAAGAATTTCAACAACTAAAATTCTTTTACATTGATTTTCAGTTAATTTTGAAAGTTCTTCTCTTTGGGTTTTAAATTCTTTAAGAGTTTCAACAGCTTTTTCTAAGCCTTTAATATTAGAAATATCATTTAAGAAATCGATATAAAATGCATCAAAAGCAATATTTTCATTTGTAGCAATTTTATTGTTTAATTTATCTAAATATTCACCATAAAATTGTGAATATTTTTTTTCGTTAATTAAATCATAAACTTGCTTTTGAAATTCTTGATCTTTATTATATAAATATATTTCTTTAGAATTTTTTGTATTTGTAAGTCCTTCAGAAACCACACTTTCAACATTAATATGTGGATTTAAACTGTTAGCAGGATCTTGAAAAATCATTTGCACTTTATTTACCAAAAAGTTAACAACTTCATTATACTCTTTAAGTTTTTTACCGAATTTAAGTCCTCTAGTTAATTTATTAGGAATTTTTCTGCCTAATAATTTAATTTCACCAAAACTGTAAGGAACTAATCCTACAAGTGCTTTACCGATTGTACTTTTACCTGAACCAGATTCGCCAACTAAACCTAAAACTTCACCTTTATAAATATTTAAGTTTAAATCTACCACAGCTCTAAAAGCTTTTGACCCACGTCCATAAGTAATATCAACGTTTCTTAATGTAACTAACTCTTCTTGGTTTGAATTGTTTTTTAACATCTCTTCAACACCTTTAGTTTGTTGACGAGTTGTTGTATAAGTGATTAAACCAAATTTCTTTACTTTTTCTTCATAAACATTACTCATAATTATTTATCCTTTTTATTTAGATAATTAGTTCACATTTGTTGAATTAATTTTGGTGGTTGGTAACTTTCAGCACGTTCATCAAGTAAGGCTGATTTAACTCTATGTGTTTCAGATTTGTAATAAAATTTCGATTCTTCAATAAAGTCAATTCCTAAAGCATAATCATTTCTGACCGCAAAAGCTTCACCTACAATATTATTTAAGTTTGAAGGTACACTTCCACGAATTGTTGAAAGCCTTTTTTCTTTATTAATATCTGGCATACTCAAAATAAGTCCTCAAGTATATGGGTGTTGAGGATATTCTAAAATCTCTCTAGCTGTACCTTCTTCAATGATTTGACCTGCATACATAATAGAAATGTAGTCAGCCATTGAAGCAACAACACCAATATCGTGGGTAATAAAGACTATTGAAAGTTTAAGTTTATTTTGTAATTCTTTAATGATATCTAACACTAAAGCTTGAACGGTCGGATCAAGGGCGGTTGTAGGTTCATCCATAACTAAAATTTTAGGTTCAA
This sequence comes from Mycoplasma anserisalpingitidis, assembly GCF_007859615.1. GTDB lineage: Bacteria > Bacillota_I > Bacilli_A > Mycoplasmatales > Metamycoplasmataceae > Mycoplasmopsis > Mycoplasmopsis anserisalpingitidis. Next base: position 199,772 of record NZ_CP042295.1, on the reverse strand, counting down.
GTGCAACTATAGCTGCTATAACAACTCTTTGAATCATTCCACCACTCATTTCGTGAGGGTAAAGTTTCATAACTGCCTCTGGATCATTAATTTTAGTCATTCTTAGAAATTCAACTGCACGTTGGTAAGCTTCTTTATGATTTTTTACTACCTTATTAAGTAGCATCCCTTCCATGATTTGCTCACCTACTTTCATAGTAGGATTTAATGTTGACATCGGGTTTTGAAATACAGCAGAAACAACTGTTCCACGATAATGTGAACGTTCTCATTGTTTTGGAGTGAATTTTTCAACATTATGATTGTAAAGTTTTACTTCACCAGAATCGATTACCGCATTATCACCAGTAAGACCATAAAGTAAACTTGTAATAACTGATTTACCTGAACCAGATTCACCAATAATTGCATGAACTTTCCCTTCATAAATTTTAAGGGAAGGTCCACGTAAAACTTTGTTTTTTTCTCCTGGACGAGCTGGATTAAGGAAAGAGAGATGAATATCTTTAATTTCAGCTGCTATTTTTAATTTTGTTCCATCTCTAAATTCTTGATACTCTGCTTGACTATAAAATTCTTCAAGATTAATATTTTTACTTTTCTTGAAGTTTTTTAAGTTTTTAACATTTAAATTATTTTTAAATTCTTTAATTTTATTAATTATTTTTTTATTCATAAAAACCTATCTTTGTCTTCTTAGAGCATCTTGAATATTTGAACCTATTAATTGAACACAGGTTGTGATTAAAATTAAGAATGAAGATGGAACAAAAACATATCTTAAATATGTAGGGAAAACTTTTTGTCCTTCAGAAATTAAGTTTCCTAAAGTAGGAACATCATCGATTGCTAAACCAATGAAAGCTAAACTAGTTTCAGAAAGAATAACTCCAGGGATTGAGAAAACAAGTTGAGTGATTAAAATAGGTAAAATAACAGGAATGTAATTTTTAAGTATTTTATAAGTAGGTGTACCAAGAACTTTAGATGCACTTACTCATTCAAAATATTTTGCTCTTTTAACTTGTGCTCTGATTTGGTTAGCCATTCCACTTCAGGATGTTAATGAAAGTGAAAATACAATAACTCAGAAACTTGGCGAAACAATAATTGTCATTAAAATAAGAATAATAATTGTAGGAACAACTGAAATAATTTTAATTATGAAGGTCATTATTTTGTCAAATAATTCAAATTGACCCATCATAATTCCAATTGTTAAACCAATAGCTACTTCTATAAAAGTACATACAATTGCAAGAGCAAGTGAATAACGAAGACCTCATCAAAGTCTGGCTCAATAATCTCTTCCGATATCGTCTGTTCCTAAAATATGGTAAATTCCGTGATCATCAGTTTGGTTAAAAATTAAGTTTTTAGCATCTGTGTATGAAGCATTTGGATCTTGAGTTGTAAATGGAATTATTAATGCTAATAAAATCATCATAAAGATAGTAATAACAGCAAAAATTCCACCAAAACCGTGTGCAAAACGGTAAATAAATTCTTTAAAAACTTTTGTTTGAGCACCAAGATGTAAATCATTATGGTAATCAAAAGTTTTACCAATTATTTTTCATGCTTGATATTCAAAAGGTTTAGTTATTGGATTAGGAGCAAGATCTTTGTTCATGGTATTAGTAGGACCAAGATCTTGACGATGTTTCATTTTTTCAAATCATTTATCAAATCTTTTATTTGACATAACTATTTACCTCTTCTTCTAATTCTTGGGTCAATAACTTCATAAAGAATATCACGGGTAGCATATGAAAGAATTGTAAGAATTGCAAACATAACAATTAAGAACAAAATAACATTATAGTCTTTAGTTTGAATAGCTTGTAATAAAGTAGCACCTGAACCAGAGATAAAGAAGATTTGTTCAATAAATATACTTCCGATAAATGAACCAAAAATAACAGCAGGGAAGAAAGTTGCAATTGGGAAAAGTGAAGGTTTAAGAGCGTGTTTTCATACAAAACGATTTTTACTTAAACCTTTTAAATAAGCAAATTTTGCATGCACTGAATTTAATTCACGATTTAATTCGGTTCTAATATACTTAATATAAACAATAATACTTCCAAGAGAAAGTGCAAATCCAGGTAGGATATACGTAATAAAATCTTTATCATTGAAAATGTATGGTAATCCAACAAGTCTACCTACAAAAACAAGAACTAAAGCAAAAATAATTGAAGGAACTGAAGAGAAAATTGAAACCAGAACTGTTGATACTCTATCGACAATACCATTAGGATTTTTTCCTACTCAAATTCCAATACTAATACCTATTACAACTGTTAAAAATACTGATCAAATTCCAACTAGGAATGATTTATAAAATCTTTCTCAAATAAAATCATTAATCTCTCTAGCTGGGAAAAGAGAAAGAGATACTCCAAAATTACCTTTGAATAAATTAGATAAATACATAAAGTAGCGTTGAATAATTGGTAGATTTAATCCATATTTAGCTTCAATAGCTTCTTTAGCTTCTTGATCTAATCCTGCTGTAATAGTATTTGAACCAGGAACTGCATTTATTAAAAAGAATGTAATAGAAACAACTATAACTCCAATAATGAAGAATTCAACGATGATTTTAATAAACTTAAACAAAATGTTTAATAATGGCGAGTCAATCGCTAGCAGTTTTTGTTTTAAAGTAAGTTCTTCAGTTCTTTTGTTTGTAAAGAAAACTAAATTTTGGTCAATTTTATTTCTTTTATTTTGTTTCATTTATTAACCATCCTTTCTTCTTGGTAATCCACTACGTGGTGGATTAGTATAATCGTAAGCGTATTGGAGTGCAAAACGGTAGAGTGAATCAACACCACCAACTTTAGTTATTTCTCAGTTTGTATCAACTTCCATAAGTGGAATAACTGGAGCTGCATCACGAACAATTTTTTCAACTGAACCGATAAATGTGTAAATTTGTGCTTGATCTCAACCTTCATTATTTTCTTCATCTGTTAAGTTTCCTGAGAAAAAGGCATTTAATCTAGAAGTATAATCTGATAAAGTTTCATTACTTCTTTGGAAGCTTAAATCAATAAATTTTCTTCAATAATCTGGAATTTGTTTTCCTGAAACTGATTGTTTAACTTGATTAAAGTTTAATCTATCTCTAGTGTCAGTAGTTAATTCAACTATTTTATCAATACCAAATTTATTAAAGACATATTCATTAAATGCTTTAGATATTTTTAGGCTTGTTAAACCTGAAATATCATTAAGATTAAGTTCATTTTTATTTAAGTTAATTGAAATGTATAAAATCAAATTAGATACATATTCACTTGTAAATAATTCTGAATCGTCAGAATATCTCTCTTTAAGAATTTGGACAATTTCATTTGTTTTAGCTTGAGCAAATTCTGTTAAAAGAAGTTTGTTTTTACTTCTTCCTGGTTTTTTTATTAATTCTAACATTTCCGAATTTGATTCGATTATTTCACGAATACGGTTGATATCTTTAGATAAGACTTCTGTTTTAGTTAACTTTTTACCATTTTCTGGGTTGACTAATTTTTCTAAAATTAAGTTAGAAATGTAATCAGCATAAATAAATGAACCAACTGGGTTATCTTTAAATGCAATATTTTTTTGTCCTAATGAATCGATTTCATCACGTTTGAAGAATGCACCTATGTAATCTGAAGGTCCATTACCACCAATTCTGTCATAGTTTTGGTAGATAATGTCATATTTACCAGTTTCAATAAAGCTTACAAAAGTATTTTCAGGTAAGCTTTTTAGTTCAATATTTATATAACCATTAAAAGCAGCATTTAATTTTTCTTTTAAAAATTGTCCAGCTTTTTTCTGTTCATCTGTTGAGTTATTCAAGAATGTTAATGAAATACTTTTTAACTCTGGATGTTTAGTCTTAAATCTTTCAAGATAATATCTTGCTGTTTCTAAATCATAAGCAATATCTTTACGCTCTGTTTTTTCGAAGTTAAATGCTTTTGAAAGATGAATTACATATTCATAATTTTGTAAATCAAAAGTTTTATTATTTTTTGTATTTGATGTTAAACCATTAAAGAACATTTCAAGGTTTTTACCATCAAAAGATTTATATTGTCCATATGCAGTTCAAGTATTAACCGGGAATGAGAAGTCTCATCCTACATATTTCAAGATATCTTCACGGTCAATAGCAAAGTAAATTGCATTACGTAAATCTTGATCTTGTACATAACCGTTTGTGTTTGTTTCATTATCTAAATTAAATCCATAAGCAATTGTTCCATAACCTTGGTTTTTGTTTAAGTATTGCTTAAATAATGGATCAGATCAATATCCAGTAATTTTATTAGCAGGAATGAAAGTCTGTGAAATTATTCCATCTTCAAAGAAAGTTGCATTAATGTTTTTATCTGTTGAAAACAGAATTTTGATTTTGTTTGAAATTGTATTTGAAGCATCAAAATAATCTTTATCTTTAACTAAATCAATGTATCCTTGTGGACCCAAAACAATATCATCAATTAAAAATGGTCCAGTAGTTAAAAATTTCTTAGGATCAGAACCGTATTTTTCAATTCCTTCACCATCAGTTTCAACATAAGCACGATTTATTGGGTAAAGATTCGAAAGAATTGTAAACAATAAATAGGAAAGATCAGGTGTTTTATTCTCATCAAAAATTGCTGTAAATCCAAATTGATTGTAACTTAAAGTCTTTATTTTACCTTCAATTTTTTCATTACTAAAATCAAATTTTTGATATGGATTAACATATTGATTTCTTACAAGTTGGATTTTAACTTCTTTATTATCTTTAGTTAATAAAGTAAAATCTTGAACTTCAGCATTTGGATCAAAATTTGAATTTAAGTGTAATGATCTAGTGATTTCTTCGTTGTTAAAATCTAAGAAATACTGTCCAGTATAAAATCCAAATTTCAATGCTGCTTGTCTAATTTTTTCAATTGCTTCTAGGTCAATTGGATTTCCGTTAGCATCACTAACTTGACTTTGTCATGGGATATCATTAGGATCTTGAATGTATCTTCCTAATTCAGAATTGTAAATGTATTTTCTACGACCTCATGGATTTTTATATGAAGTGTTAAATAATTTACTATATTCTCTTTGAGCAGCAAGAAATTCATCAGCAGCTCTAAAACTATATTTAACTATAGTATCTAATTTTTGTGAACCAGTATTTAAGTCCAAAATATATTCAAGATAATCTCTTAAATCGGTTGCACTAACATAATCACCGTTACTTCATTTATTTTTGTATTCATTAAGATTTCCGGTTATAGCCATATAGTTATTTTGGTTTTTTGGATTTCTAAATGCATACATTGAAGCACTCTTCTTAACATCAGAACCAATGGTTGGTGCACCTAAACCACCAACAATTGAGAAATTATCTACAGCATATCATTGACCAAGTACATTACCATACCCTTCTTCTGATTCAAGTTTAGAAGAAAGTTTAGTATAGTAATCATCGAAGTTTGATGATTGGTCAGCTTCAATAACATCCATCATTACAAAGTTGAATTGATTTGTTGGAATAACACTTTTAAGTTGAGCATTTGGTCCAGATTTTAAATATGAATCTACTAGTGATGGAAGTACTTTATCCATTGATTTATAACGGATATAGTTTAAATTATTAATTGGTTCAGTAGCTAAACCAAAATCATATTTTATGAATGAAGAATTTTTGGAAGTATCTATTCCATAAATTTCTTTTAGTTTTTCTAACTCAGTTTTTTTATTATCATTACATGAAACTAATACAGCAAGAGAACTCAATGCAGTAACACTTGAAATAGCTAGTAATGGTAATTTTCATTTGTTTAATTTTTTCATTTAAGTCCTCCTATATGTTAAATTGGTGATTTACAGAAATCACAACTTTTCCTGTTTTTTCTTTGTCTTTATTCAATTCATTTGTGATGTAAATTGGCGCTTGTGAAGAGTCTTTACCATTTTCGGATAAGCTTTTGATATCTCCAAGATTTAATTGAGATACTACTTCATTATTTTCATCAACAAATTCCATGTAATATGAGTGTTTTGGTAATAATAATGCATCTCTATATTTAGCCATAATTGCATAATCTGTGATTCATGAAGAATAACCTAAATCATGTAGAGTTACCTTTGAAGAAGCGTCATTTTGTTTTTGTAAATAGAAAATATTGTTTGTTGAATTAATATTTACATTAACATATTTAACTTCTTTAGTATTTACGTCAGTGAATTTAATTTTCTTAATTTTTTCAGCGTATTTATTTTCAATAAAACCATACATAGCAACTGCATCATAATCTTTATTTCTAAATACACCAGCGATATTTCTAGTTCCAACTCCATAGTTCATTAGCTGTGAAACAAAAAATGCTTTAGGTCTACTTGTAATTTTTTCACCATTAAAGTCTTTTAGTCTAATTGTTTCGTCAATAACCTCATTAAGATTTTCATCGTAAAGTTCCATTCCGATTTTTTCTTTTTGTCATCTGTCTTTGAAGAAACCATTTGATTTGCTTATAAAGTTACCAAAGTATGATGATTCTCTTGATTCTACACTAGACTTTTTTTGCCCACTGAAAATTTCAGGATTTTTAAAATCTTTAATAATTTCATCACGAACTGCTTGAGTTTTTTCAAATTTTTCACCGATTATATCAACCATTTTGAATGCATATTCATCTTTAAGATTATTTAATTCCTTATATTTAGGGTCTCTTAAATATGATTGTCCTTCATGTTCTTTTTCAAATTTAGCAATTTCTTCTTTAAGACGTTCTCATTCAGCTTTATATTCTAAATATTTTGCATTATATTCAGTAAAGATCTTGATTACTAATTCATTATTATAGTAATCATCAAGTTTTGAAGAAATAAGTGCATCATAAATTGCTCTATTAGTTTTAGCATGATCTAAAAGACGATCATTTCAAAAACTTAATTTAGTTGCATCCACAACATAATCAAGTCCAGTAGTAGCTTCATTAATTCCATTTAAGAAACTTGGTAAGTTTCCAAAATTATTTGTGTTTGTTATATAAGTTGTTTGTACATAATCACGAGTTAGTGTTTCGGCTAGTGAATAAATATAATCGGTAAATTTGTCATTCAATAAAGGTTCAATTCTTGTTGCATTATATTGAGTTACATCGACTGTTGGAGTCCCGTTGGTAAAACTAGTCATTACTACTGAATCATAAGTAATATTACCTACTCCCAGATCTTTGAAGAAAATATTGTTACCAATAAATGTGTATAAATCTCAAGTATCAGCATTAACTAAATATTTTGCATCTTCAGTTACTTTAGTAATGTAATCTGCAATAGCTTGTTGAAGAGTTTCTACATCAAATTTGTATTTAGTTTTTTCGTCAATTAATTCTTTACTTTCCACATAACCTTCAATAAATTGAGGTTCAAGAATTTCAATTCCATATTCTTTAGAAAAAATTGCTTCATGAGATATTAAATCTGTGGCAGGGTTGAAATCAACAACACTTAAGAATAAATTACTGTGTCTAAAACGATACATTAATTCATTTGCAATGTTTTGTTCACTACTTAAAATTGTTTCGATTTTTTGAGCATTATTTTCATTTTTTGTTGAAAGTAATCCATTTTTAAAAATGTCAAAGTCAAATTTCGTTTTTACATAATTAATATCTCAGTTATATGAAACACTTTTATCTTGGTTGATTACTTTAACAGCTTTTTTGTAATCTATTGAAGCAAAGGCAAATAATTCTTCAAGAGAGTTAAAAGTAAGTGCTTTTCTAGTTTTATTTTCAGTTTTATTATTTTTAACTTCTTTAAGATAACGTTTATTAAATGCCTCAAAAAGATTGTCAATAATTCCTGAGTATGCACGACTAAATGGATTTACCACAACATTTTGCAACTTGCTACTTTGATTATTAGCAAAAATATCTTCATAGTCAATTCCAGCAACTAAGTATCCATTAGAATCAACATAAGAAAGTAATTTTGATGAAACAAATGCGTTTGGATTATTAGTTAAAATCGATTTATCATTAAATCCAAAGTAGTTAGCTAAATTAGTTTGAAGAGAATAACTAAATTTACCATATGGTGTACGTTCAGCAAAATCTTTTAAATTATTTAAGATATTTGCATTTGCATCGTATGAACTTTTAAGAAATTCTGAATCTGAAGCATATGGAGTTGTGTATCTAGATTTTACTTTGTGTGTATTTCCTGAATTTTCTACAAATGCTAAACGAACTCCAACACCCGAAGATTCATGAATACTTCCTCATTGAGATGATTCTCTACTGCTTTTGAAAATATTCATAGCTTCTTCAAAAATATCTCCACTGAGTGCTAAATTATGATAAGTATTTCTTGTGATACCTTGATTAGTTTGTTCAAGGAAGTTTGTATTTGGGTCATATTCGTATGATTGATTTCTATAAACTAAGTTTCTTTTGTAAACTGGACTTGAAAATTCACCACTTAAAGTTCTGAGTGAAACTTCAGCTTTTCCACCAAGAGAAGTATTTGCATTATTTCATCCACTCTCATAGTACCTTGTATAAATTAATTGTTGGAAAATTTTAGTAATTTCTGCAACTAAAGCATTAACTTCAACAACTTCATCACTAGTTAATTCTTCATTCAATGGAACTGAAATAGCTGGTGTTTTATTAGAATTAAGTAAGTTTACTTTTGTAATAATTTTAGTTTTAGGATCATTATTCAATCATTCAACAACTTTAATTGAAATTGTGTTATTTTGTTCATCAACTTCAAGAACACTCTCAAGTGAATTACCCATACCATCAGTGATATATTTAGCAATATTTGAAGCTTTGACACTTCCCGCTTTAAAAATAGTATTACCATTCTCATCGATTTCTTTAACAAAAACTTTTGCTTCACCTTCGATATAAGGATTTAATGTACCAGAATCTGAGTCAAATGAGTTAGCAATAAATAAATCACCTAAACTAACGTTTCTTAATTCCGCAGCTTTTTTCAAGCCATCAAAAGTTTGTAAGAAACGTCTTTCAGGGTTATCTATTACGTTACCGACTTCATCATTTTGTTTGTTTGTTCCTCAAACATCTGCATAACTTTCAACAGCAACAGTTCCATCAGATTTAATGAATTTAAATCTTGTGAATTCACCTGTTTCACTAACTATACCAGAAGTGTTGATTCTATCAAAATCAAGGTTAGTTCTTGCGTATAAGTAATTTCTAAGTGCTATAGCTGAGTAATATGAAGAGTCTGAAGCACCTCCACGTGTTGAAAGACCACCAATTAAAACAGCATTATTAGGTGTGTCTCATGCTTGACCTTTTTCAAGAGTATAATGGTGTCCATATTCATGAGTTGCAACATATTTTAAGAAATCTGTTGAAATTCCTTCATAATTTGGAATTGAAGCTGATAAAAGTAATGGAAGACCAATTCTGTCTTGATCACTAAAACCTTTGTAAAGTCCATCTTCAATGTTGTATTCAAAATATCCTTTTTCATTTAATTTTCTTACAACATGTGGCCCACTTTTTTCTTTTAATAAGTGTGGATATTTTTTAACAATAACATTAAAAAGTCCTGCATAAGCTTCATTGTAAATTTGAAATTTTCTTGCCGCTAAACCTTTGATTGGATTTCCGTTTTCATCAACTAAAGTTGTGTCTTCTGAAGAAGCAGTCACAGCAATAGGGTTAATCGAACCATTATAACCAATTGCAGATTTAATTTGATCAAATTGTTCTCTTACACTTTGATCATTTTGAATATCATTGATATCAAAAATGATTCAGCGAGTTTCTCCATCACTTGAAACTAATTTAAAGTTAATTTTTTGTGCTGAATTATTACTATCTCTGTCAATTTTTATCTCTTCTAAAGTATAGTTTTGTATTCTGTTTTTAGAAACACTGTCTAAATTATTATAATCAGCAAATTCTTTTAAGGTATTAATAGCTTCAATCCTATTTCTAAAGAATTTAAGATTTGATACATTTTCAGATGGTGTATAAACAGTTAAAGTTTCTTTTTCAAACTCATGAACATCATAAAAATCATAAAAATGTTCAATTGTATTATTAACCGCATCTCTAAAAGTATTATAAGAAATTATATTTTTATCGTTTGAAACTCCAGGTTTAAGAGTATATTGATAGAATCTATTTTGATTATCAATGCTTTCATCTTCAAGAATTACATTTAATGCTTCAACTTTATCATTAACAACCGAAACATCTTTTACAGTCATTAGTTTAAAGTTATCTTTAGATATACTTGAAGCAGTTGAATCACTTTGTTTCAATCTATCTATCATATCATTGAACTGTTGATCAGAAATATTTGAGTCAATAACTATAAAATCACTTAATGATTTAACTTTATCTAAATCATTAGGTTTTGAGTTTTTAGAAGGCATTACTAAAAATTCTTTACCGATTAATCTTTCAGGAATAGTTACACCTAAATATGAAGAACTATTAATTAATCCTTCTCTTGCATTTTTAATTGAGGTCGCTAAAGGGATGTTTGATAAAAATTCATTTACTTTATCTAAAGATTCTGGGTTGCTAAAAGTTGAATAAGTTAATGAATCGTTTGCATTTCCAGAACCACTAAGTATTGAATAAATAGGCATCGAACCAAAGAATGCATCAGGGAAGAATTTAATCTCACTTGATTCTTTATGAAGTGTTGAGTGTGAACCAAGAGTAATTGCATTACCATTTTGTTCAACACCAGGAACAATTCTGAAAGAATCCAAAGTTAATAAATCAGGTCCTCATGAAACATTATCGATAAATCATTTAGTAAATTCAATGAATTGTTTTGGGTTTACCGCTAAAACATATTCATCATAAAAACTAAAACTTCCATATTTAACTTCTAATGTAAAACTTTCATTGTAAATTTGATAATAAATGTTGAAGAATTCATCAAAATTATATTTTTTATCAACATTTGATTCAAATCAAAATTCATTGTAATCTTCGCTAACTCCACCAATCACTTTTTCCTTGAGTGGGTCAAGTATTGCTAATTCAGGTTTTAATTCTCCATTAACTCTAAATGATGAATAATCGTTGATTAACTTATTCTTTGGTATGCTTGAATAAGTTCCGTTAACTTCATCAGAATTATTGGCGTAAATAAACATACCAGATATAGCAATTGCTGAACCAGAAATTAAAATTCCAAATGAGGTTAGAATTTTTTTCTTTAGTGAAATAGTTTTTCTTCTTTTACTCATATATTCCCTTCTTTTCTTAATGTTATTTAAGTATTTTATTTTAAATTATAGCAAAAAAACTATATATACAAAAAAATTTTTCAATGTTTAAAAATAAAAAAACGCTATTGCGTTTCTGGTGCCTAAGACAGGACTTGAACCTGCACGGATTTCTCCAGTGGATTTTGAGTCCACAGCGTCTACCATTCCACCACTTAGGCATTTGTATTATTATACACTAATAATTCGTTTTTATTCTTTGATGGTTTTTTTCGTTTTTAATTTCATATCATTTAACTATTTCATCCTCTTCTAAACCATAAAGTTTTGCAAGACCTAAAACTAATTCAAATATAATATATATTTTTTCCTTATCTAACTGTTTTGTAGCATCAGAAATAGCATTAAAAGTTGCTATTAATTGTTCATTTATATCGTCACTAATAACTCTTGGGTTAATTGATGTTTGTAAGTTATAATCATTACCAAACGAAACTAAAAAATGTATTAAATCTGCAAATTCCTCATAAATGAAATCTATGTTTAAATTTCTTGTTTTCTTTCAATATTTAAATGTTTCAATTTCGTTAGCAAACTCACCTAGTTCAACATGCAAAGCAATTAATTTTCTTTTTTCAAGATCAACTTTACTAAAATTAGGGTTTAATTCAAAAGCTTTTAAAGTTAACTTTTTGTCTAATTCTAATTGCTTATTAAATATATCGCTAAAATTCATGAACTAATTATACACAAAATAAACAAAGTATGAACAAGTTAAATATAAGTCGTTTTTATGGGCGCTAATGCTGAAGCTTGGAATTCAAATCCATTATCAAAAGTTATTGATAAAAATGGAAATGGATAATTCTTAATTATTTCATTCAGCACCTTGTTTATCTCAAATCAAAATTTGCTAGTGACCTTTTTTATAATGGTAAAACGTGTTTTTCTCTCTGTTAAAGTTAGTAAGTTGTGATACCCTTTTCCCTTTCTTCTTAATTATTTCATTCAGCACCTTGTTTATCTCAAATCAAAATTTGCTAGTGACCTTTTTTATAATGGTAAAACGTGTTTTTCTCTCTGTTAAAGTTAGTAAGTTGTGATACCCTTTTCCCTTTCTTCCAATAACTAAGTCAATTTCTCAATGACCCCATTTTTCTCTAGTTTCTATACTTTTAGGCCGCATAGGTATAGGGAAAACAAACTTGTTACCATGCGTTAATCTAATCTTATAATCAGTCTTTCTTTTACCATTCTTAACATACCCTTTTCTTAAACGGTTTTCATTTTCAGGACTCAAATATTTAATTTAATTCACTTATAAATAGTTCTAATAGAATAACTTTTTTTACCTGTTTTTTCCTGATAAAGTTTAAGAGTAGCTTCAACCCCATGATAATTTTTTTCATAGTGTGCTGCAAAGAAATCATTAAATTCTTTGTCTGCAAAAGCATTATGATTCCTTTAATAGCATTTTCTAATTTTAGTTTTTTTATTAGCGTATGTAGCATCATATTCTACATAGATATTTGAATTTCGTTTAACTTCTCTAGAGATTGTACTTACAGATCTTTTTAACATTTCTGCAATTTCTTTTAATGTTTTGTAACTGTAGTTGATTTGGATAATTAATCTCTATTCTGATTTTAATTGTGTATAATTCATATGACCTCATTTCAAATTTAAGGGTTAAAAGAGAAACGTGAGTTTAGTTTAGTTAGTTTCTCTTTTTTATTTTAAACTAATTTAAACTAAAAAGCACAAACACAAATATGTTTGCACTTGAAAGTATAATTGAAGAAATATCGCATTATAATTTACGATATTTTTGATATTGCTTATTTTTTCAATTTGTTCTTGAGTAAACTTATGCATCCAGAAAACATATCGGTCATCTCTTCGACTTTTGAAGTATTAAAGTTTAAGACCTGGTTGAAGTTGTAACAATAAGAAAACATCTCGGACATATTTGTGACGTTTGAGGTATCAAAGTTCAAGGGTTGGTTAAAGTTTTGACAACCGAAAAACATATTAGACATATCTATAACTTTTGAAGTATCAAAGTTTATAGGTTTATTGAAGTTGCAACATTCATAAAACATAAAGGACATGTTTGTAACGTTTGAGGTATCGAAGTTTATGAACTGGTTAAAATTGTGGCAATAAGAAAACATCAAAGACATGTCTATAACGTTTGAGGTATTAAAGTTTATGAACTGGTTAAAATTGTGGCAATAAGAAAATATTGAACTAATATTTGTAGCGTTTGAGGTATCGAAGTTTAAGGCTTGGTTGAAGTTGTAACATCCAAAAAACATAAAGGACATGTCTGTAGCGTTTGAGGTATTAAAGTTTAATGGTTGGTTGAAGTTATGACAATCATAAAACATTGAAGACATGTTTGCGACGTTTGAGGTATTAAAGTTTAATGGTTGGTTGAAGTTATGACAATCATAAAACATTGAAGACATGTTTGCGACGTTTGAGGTATTAAAGTTTAATGGTTGGTTGAAGTTATGACAACCATAAAACATGGAAGACATATTTGTAACGTTTGAGGTATTAAAGTTTAATGGTTGGTTGAAGTTACGACATTCACAAAACATAAAGGACATGTCTGTAACGTTTGAGGTATCAAAGTTTAATGGTTGATTAAAGTTATGACAACTATCAAACATAAAGGACATGTTTGTAACGTTGGAGGTATTTCATTTTTCTATTCCATTATAATTCTTTCGTTTGATATTTAGGAACAATTTAGACATATCTGTAATTAGCTCGGTATTGATTTCACCTAAGCAAATTTCTTCATTTTTAATTAATTCTCTTAATTCTTCCTTAGTTGTTGGCTTAAATTGCATATTTTCTCCTTTTTTATATATATTTTAAAGATGATACATATTTCATAATATATTTAATATTCTTTCTTCTCTTCGGTTTATTTGCATAACATCGAATTGATCGATTTTATTTGTATCTTTATCATTAGCGTGTTTTGAATTTTTAATAAAATAACTTATATCTATTAAAATATCGTTTTTATTATAGTTTTTATTAGCACTATGATCGTCATCATAATATACAATAATTTCAGGAATAACCTTTTCTCATGCACATTTAAGACCTTTCAATGTGCAATTATAATCACTAGTATTAACTACATTAAGTTTATCTTTTAATTCTTTTTTACCTGCGCTTGAATTTAATGATTTTTCTAAAATCGTTCCGTTACCAATTGATTCAACCAAAATACGTTCTTCATCACTCTTAGAATTTCAAAAATCACTTTTCTTAGCTTGTATATGCTCATAAGTAGGATTGTTTTCATAAATTGAATTTATATTTTTTAGTATATTTTTTAGTCCTATAACATCTTGTGCTTCCATTGTTCTAAGAAAATATGTAATGTTAAATAATAACTCCAATTTATCTTTATTTGTGCTAGATAAAATTTTTTTATTTATTTTTTCTTGCATTAAATTATATTTTAACGCTTGATTAATTGTATCGTAAGATGCATTTTTGAAAATATTCAACTCGAATAATTTGCCTCTAAAGGATTCTAGAGAATTTAATCCATCACTTTTAATTTCTTCAGCTATTTTATTTAACTTTCATTGAATAGATTGCCCGCCAAAGAATGAAGTTTTTCAAATAAAATTGAATCTTTGAATTTCGAATAATCAACGTATTAATTCTTCTAAATTATTTGACTTGTTTTTAATACAAAAACGCTTGATGATTTGATAAATTAAATAAGTGAAAACTGTTCTTCTTCCACCTTGAGATATTGAAAAAATATAATGAAAAATTATTTTTAATGTCTCCACATCAATTGAACTAGAATCTAATTCTTCTAAAATTTCAAAATAGTTGTTAATTTTTTCATTTTTATCACTTTTAATTTTCTTAGCATTGATAAGATTGTAAATTTTAGATAAATACAAAATTTCATCAATCTTCTCTTTAGGAGATTTTTTTGTATTTTCACCTAACAAATGACTAAAAACTTTATAAGAAGGTGAAATTTTAGAATCCATTAAATCGTCGATTTGTTTTTTACTATATCCTTTCTCCAACAGTAAAAATGTTATAAAATGTTCGAGTTTATCTTTATCAACTTCATTTGAATTATTCTTTCTAAAATAATTGAAAAAGTCTTCATCAATTTTTTTTAATTCTTTATTAATGGTTTCTTCATTTTGTAAATTCATTCCCTCCTTCAAATAAGAATAAAACAAAGATTTCAGTAAATCAATATCATTTAGTTTTACACCCAATGTATTCAATTTTTCAAAATAAGAATAACCATTGATATTAGGTAAGACTATTAACGCTAATTTTACATGAAACAAAAACGAATTGACAAATTCTTCAAACTCAACCATATTGTTATCGTAATTAGTCTTTATTCAGTTATATATTTCAATAAGATTGTTTCTTAATAAATTATCTTTATTATCATTTTTGTCCATTTCTGGATCCAAATCAATAATTTTATTAAATTGCTCATAAGAACAAGAATCGCTTAAGTTTTTAAATTTTTCAGTAATCACTCGTGAATGTGTCCCGAACATTTTGTTAAATAAATCAGGTATTTTCTTAAATTCTTCATTCTCTATATCAATATTATTTACATAATATATGTAAATAGCGAAAGATATCAATAATAATGTAGTTGTTCTTTGTTGCCCATCGATAATCGAATAAGAATTTTCATAAATATCATGCGAGAAAATAATAATCGAAATAAAGTGTTCCTTTTTATCTACTTTAATGTTTTTTATGTCATCTAATAATACCTTAATAATATTAAAATCTCAAACATAATTTCTTTGGTAAACAGGTACGTTAATAGTGCTGATATTAACAAAACTACGTTCGAAATAATCATGAACATTGAGATTTTTAACTTCAATATTTTGAATATGATATTTTTGTTTAAAATCATCTACATTAAATTTTCAATTTATTTTTGATAAAGAATCTATTTTCGCTCTTAAATTAGAACTAAAAATTTCTTCTTTTGCTTCATATGTTTTATTCAATGAAGCAAGTGCTAGCAAATTAGTAGCGCTATTTTTAATTTTTTCGACAATATCAGTGTAATTCTCATCCTTAAAATCTATCCTTAGGTTTCAATATCTATTTTTACCATCGAAATAGTTAAAACTTCCCAAAGAAAGTACTTGATCTTTAAATTTCAAATTATCTATATTATTATCCATTAATAAACTAAAAGTTGTAGAGTATTCGTCCAACCATACCTTGTCAATATCGGTTGAATTATCTTCGCATTTATGTTGTAAAAATGAATAGAACTCATTAATTTTGGAGTTTCATGTTTCTAATAAATGTTTATCAAAGGACAATTTAATTTTTTCTATTTCATCTTCATTTGAAATTTTTATTATTTTTTCAGATATATAAAGTTCGTCTTTTTCCTCATAAATCAATTCAAAATAAAGACAACATTTTTTAAATTGTTCAAAGGTTGCATAACTACTTTTACTTAACCATTTTCTTAAATCTTCACTAACTGTTTTTTTATTCGCTTTATTCTTTGAATAAATTAATCCATTATTTTGTTTAGAATCAATGTATTCTATTAACAATTTATAAAACTTATCATTTATATAAGAATTTAAGGATGTTCCTATAATATGATATTTAAAATAATTGTTATTTTTTATTATTGAAATATTATTTTTCATTATTTAATTCCTCAATTTTTACTATGGTTTCAAAAATATCTTCAAGCACATTTACATCTATTGAATTACCAGCCATGAGATAAAGTTGGTTGTGATTTATTATATTTTGTTCTATAAATGGTTTTATTAAATTAAAATCCTTATCTTCAAATCCCATGATTTTGAAAGCTTCTCTCGGAGTAATAAAACGATGTTGTAATTTATTTTTTACATTATTCTTAAAATAAATAACTCCAACATTAGGATTACGATCTTGTTTTGTTGTTAAAGTATTGATGCGATATGAGTTTTTTTTCGCCAAAACTAAATCTGATAAACATTTGTTATCTGTGATCATTTTATATCGACTTGGGGTATCTGGTATCAATGCTTCTAGAGCCTCATCGGGATACTTTTCGTTTGTTACATCTAATATTTCTTTATATTGTTTTTCAAGATTATTTTTAGTAGTATTATTTTTAATGTTTCGTACATAATAAGCAAATTCAATATCATTGTCAAATGGCGTTTTGATATCTTTTAATACACTTAATGCAAAAACTCTTTCCCTTTTTTGTAGAGAGTTATGATTATTGGCGTTAAAAACTCATGTGAATGTTTTGTATCCGTGCTCTTCCAATTTTTGAATTCATTTTTGATATTCATTTTTATACTTCGTTACTAACATCTTGACATTTTCTAGCAATAGATATTTAGGTTTTTCTTTCGCTTCGTCAAGTATTCGATCTACTTCTCATACTAAATGACTTGTTGAATTTTGATTCATTATACCTAATGAACGACCCATATTTGCAGCGCTAAGTCCTTGGCATGGAAATGAATATGTCAATAGATCTATTTTTAGTTTACTTAATGTTTCGCCGCTAAATTCCTTGATGTTTGAGTAATTGTTTGAAAGTAGGTTGGCTGCAACTAAATAATTTAATACTTCAATATTCTTTGGGATTTTTTTAGATATCCTTTTTGAATCTATTGAAAAATCATTAGATTTTCAATACCTTATTTTGTCTTCTAAACTATCCATGTTATACTTTTTCAATATTTCATTTACGGTATCAACGGTTAAATTATGGTGTATTACAGAGTAAGCGATATTAGCGCTTACATATCAATCACTAATTCCAACAACTTGAAACTTAGTATTGTAATTTTTTTTATTTATTTTTTTAATTGATTTATGTTGGGCTCCTATACCTGCAAAAGCTTCAAAAACTCTTATTTTAGGCATAAATAAATATGCGTTCGATTAAACGCAATTGTTTTATAATATTATTATTAATTATGCTTTTGCAATATATATATATATATATATATATATATGAATTATTAATTAACATGTTACCGCCTAACTTTTATAATATTATACATTAATATAAATAAAAAACCTGCAAATATAGCGGGTTTATTACTATTTTAAGCAACTTTTAGTTGAATCACATTCACAATCACTACATTTGCATTCTTTTTTAGTTTCACAACCTTTTAGTGAATCGCATTTTTCTTTGCATTTTTCATCACATGATTTGTAATCTTGATTTGGATAACAACATTCTTTTAAATCACAATTTTTGTTGCAATCACTTTTTGATGAGCATTCAACTTTTTTATTTTCACATGAACCATCTTTGCATTTTAATTCTGCTGATTTAGCACATGTTTTTTCTTTATTACAAGTTCCTTTTTGTGAACAGGTTGATTTGCACTCACATGATACATTTTCTTTAACACATTTACAATTCATAATATAACTTATAAATAATTGATTATTTATAATCCCCTTTCAAAATAATTATAATATATTTTTTGTAAAAAATCAGTTTTTTAATGTTTTTTTATGCTTTTTATTACTTTTTCCTGAGTTTCCAAGTTAAAAATAAAAACAACAAATTTAGCGGTTATTTCGCTATTTTTTTAACTTTTTATAAAATCTACATTGTAATTTATAAATATTTAGTTATTAATGTTTCATAGTATCTTAATCCTGAGTTTCCAAGTTAAAAATAAAAACAACAAATTTAGCGGTTATTTCGCTATTTTTTTAACTTTTTATAAAATCTACATTGTAATTTATAAATATTTAGTTATTAATGTTTCATAGTATCTTAAATTTTCATTTAATTTCCTTGAATTATCATATTCTACAGAAATAACTTCATTGTTTACTTCTTTACTAATTTTGATTGCTGTTTTAAGAATCTCTATAAATTTCATAACAGAAGTTTTTTCAACTAAACCACTGTCTTTTAATGCTAATTGATCTAATTGAATAATTGCATATTTAAGCACAACTAAAGCTAAAAAAGATAATAAAACGTATGCTTCTATGTGCTTGTAAGTTCAAACAAACATTGGTCTTAACTCCAAAGTACCTTTAAGAACTCTAAAATTTTCTTCTATTTGTCATTGTTTTTGATAAATTGAAATAATTTCACTTGGAGATATGTTTAATAAAGATGTTTCATAAATGTAATATCCATCAAATTGTTCGTCTTCTTCAATTTTGTCGTAATTCAATTTGTATAATGTGTCTTCATTAACTTTTTGGAAGAATTTATATTTTTTAATTGAATTTAAATCAGAAGCTGAAACCATTCCGTTTTTAGCTTTTTTATAGAAGTTATTGACTAAATTTTCTCTATCTTTTCTGTCTTTTGAAGCTCTTGATGAAGAGTAAGAGATAATTCTTCGTCTCACTTTTTAAATCAGAAGCTGAAACCATTCCGTTTTTAGCTTTTTTATAGAAGTTATTGACTAAATTTTCTCTATCTTTTCTGTCTTTTGAAGCTCTTGATGAAGAGTAAGAGATAATTCTTCGTCTCACTTTATCGTTTTTTCTACCATTTTGTCAAGTTGAAAAATATGTTTGTTCCTTATACTTAAAATCTCCACCATAATTAACGTAGTCATCTTGTTTTAAGACGTATTCCTTGACTTTTTTACTTCCTGCTTTCATACGATATGAAATGATATAGTCAATACCGTGTGCTTCTAAAAATCTAATGTTAGCGTTTGTACTCATCCCTTTATCACAAACAATTACAACTTTTTCAATTTCATAAACTCTTTTCATCTCAAGCATAAAATGAATGAAAGTTTTTGAATCAGTTGTATTTCCGGGGAACAATTTATAATGCAATGGAATTCCGTTTTCATCTGTAATTAAACCAATAACTACTTGATCTTCTTTAAATTTTCCATCTTTAGAAAAACCAGGTACTCTTATTCCTATTCTTGAAAATGATTCAAAATAAGCAGTTGTTGTGTCATATCAAAGAACTTGTAATTTTCTCTTATTTTCTGATACTAATTGATTATTTATATTTTTAAGAATTTGTTCCTTGTACTCTTATTCCTATTCTTGAAAATGATTCAAAATAAGCAGTTGTTGTGTCATATCAAAGAACTTGTAATTTTCTCTTATTTTCTGATACTAATTGATTATTTATATTTTTAAGAATTTGTTCCTTGTTATCAAATAAGTAATCTAAAGCATTGTAGAAACTAGTTTTTCCAACATTTAATTCAGTATCAGTTTCTTCTTGTGAATTGAAAATTCCTCAAATACTTTTCTTTTCAACAACTCTTTTTTGAAGCATATATCTTAAAATGTCCACAACATTTTTTGATTTCGTTGATTTTAAATCATTAAAAATATTTAATTTATCTATAAATTTATTAATAATTTCTAGAGAATAATTTGAAACTTTAATTTTAGTTTGATTCTTTTTTAAGAATTTGTCAACTATTGGTTTTAATTTGTTTCTATCTCACTCAGTATCTCAGTTTTCACACTCAGTTTTAAGAGCATTAATTGGATCAGAGTTGAATTTTTGTAGTTCACTTAAACTTCCGATACCGATTGATTTTTTATAACCTTTACCATATCCGCCACTGATTGCTAATGATATATAATATTCATCTTTTCTTTTGCTTTTTACAACTATTCATTTATCTTTTTTCATAACTTATATTATACCACAACTACAATGTAATTATGTACAAAAAAATTAAATTATTTTGTGTTCTTTTATACGTAGTATAAAAGGTATAAAAAATAGAGTCACAAAAACGAGTCTAACTTGGAAACTCAGGATTTTCTTTAACACATTTACAATTCATAATATAACTTATAAATAATTGATTATTTATAATCCCCTTTCAAAATAATTATAATATATTTTTTGTAAAAAATCAGTTTTTTAATGTTTTTTTATGCTTTTTATTACTTTTTTTAAAAATGAGTTGATTGTGACTAAATAAAAAAGTCAACCTAAGTTGACTCAATTATTGATTGATTTTTCTATTAATAATCATCATTGTATTCATTTTCATCATCAGAATTATTGTCATAAATTTCATCGAGTGAAATTGTATATTCATCATTTTCTGATGAATCGTATGGACTAAAGTTTTCAAAATCTTCAAAATCTTCATCGATGTTAACATCATTAAAGTCTTCGTTAGTAGGATCATATTTTCCTTTAAAGTATGATCTAGGATCACGGATATCATATTTTCCTTTAGCTTCATAATTAATATTTGTACCCGCAGGAATTTTATGTCCAAGAATAATATTTTCCTTAAGACCTTCTAAGTTATCAACTCTTTGTGAAATTGATGAGTTAACTAAGATTTTGGCTGTTTCTTGGTATGATGCAGCAGCTAAGAAAGATTCGCTAAGAAGAGGAGTTTGTTTTGCTCCACGGATTTTAACTTCACCATAAGCTGGTTTTTTACCTTGAGCAATTAAACGACCATTTTCTCTTTGATATACAAATGTATCAATTAAACTACCGGTAAAGAAGCTTGAATCTCCTGGGTCAGTGATCATAACTTTAGAAAGCATTTGACGAATAATGATTTCGATATACTTATCTGAAATAGAAATACCTTGAAGTCTATAAAGTCTTTGAACTTCTTTAAGTAAGTAGTTTTGAACAGCTCTAGTGTCAACAGTTTCAAGTAATTCTGTTAAAACAATTGGACCTTCAACAAGTTTTTGACCTGGAATAACACTATCTCCAACAGCAACTCTAAGTTTTTGTGAAACTTTAGCATTATATGTTTCTTTTGTTGTTTCATGTCCATTTCTGTGTGCAACAGTAATTAATAATGCATCAGTATCTCTACCATCTTTATCTTTTGCAATACTAATTCCAGTTACAATTCCATTATGTTTTGAAATAACAGCTGGTCTACCTCAAGGTGAATCGTAGGCATCAATTAATTCGATTAAACGACCAAATCCACCAGTAATATCTTCAACCCCAGCAACCCCTCCGGTATGGAATGTACGCATAGTAAGCTGTGTACCAGGTTCACCAATACTTTGAGCAGCAACAACTCCAACAGCTTCTCCGATATTTACTATTCTGTTTGTGGCCATATCTTTACCAAAACATTTTTTACATACCCCATTACGTGTATGACAAGAAAGTACAGAACGAATTTCAACTTCAGTAACTTTAGCATCATTGATAATTCTTTCAGCTAATTCTGGAGTAATTAAAGTATTTGCAGCAACAACTAATTCACCATTTTCATCGTAAATTGGACGGTTAGTAAATCTACCTTCAATTCTCTCTGCAAGAGATTCAATTACAGTATCAGTTTTTGTGTCTTTAATGTCTTTAACAATAAAACCAAAGTCTGAACCACAATCATCTTCTCTAACAACAATACCTTGAGCAACATCAACTAAACGACGAGTTAAATATCCAGATTTAGCAGTGTTAAGAGCAGTATCAGTAAGTCCTTTACGAGCCCCGTGAGTTGATGAGAAGAACTCATAACCAGTAAGACCATCAAGGAAACTTGACTTAACAGGAATTTCAATAGTACTACGAACCACACGTTCGTTTGCAGCATCGGCTTTAAGAACTTTGGTGTTGTTACTCATAAGTCCACGCATACCAGCAAGTTGAACAAAGTTAGAGATATTTCCACGAGCTCCAGAAAGGAACATTGTGAAAAGTGGGTTGCTCATATCTGATTTAGTAACAACCTTTAAGTCTGCTTCAATACTTTCTTTAACTTCAGATCATTTTTGAATTGTTAAAGTATAACGTTCATCATCAGTTAAGTATCCTTTTTCAAAATACTCTTTAAGTTGGTTGGCATAAATTTCACCATCTTTAATTTTTTCTTTTGTTGATGGAACTGTTGTAACGTCATTCATTGAGATTGTTGTACCAGATTTAGTTGAATAGAAGAAACCTAAATCTTTGATTTTATCAAGAATTTTTGCCACTTTATTCGTGTAATCAAATCAAACTTTTTCAAGTAATTCTGTGTAATTACTTACCGTTCACTCTTTAAGTTGACCTTTATTTTTTCTAGTTGTAATAGCATCAATTTCTGCAAAATGTTTTTTAATTAACTTAGCAATTGTATTTGCATGAACTTGATTAATTGGTTCATTTTTATAGTCATATAATTCAGCACATTTAGTAAATAAATCTTTGTAATTTTCTCTATTTACTTCATTAATAACGCTTGCAATATCTTCCATTGTTACAATAGCAACATATTTTTTATATACTTTACGCACAATTTTTGCAATATCTTTTTTAGATAAAGCAGTATTAGTTGGTAAGTTTTTGATGTATTCAGTAAAATTCACCTCATAAGGTAAAGTATATTCATCAACATTATTTAAGCTTGTGTGAATTTTTTCACTTTCAGATACTTTTACTTCACCATTAGAACTTGTTGTAACTTTTTTAGTTACTCTTTTACCAAAAATAAATTCAAAATCCGATGGGAAAGCATTGTTAAGAATAAATTTACCAGGTGTAGAAATTACATATTTCTTATTAGGATCAAGTTGTAATTGATCTTTATTGACTTCTTTGATTGGTAAAACAACTCTTGTGTGAAGAGTAATATAGCCACGCTCATAGGCATTTAACATATCATTCATTGATGAATAATATGTACCTTCACCTTTAGCGTTTTCTTTTTCTAGTGTTAAGTAATATAATCCAAGAATAATATCTTGAGATGGGTTGATGATAGGTTCACCATCTTTAGGACCAAGAATGTTTTTAGAAGCAAGCATTAATTCACGAGCTTCACGAACAGCTTCATCAGAAATAGGAACGTGAACAGCCATTTGGTCCCCGTCGAAGTCGGCGTTGAAAGCTGTAGTTACAAGTGGGTGTAATCTTATAGCCTTTCCTCTAATTAAAACTGGTTCAAAAGCTTGAATTGAAAGACGGTGAAGTGTAGGAGCACGGTTAAGAAGAACTGGTCTACCTTCAATAGCTCTTTCAACATATGGTCAAATCATTGGATCAAGTGATTCAACTTTCTTTTTAGCAGCTTTAATTGAGTTAATTCCTTCATTAGATTTTATTATTTCTTTAATTACTCATGGTTCAAATAATTTAGCAGCCATTTCTCTAGGAATACCAACTTGGTGCATTTTAAGAGTAGGACCAACGACAATAACACTACGTCCTGAGTAGTCAACACGTTTTCCAAGTAAGTTTTGACGGAAACGACCTTTTTTACCTGTAATGGCATCACTAATAGATTTAAGAGGTCTTGAATCTTTAGAAACAACAGGACTAGGTTTTTTTCTAGCGTTGTCAATTAAAGCATCAACAGCTTCTTGAATCATACGATACTCATTTTGTTTAATTAACATAGGAGCATCAGAAGCATTTCATTTTTCTAAACGATTATTTCTAATAATAATACGACGGTAAAGTTCATTAATATCACTTGTCGAATGACGTCCACCATCAAGTTGAACAAGAGGACGTAAATCAGCAGGAATAACTGGTAAGTTATAAATTAACATACTTGTTAATTTTTGACCTGATTTGATGAATGAATTGATAATTGTAAGTCTTTTATATAACTTAGTTCTTTCTTGAACTTTGGTTCCAGTTAAACTTTCACCAGCTGGAATGCTGTTGTTAATTAATTCAATTTCTTCAGCTACTTTTCTAGCTTCTTCTTCTAAGTCAATGTGAGTTAAAAGATATTCAATAGCTTGAGAACCTGTACCGATTTTAGCATTAGAATATTCATGAATAATATCATTGTATTCGTAGAAGTCAATACCATAATCTTTACCCATTTGTGAAGCAGCATATTGACGTAATTCGCTTAATGCAAGAGCGATATCTTCATACTCTTCAGAATCTTTTGAATACATATCAAGCATTTCATGAAGAACAGATTCATAAATACTTGCAGCCTCATTGATGTCGATAATTGTATTTTTCTTAAGTGCTTTAAGTCCACCGTCTTCAAGAACGATGTGTGATTTATAGTAAATAAGTTTTTCTAAATCTGCTTTAGTAACAACTTTATTTGTATCACTTACTTTGAGTCCTAATAATTTAGAAATGATTGAGTGATCAATTTTAAAGAATCAAAAGTGTACAACTGGATTGTGTAAGTGGATGTGTCCCATTCTACTTCTACGTGTAATTTTTGGAAGAATTTTTGGTTTGTATTTTTCACATGCAGTAGTTTTTGAACAAACACTATTTTCATCACTTCTTTTGTATTTAGTATTACAAATTGGACATTTATAGTCAGTTGTAGGACCGAAAATTAATTCGTCAAAAAGACCATCTCTTTCTGGTTTATAAGATTTATAGTTAATTGTTTCAGGTTTAGTAACTTCACCATTTGATCATTCTAAAACATCTTCGTCTGTTGCAAGACTAAGAATGATTTTTTCAATTTTTTTAGATTCTTCAAAATTATTCATTATCTACCTCTCCTGATTCTAGGTATTGGAAGATATCATCTTCATCTTCCTCATCATTTTTCTCTTTAAGAGTTAATTTCATTCCTAAACCTCTAAGTTCATAGCTAAGAACATTAAATGATTCAGGTGTACCTGGTTTAGGTAATTCTCTACCACTAGCTAAAGCACTATAAAGTAAGTTTCTTCCTTGAATATCATCAGATTTGTAAGTCAAGATTTCTTGTAGAACATTTGTAGCACCATAAGCTTCAATAGCTCATGTTTCCATTTCCCCAAATCTTTGACCCCCATTTTGACTTTTTCCTCCAAGAGGTTGTTGTGTAATTAATGAGTATGGACCAACACTACGACCATGCATCTTATCATCAATCATGTGGTTAAGTTTAAGCATGTACATAACTCCAACAGAAACTGGATTGTCAAATTTTTCACCTGTAACTGGATCAATTAAAATTTGTTTTCCTGTTTTTGGAAGTCCAGCTTCTTCGAGTGCATTTTCAATATCCTGTTTTTTAACACCATCAAATGAAGGAGTAACGAATTTTACACCAAGTTTACGAGCAGCCATTCCAAGGTGAAGTTCAAGAACTTGACCAATATTCATACGAGATGGAACCCCTTGAGGGTTAAGCATAATATCTACCGGTGTACCATCTTCAAGGTGCGGCATATCTTCTTCAGGTAAAACAATAGAGATAACCCCTTTGTTACCATGACGTCCAGCCATCTTATCACCAACTTTAATTTTTCTTTTTTGAGCAATAGAAACTTTAACAATTTTATCAATACCATCTTCAAGAACATCACCAAGTTCTCTACTTAATACTTCAACACCTATAACTGTACCGTTGTGACCATTTTTTACTTTTAATGATGTATCTCTATCACTTGAAGGTCTTTGTTGAAGGATAGCCATCAATAATTTTTCTTCTTGAGTTGGATTTTCTTCACCTTTAGGGCTTACACGACCTACTAAAACATCACCAGGAACCACTTCAGAACCAACTCTAACAATTCCATTTTCATCTAAGTTTCTTAATGAATATTTTGAAACGTTTGGAATTGAAGCTGTTAATTTATCATCACCCGCTTTACTATTTCTGAATTGAATTGTTTGTTCTTCGATATGAATAGAAGTATAAACATCGTCCTTAACAAGCTTTTCATTTAAGATGATAGCATCTTCATAGTTATATCCGTTTCAAGTTGTAAAAGCAACTAAAACGTTTTTACCTAAAGCTAATTCTCCATTTTTGAATGATGAACCATCAACGATTAATTCACCTTCTTCAACTTTATCACCAAGTTTTACAATTGGAATTTGGTTAATAACTGTGCCTTGGTTTGATCTTTCAAAGTTTCTTAAAACATATTTATCAGTTGTCCCTTTATCATTTTTAATGTGAATTTTTTGTGAGTCAACATAAACAACCTCACCAGCATTTTTAGCCACTAAGTTGTATGCCGAATATTTAGCAATATCTCCTTCAATACCTGTTGCAACATAAGGAGCTTCAGCTTGAAGAAGAGGAACTGCTTGACGTTGCATGTTAGAACCCATAAGAGCACGGTTAGCATCGTCATTTTCTAAGAAAGGAATTGCACCAGCAGCTACCGAAACCATTTGTTTTGATGAAACCTCAATAAAGTCAACTTCACTTGGTTTATCAATAACATAGTTATAATTATGTCTAATTGTGATTAATTCATCAACAATTCTATTGTTTTCATCAACAGTTACTGATGATTGAGAGAATTTATATCCAATTTCTTCAGAAGCTGTTAAATATCTAACATCATTATAATCAATAACACCATTATTAACTTTGAAATAAGGAGTTTGTAAAAATCCCATTTCATTTACTTTTGCATATGTTGCATAGTTTAAGATAAGTCCAATGTTTGGTCCTTCTGGAGTTTCGATAGGACAAATTCTTCCATAGTGAGTTGAGTGAACGTCACGAACTTCGAATTGAGCAGTATCACGGTTAAGACCACCAGGCCCAAGAGAAGTAACACGACGTTTGTTTGACACTTCAGCTAGAGGGTTAATTTGATCCATGAATTGAGAAAGTTTTGATGAGTTAAAGAATGTTTTCATTTGATTTGTAATCAATTTATTATTTGTAACATTTTTTGCTGTTACTTTTTCAGGTTCTTTAGCTCCCATTCTTTCACGTGTAGTTTTTTCTAATTTCGATAATGCAACATTTAATTGGTTAGCTAATAATTCTCCTACAGAAACAATTCTTTTGTTTACCATTGAGTCAGGATCATCATCAGTACCAATTCCATCAATTAAGTTAAAGTAATAACTAATAGCTGCAACGATATCAGAAATTAATAAGTGTTGCTCATCAGAACGTTGATCATTACCAATAACTAAAATTGGTTCAATGCTTTCATCTTCTAAACTTTTTCTGTTTGGATATACTTTTACTTTAGAAATTTTAATTCTTTTAGCTAAACTCTTAGTTTGAGGGGTAATTAAGTTATAATAAACCAATTCTGAATTAACATTTTCAATGTAATCCATAGCTAAAATTTTCTCTTTGAATGATTTATTAATTTCTAAAGCTATTTCATGTGTGATAAGTGTTCCTTTAGTAAATAACACTTCACCACTTTTGGCTTTAAGATCTTCAGCTAAATATGTTCCAACAATACGGTCAACAACACTCAATTTGTTATTTAACATATAACGACCTGTTGCTGAAAGGTTGTAACGTTTTTTATCAAATAAAATGTTTGGGATTAATGATTTTTTAGCGTCAACAGAAATACGGTCACCTTTTCTTAATCATCTGAACAATTCTTCTTGACACATATCAATCATTTCTTCTTCAGTGATTTCAGGTGTATTAATCAACTTATCTCTATTAAGTGTTTCTAACAATTCATCACTTGTTCCAAATAATTTTTTTATTGTTTCAGGCATAATACCTAAAGCAACTAAGAAAGTTGATAAAGCTACGTTTTTATTTTTGTCTATTTTAATTTTCACTGTGTCTACATTAGATGAAGTAATTTTGTGCGAAACTTCAACTCATGATCCGATTCTAGGTAAAATTTCTAGTTTGTTAAAAAGGTCATCAGATTGCTTATTACGAACACCTCTACCAAAGTATGCACCAGGTGATCTAATTAACTGACTAACAACAACTTTTTCAGAACCATTAATGATAAAGCTTCCACCACTTGTCATCAAAGGAATTTCACCAAGAAGAACTTCGTCTTCTTTAACTTCTCCTGTGCTTGTAATTTCACGTTTTAATGTTGCATAAACTTTAGCAGAGAAGTTTATTCCTTTAGCTTTACATTTTCTAATTTCTTCACCTTCACTAGTAATTTTTTTGTAAGGATATGCAATTCTTAAACTTTTCTTTACATAATCAAGTTTAACTTTTTTGTCAGCAGCTTCGATTGGGTAATGTTCCAATAAAGCTTCTTCGATGTTATTTTTTAAGAAATTATCAAAACTATCTTTGCTAGTTGATAAGATATTAAAAACAGGAAGAGAATGCTTAGTTACTGAGTAATCTCTTCTTTGGGTATTTTTTCCGAATGTACTAATTCTATAATTTTGATCCATCTTCGCTCCTTATAATCAAAATGTATTAAAAAAGTATTAAAAAATACTTTATTTTTAAAATACATATAAAGCATATAAATGATACCAAAAAAGTATTTTTTTTAAAGAAGAAATTTATTGTACTTTTTGTCTATTTTTAAGTGAATTTTTGACATTATTTTTTGTTAGAAAATGGCTAATTTTTAAAATATTTCATTGAATAAATTTGTAAAAACTTTTAGTTTTTAATCTTAAATTATGTTTTCTATTTTTTTGTTTTACACATAATTACACAAAACTTGTAAAATAATTAAAAAAAGCCATTAAGGCTTTTGATCATTTTATGACAATAATTAGTCGATTGATACTTCAGCACCAGCTTCAACTAAAGCGGCTTTAATTTGTTCAGCTTCTTCTGGTTTGATGTTTTCTTTAAGAGCAACTGGAGCAGAGTCTACTAATTTTTTAGCATCCATTAATCCTACTCCTAAAAGGTCTTTAACTACTTTAATAACAGCAACTTTGTTAGCAGCTGATTTTAATGTAACTGTAACTTCTGATTTTTCTTCTTCAGCAGCTGCAGCAGGACCAGCAGCAACAGCAACAGCAGCAGTTGGGTCAATTCCAAACTCTTCTTTCATTGCGTCTACTAATTCCATAATTTCTTTAATTGTCATTTCTTTTAATGATTCGATGAATGATTCTCTTGTTAATTTAGCCATAATATTATTTCCTTTCTTAATATTTGAATTATTTTATTATTCTGATTTACCTTCACTAATTAATTTAAGTGAAAGAGATACTTGTTGTAATGGTGCCATCATTGAACGAGCAAGAATTCCAAGTGCTTCTTCATAGCTTGGTAATGTAGCAACTTCATTAACACCTTTAGCATCAATAGCTTTACCTTCGTATGTACCAGCCTTGATAACCATAATTTTGTTATCTTTAGCAAAGTTAACTAATAATTTTGCAGCTGACATAGCATCATTGTGTGAAAAAGCGAAAATATTTGGTCCCACAAGGTGGTTTTCAAGACCGTTAATTCCTAAATCTTCAACAGCTAATTTAAATAAACGGTTTTTGTAAACTTTAATTTCAACACCAACTTTTTTAGCTTCTCTTCTTAAGTTAAGAAGTTCTTCAACAGTTAATCCACGGTATTCTGCGAAAGCGATTGCTTGAGATGCATTAATTTTATCTTTAATTTCATTAACAACTTGTCTTTTTGCAATTCTTAATTTTGATTCAGCCATACAATCTCCTTTCATAATATATATAAGCAACACATTAAGATAAAGATTATAATTAATATACACTCGGTAACATTTTTAAGCAATGCCGTTACTGTCTTGATGTATTGCTTATTTATTATAATATAAAATATAAAAAATCCAAACCTTTTATAGCTTGAATTTTATTGTATTTTAAAATAGTTTATTACCATGTTTATAGTTGTTTTTTACATAAATTTCAAAGTGATATGGTCTTATTACATCATTAAAATATGAAATTCCACTTGTATAAATTATTTTTAAATCATCTTTAATTGTGAATTTTTTACTTGAAATATATGGATTAAAAACAAAATAGTAAATCTCATCATCAGTTATCATTTTATATATAAAAACTTTTTCCATAAGCGGAGACTGAATTTTCATCTTAATCTCACTTGAGATAATTAATTTTAATTTGAAATAAAAATTACCTAGAAGCAAAATTTGTGTAAAGAATGTTTTTTCTAAATCTACATTATTTAAATATGAATCGGTTTTTATATTTAATTTTTCAAAAACTTTTAATAAATTCTGACTATATTTTTCTAAATTCGGTGTATAAACATTGTAAATTGATTGAGACATTAATGCTTGAAGTGATAAAAAGCACTTAATTATCTCTATTTTATAAAATTTAGAATTTGAAAAATTATTAAAACGATTATTTATTAAATCATCATTTAAAACAAATGATATTTTATTTAGATATAATGATTCAATATTGTTTGTAATCTCTTCTACTTTTTGTAAGTTTGACAAATCGTAAAAGTAATCATCAAAATATGTTAAATCTAATAATAAGTTAAAGAACTCTTTATTGCTAAAATTATCTTTTATCGCAAAATTGACGTTATGTTTTTGTTTAATCACACCGAAAATGTGATTTATTTCTTCAATAAAACTATGTGCTTCCTGTTCAGTATTCTTGCTAAAAACCTTATAAAAATCATTTATTATAAATCCACTTGACATAAATGAACTTTTTAGATAACTCACAATTTTTAATAGCGATTCCTTAAAATAGCTTTGTCCATTTTTAGAAATTTTAAGTGTAAAACTTTGTGTTTTAATAAAATCAATTAAATTCTCTTTAGTTTCTGAATTATTTTTTTGATATCAAAAATTACTTGAATCAATTGAATCGGAATTTAATTCTCCATATTCTAAAATTCTAGATATTCGTTTTTCAAATGAAAAAATTTCGTCAATAGAAATACTAAAGTAAACTTTCAATCCTAAAGAAACAAGCTTTCTACAGAAAATTTTTATATTTCTTATTATTTCAATTTTGTTTGTAATTTGTTCTTGATTATCAGAATATTCAAAATTAAGTAGATTATTTAATTTTGGAAAAACAATAATTGAAGAAGTATTCTCTATTATGTTTGCATTTTTTAGAAATGAAACTAAGTACTCTCTAATGATATTCTTGTCACATGTATCAAAGATGAATTTATTTAGTTCAATATATGTTCTATGAGTTGAAATAAATTCAGTTTTTTTATTCTTGTTAGTCAATTTTTGAAAACTGTTTAATCAAGAAAGTTTCAAATTCTTTTTCAATTTCCGCTCCTTTATAAATAACTCTTTCTTCTAGTTTTGCAACTTCTTTAATTATTTTTAGTGTTTTTTTGTATCCATATTTATTAAATAATGAATTAGCTTTTTTAATTCTAAATTCATGAATTTTTAAGTAACCAGACATTTGCATTGTTGTAAAATCCATTTTTTTTAGTCTATAAACTTTATGAGCTAATGAAAAAATGCTATTTATTTGCATTAAAAGGGTGTAATGTTCAATCCCTTCATCAATTTGTTGCTTATAATTTTTTCAAATTTCAGCAAAATTATATGACTCTAGTGAGTTAGAAAATCCGAATATATTATTTAAATTGTATTTTGGAATACTTGAATTAAACATTTCCGAAGTTATATTTTTATTTTCATTAAGTAATTTATCTATTTCACTAATAATTATTGATAAATTGTCGGGTAATATCTCACTTAAGACTACAGCATCAGCTTGAGAAATTGTTCCACCTTTTTGTTTTATATAATTAAAAATTGAAGCTGGTAAATCTTTTTTAGATATTTTCTTTGACTCAATAATTTTTGCTTCATTAAGAATTTTGTTAGTTAAAACATTTTTAGCTAATTTTGAATCATTAGTTACAAATATAATTTGATCATTTTGGTTTGAATTCAATAAATCAGCAATTAAATGTAATTTTTCATCACTAATTTTTTTTGATATTAAACCCTCAAAATCTTCAATAATTACTAATCTATTTTGTTCAAATAAACTTAAAGATGAGAGAATTTCACACAATTCTTCAAAACTATTATCGTTGTCTCATCTATAAATATTTGAATCAGTAAATTTTTTCTTTAACTTATTTAATTCGTTTTCTATAAAATACGGTTCATCACCAAAAATACAATAAATCATATTTATATTATAAATTTTTATTTTAACTTTAGAGCAATTTGAAAATTTATTTTAACAATAGTTTTTAGGTCATATTGATCTTAATTAAATTATTGATAGCTAATTTTGTTATTAAAATAGTAAAAATTAAAATTAAAACTAAATTTAAGTTTAACTGATAATCAGTAGTTAAAGTTATATTAATAATGTTGAAAAAATCAAATATTAATTTAAAAAATAAGTAGTAGAAGTTAATGATATCTGGAATAAATCAAAATATTAAGTTAAATATAATTGAAAATTCAATTATAAAACTAAAAATAAAAATATTCAAGATAGACAAAATATTAAAATTGTTTTGATTTGTTAAAGAAATTAATAATGAAAAACAATAACAATAGAAAAATATAGCTATTTTATTCAGGAAAATCTTCTTCCTATTTTTTTCATTTTTTCTAAAAACTAAAATAACAATTGTAATTAAATACGAATACCAAAAACTTATACTAAAAACAAAAAATGGATTAATAATTAGAGAAATTAATAAAACAATAAAAATAACAAATAATTTTTCATTTAAAAAATAGAATTTATCCCTTTCATTTATTTTCATCAATTTAATAAAATTTACTAAAACTATGTATATATAAGCTCTTAAAGTTGAAACAGAAAAATTAACAAAGATAAAATATATACTTAAAATTAGCAGTGGCAAATAAATGTCAAAATTGAATTTAAGTTTTATAAATGTTTTTTTAAATATAGTAAAAATGATATTAAAATGAAAACCACTGATAACTATTAAATGTACAATTCCTAGACTTTGACTAATATTCAAAATATTGGATTCGCTGTTATTTTTTCCAAAAAGTAGAGGTAATGTCATGTTTTTGTATGATTCGCTATTAAAAAAATTTAAGGAGAAAAATTTTTCAATTAAATTTAAATCTGAGTTTATTTTTGAATAAGTTTTTATTTTGATAAATCCAAAAACAAATTTAGAATATCAAAAATTTTTGCTTTCATTATTGAAATTATTAATTGAAAATGAAGCTAGCATTTTATGTCCTACATCAAAATCATAATTATTCTTAAAAAGAACATATCTTTTGTTTAAATACTCAATTAAATAATAATTTTTACTTTTGGAAATTATTTTTATTTCAGCTTGAATTAATTCATTTTGATAGGTTGTTGCAAATTTTTTTCAAACCAATAATGATATAAATAACAATAAAATAGCAATGACATTAACTAAAAATAACTTTCTTTCTTTAATAAATAATAAGAATATGAAAACTATGGATAATAAGTATAAAAAGTTAAAGCTAAAGAATAACTTAACAAAAATGATTAAGTTAATTATTAAAAATAAACTTTTTAATCTAATATCAAAAACTTTTTTAATTTTTTCAAAGTAGTTACTCCAACACCCTTTATACTTGCTATATCTTCTCACGAGATCCTCTTATTAATGTTTTTTTGTTTAAATTCTCATAACAATTCTGAAATTTTTTTAGTTATTCCACGGTAATAAAAATCTTGATAACTATTAATTGAATTTCAAGTTATTTTTGAATTTTCAAACGGAATGAAAATAGAAATATTTATTGGTGCCTTTTCTTCTAAATTAATATTAGATAAATCTGCTTGAGAAAGTACTTTAGCCTTAAAAACCAATTCTCTATACGTAAGTTGTACTTCTGAACTTATTTCATTGAACTTAACTGCTCCCTCAAGTTTGTAAGTATAAATTTCTTGCTTATTTTCAGTCTTTTTACTTTCTATGAAAGAATTAGGAAAAACAGTGTAGTAGATAACCGCACCACTAACAATAATAAAAATCAAAGTTATAAAAATATTCATTTTTTGTTTCACACTTATTTATGTCATAAAAAAACCAAGTGAACTAAAAAAGGAAAAAATAAAATAAAAATAGGAATTAATCCTATTTTGTGTTAATCTTTAGCATTTTGCATCGAACGCATCACTTGTCTAATCTGTGCTTCAGATGCTTTTCTACCCATTTGAGCAAACATAACTCTAATTTGTTTTTCAGTAATTGGTGGGTTTTCCTTAATTTGTTTTTGAAACATGTGTCTTACAACAAAAAATGTTATTATTCCAGTAAAGATGGCTACCGCAATAATTGTACCAACAATCATCAACACTAATTGTCATACTTCAAACTGTACCATATATATCCTTTCTTTGTTAGAATGTATATTAATTATAACTTATTTATACTAGTTTTCTTAATATATTTATAGCTGATAAGAAAAATATTAAGGTTTTATTATTAATGTTTGGGTCCGGTAAAAAATGAAGAGAATAATTTCACCACACATTTTTTCCACCAACCATAAAATATGAACTGCTCTATCAAATATCAAAAATAGAAGAATATATATCAAAAATTTCTATGAAACTTGATTGATTTGCAATTAAAAAAACTATAATTAAGTTCGTGATAAGCAGAGGATGTAATGGAAAAAACCAAATATGAACTTTACAAAATTAGACTTACAAAAGTTTATGATAAGACAAAAGGATGATATATAAAAACTCTGCCAAACAAAACAAAGGTAGATAATTTAGGATAAAAATGTATTTATATTTAAATAGCTTTTATGGTTTATTAATTACATCTATAATAACAGCATTATTTATAGTAATAATTTTTTCTTGTGCTCTAACTCCATATTCAAAAATGATTAATTTAAATAAAAAACTAAAATACAAAAAAATATTTTTTAAATATGAATTTCGTACAGATTACTTAAAACCAATAATAATATTTTATGCTATCTTCGGTGTGCTATTTTTAAGTATTATCGTTACCATATTTGTCATTGATAATATATATTGAAAACATTCACATTTTTTCTTTAATGTTTGGCTTTGTTTTATTTTGTTATTTTTATCAAATATTGTTCTTTTAATATTCGATAAAAAATATAAAAAATTGATTAAAAATATCAAAATTACTGAATTTAAGTTAAGTAAAAAGATGTTGGTAAAACAAAATATTTTTAGCGACTTTAACAACACTAATTTGATCTACGGAAATACAATGGGTAGAAAATATAGATTAAAAGATTTAACCATAATTACAAAAATATGAAAAATTTTTGCTAAAAAATACTTAGCCCTTAAAATATTTAGAATTCTAGTTTTTTACACTCCAGAGTGCTTAAATCTTCATAAATACGTGGATATAAAAAATCACCACGAAGTTTATACTATGTACTTAAATATTGCCTTTAAACAGTGAAGTTATTTAACTAAAAGCAATGATCCGAACTTATTTATAGATCAAATAGCAAAATTAAAACACCTAATAACCGTTGAATAAAAACACAAAGTTTTATTAACCTTGTGTTTTTATTTGTATTTCATCTCATTAAATTTTTCTTCGTTAAAACTTTTAATAAATTCAATAATCAAGTTACCTGAACTCATTAAATCAGAAATAGAACAAACTCCAATTGGTGAATGAAGATATCTTTGTGGAAGAGAAATAGTTATTGTTGCAACTCCACCACGACCATATTGTAATTGAGCAGCATCGGTTCCACCACCAGCAGCAATAAATTTGTATGCCTTAATATCTTTTTCTTTAGATAAATCATAAAGATATTTAACTAATTTTGGATCCATCATAGTTCCGCCATCATGAATTCTTAAAGCAGCACCACCAAATAATCTGGTTGTACCTGGGATTGTTCCAATTGTGTCATGTGAACTAGTAGTATCTAAGGCAATCGCTACATCTGGATTAATTATTGAAACTGAAGTTTTGGCACTACGAGTTCCAACTTCTTCTTGTACTGTTCCAACAAGATACAAGTCAACATCAAGTTCAAGATCTTTGATTTGATTTGCAATATAATCAAGCACTGTAACGCCAGCACGGTTATCCATTGCTTTTCCACCAATTAAGTCTTCATTTTTGAACTTGATTGTTTCTCCACTTAGATAAACTCTGTCACCTATTTCAACACCATTTTCTTTTGCATCAGTGTCTGAAGTAAATCCAAAATCAGCATAGATTTCTTTATTTGTTATTGATTTAGACACTTTCTCATTTTCCATAATGTGAATTGAAGTGTGTCCAAAAACACCAATAAACTCCTCATTTTTACTTGTTACTAATTTAGTTTTAGTACCAACAACTACTGTAGGTCAAATTCCTCCAACCGGTGAGAGTAATAATTGTCCTTTAGGATCGATTAATCTTACTAAATAACCAACTTCATCCATGTGAGCAGCAACCATAACTTTAGGTGCATTAACTTTTTTAGACTTTTTATGAATAATTAGCGAACCAAAACCATCACGAGTGTATTCAAAATTTTGACTAAAAGTATTATTTTTTAAAGCTTGTGCAACAGGTTCCTCAAAACGAGACATTCCTTCAATTTCCATGTACTGAATTAATCTATTTTTAAATTCTTCTTTATTCATTTTTTACTCCATATATACAATATTAATTTTTATATTGGTTGAAAATTTCATCAATATCATCTTCAAATTCATCTTCGTCTTCTTGAAAGAAATTATCATTTTCAACTTTTCTTGTAATTAAATATGCACCATTTTTATTTGTTAATTCTCAATTAAAATTAAAATCTTCTGCAGTTTTTTCAACAAAATATTTAAGTGCACCAGTACCAATACCGGTAATTACTAATAATTTAGAAATTTCTCCTTTTTCAAGCCTTGAAAATGGGTCTCAAATTTCTGATTGAGCTTCTTCAATTGTGTAACCGTGTAAATCTATTTCGATCATTTTTTAACATTTATTCCAGCATTTTTCATTAATTTTAACGCAAAATCATTAAACTCTTCAGCGTTGTGATTTTCATTATCAAAAGTTGCTACTAAATCACTGTATACAATTATATCTTTATTAATTTTTAAAGAATTGAAATATGTCTTAAGAGTTAGAGCTAATTGCAAAACACAAATATCAGTGCAGCAACCAACAAGCTCAATTTTTTCAAAATTATGTAACTCTTCCTTATTTATAAAAAAGAATGAATTAGTACAATTTTTATAAACAATATTTTTTGCATATTTAGTTAATTTATTTACAACTTCACTTTCAATTGTATTTTTTAAACAGTGAAGTGGATATTCATTCATTTCAATATCATCTTGCTCATGCGAGTCACAAAGAAAAGTGATTGAGCTACCATTATTTTTTTCTAAAAAGTTTGCAATTGGTTCAATAATATTTTCAATATTTTTAGAATATAAATTGCCGTTTAAAGCAAAACCATTAACCATATCAACAACAAAAATCTTATTTAACATTTTCCTCTTTCTGACATCTTGGACAATATGTAGTTCCACGTCCATTATCCTTAAAATCCAATTTAACTTTAACTAAATTTTCTTTATTGCACTGTAAACAAACGGAATTAGCACGTCCATAAACAAATAATTTATTTTGAAAAGTACCAATCTTACCATTTACACCTTTATAAGTATTTACTGATGAGCCACCAGCTTGAATACTTTGATCCATTATTTCTTGAGCAGTATTAAGAATTTTTTGCAATTTATTTTTGGAAATTAAATTACATTTAGTCATCGGAAATACTTTTTCTCTGTGAAGTGTTTCGTCAGCATAAATATTTCCAATACCTAGTACTAGTGACTGATCAAGCAAGATAGACTTAATGCTTTTAGTTCTTCTCTGGAGTTTATTAAATAATTCATCAACATTTACATCGCCAGGTAATTGAGCTAAATTTTTAATTTCATACAAACTTCTCTGATCATTTTTTTCAACTATTTCAAATGAACCGAACATTCTAGTATCATTGTATGCTAGTGCAACATTTTTATCTAAAATAAAAATGATGTAATCATGTTTTTCTCTAATCCCATCTTTGATTAAATTTATGTCTCTAGTGTAATATTTTCCTTCCATTCTTAAATGCGAAATCATTCTAGAATTATCATGAAAAACAAATTCTATAAATTTACCAATATTATTAACTTTAGCAATATTTTTATTGACTAAAAAATTTATAAAATTTTCTTCAGTGGTGTTTTTTATAAATTTATTTGAAATAACAATAACATCTGTTATTGTCTTGTTATTTACAATACTTTCTAGACCTTTTCTAACTATAGTAACTTCTGGATATTCTGGCATATATAATATTATATTTTAAAAGAGTTAAAATGGTATAAAATTAATTTTATGTACAATAATTTTGATGATATTATAATTTGTTCAACTGACACAGTCAATGGAATTGGTGGTCCAGTAAATGATTTAGTTTTAGAAAAAATTTATTTTCTTAAAAAAAGACCTATTGACAAAAAAATTATGATTTTAGTCAGTTCAATTGAACAAGCAAAAAAATTTAGTGAATGAAATGGACAAGCTAGTGAATGAGCAAAAAAATATTGACCTGGTGCCTTTAGTATTGTAGTAAACGATCAAGGTTTTAGAATGCCAAATAATAAAAAATTATTAGAATTTCTAGAGAAAAATGGTCCTCACTATATGTCTAGTGCTAATATTTCCTCACAAGATATTATAAAATTGAGTGAATCAAAAAAAGTTTTTCCAATGGTTAAAAATATCTATGATTTTGGTGAATCAAGCGGATCAGCAAGTAATATTTACATTCTAGAACAAGATAAATGAATAATCAGAGATAAAAGTAGTTTTAATCTTAAAAAACGCAAATAATCAAGTGATATTATTATGAAAAAACGTTTTTGAGGCATTTTTGAATTTTCGAAATGCTTTTTTTTTTTTTTTTAGAAAGAGTTGTCTAAAAACCCTATAAAATAGGATTATAAGTAATATTATTTTTTATATATTCTACTAACAAAAGTTTAATATTAGTTGTAAAATATTTAAAAAATATAAAAACACAAAAATAACAAATTCACAAAGAAGGGTTTAATATGAAAAAAATTAACAAATTAATTTTAAAAACTGGAGCAATTGTGTCAATGCCCGTTGTTCCGGTTATTGCTTTATCAGCTACAACAAATAATCAAGAAGATTCAAATAAAAATATTCAAAATTTCATTAATAGTTCTTCACTCTTATCTGCACAATACATGGATTTAATCGAACTAAGTATTCATTTTAATAATGCTAGTTCATCAAATCAAAAAGTTCAAACATTTGTTTTAAGTTTCTTAAATCAAAATCAAGATATTTGACAAAAAATTCAAACTCGTAATTTTAGTAATGATGATTATA
The DNA here is from genome assembly GCF_007859615.1 of Mycoplasma anserisalpingitidis. Taxonomy (GTDB): domain Bacteria; phylum Bacillota_I; class Bacilli_A; order Mycoplasmatales; family Metamycoplasmataceae; genus Mycoplasmopsis; species Mycoplasmopsis anserisalpingitidis. The sequence goes on along the minus strand of NZ_CP042295.1, from coordinate 159,578 downwards.
AAAATGCATTAAATAAATTTAAAAATCATGTAGTTGAAGTTACTAAAAATGGAGCAACAAAATTATTTGATGGATCACGTAAAAGAGTTGACTCATTAGAAGAAATTGCACAAACATACAACTTAAATGGATACTTAAGATTCTATAAGTCAATTAAAACTGATGATTCAATTAAATTGGAATATACAAATGCAAATAATGAAACTCAATTTATTAATTTTACAGGTTTAAATAACATTGAAAAGACTTCATCAACACCTGAACAAATTTTAGAAAAAATCAGATATTCAGTTTACAGTTTGTCAAAAATAAGTCCGATTTTAGAACATGCATTTTACTTAGATTTTATTGATAAAACACTTTCTAGAGCTAATGAAAATGAAAAATTATCTACTGACTTAGAAGCATATTTAAAAGATAATTTATTTACTATTAATGACAAAGATATGGTAGATGGGACATTTGAACAATTAAAAGAAACATATGCTAATGATCCGGAAAAATTAGATAAAATAAAAAATGCGCAATCTAATTTAAATAAATTTGTTTTAAATATAATTGATGATAAAACACCTGAAAAAGCTAATCAAGCACAAAAATTTGTTAGTGATGATTTAAGTACTTATACTTCTAAAATTAATGAATTAGATAAAGCTTTATTAAATAAAATTTTTGGTGACATCAATCTAAGTTCTTTATACCCACATGGTAAATTCTCAGAATCAGAATTATCAGACACATACAAAACAAGTTCACTTGCATTCACTATTGCTAATAGTGAATTAGTATGAAGAATGACATTAAAAGCTGATGATTATAAGCAAAAATATGAAGAACTTAAAGCATACACAGATAAATTAGAAGATTATAAAGACAACTTACAAGAGTTAAATGACAAATTAAATCGTGAACTAACAAACAAAGACAACCAATTAGTTGCTAAAGACAACCAAAATAAAAACTTAACAAATACTCTTATTGAAATAAGAAAAGAAAATAACAAACTTTCAGATGAAAATACTTCATTAAAAAATACTAATAATACATTAGTTGCCGAAAATGATAAATTAAAATCAGAAAATCAAAAAAATAGTGAAAATATTAAAGAAAAAGAAAATCAATTAGTAGAAAGTCAAAATAGATTAAATAGAGTTAATACACAAAACCAAGAATTAGTTAAAGCAAACACAACTAAAAATGTAATTTGAATTATTTTCTTAATAATCGCTTTAATTCTTGCTGGACTTCTTGGATTTACTTTAATTAAAATGAAAAAAATGAAAAATCAATTAAAGGCTAAATAATTACCATACGTCATAACCTTAGTTATGACGTTTTTATTTATAATGACAAGACAAATAATAATTAGTTTTACACTTTTGTTTAACTCTAATATAATTATCTTATGAGTGAAAATAAAATGAAATTTGAAAATAGATTAGCTTTTTATATTGTTAACATAGACTATTTAGAATATCTTCATAAATATGATTACGAGGTTCAATACAATTCTGAATATAAGAAAAAAATAAAACCTCATTTGGGTATCATTGTCGAAAACGAAAATAATCAAACTTTTTTAATACCTTTAACTTCTCCAAAGATGAATATAAGAACATCAAAAAGAATGTGTTCGAATATCACAAAATTTATAACAAAAATAATCAATTAACTGGTATTTTAGTTATCAAAAAAATGATTCCGATTAACTTAAAGTTAATTAAAAAAATAACTTTTGAAAAGAACAATAAATATCACTTTTTATTAAGTGAACAATTAATTATTATAAGTAAAGAAAAAGATGTTATTTTGTCAAAAATTAATGCATTCTATAACAAAAAGTTGAATAATGGCACCGTGTATGGATCAACAAATATACTGGCAGATGTAAAGTTAATTGAAAAATTTAATATTAGTGAATTATAATATATAATATAAATGTAAAGTGAGGTGTACGCCACCTATATCCAAAGAGCGAAGTTTAATGTTGACTAGGTTCGACCTAGTCTTTTTCTATGCATATTTCTGAACACAAATAAATTTATGAAATAAAACTAACTAATTTTATTTTTTATATTATAATATATTCAACTAATTTACATGTAAAGCAAAAGTGCTTTACAGCATAAGGAGGAAAAATGGTTAAAATTAGACTAAAACGTATGGGAAGCAAATTTAATGCTTTTTATAAAGTTGTTGCTGCTGACTCTAGAGCTCCACGTGATGGAAAATTCATCGAAGCTTTAGGACACTACAACCCACATACAAAAGAATTAGTTTTAAATGAAGAAGCTACATCAAAATGATTAGCAAATGGTGCTCAACCAACTGTTACAGTTTCAAACTTATTTAGAGCTAAGAAACTTACTGAAAAATTAATGCCTGGTAAATAATGAAAATTAATTTTTTGACTTTATTTCCTAGTTATTTCAATCCATTTGTTGATGAAAGTATAATTAACAAAGCAATTCAAAAAGGATTGATAGATATTAAAGTAATTGATTTTAGAGATTTTAGTCGTAGTAAGCATCGAAAAGTTGATGATGAAATTTACGGCGGAGGGCATGGTTTACTTTTACAAATTGAACCAATTGATTTAGCTTTAAAATCACTAGAAAATAACGGTGGATACAAAATTTTGGTTTCTCCACAAGGAAAAAAGTTCACACAAGAGATGGCAAATAATCTTGCAAAAAAAGATCAAATAACCTTTATTTCAGGTAGATATGAAGGATTTGATGAAAGAGTTGTAAGTCTGGTTGATGAAGAGATTTCAATTGGTGATTATGTCTTAACTGGAGGTGAATTACCTTCAATGGTAATGGCTGACTCAATCATTAGACTAGTACCTGGAGTTATTCGTGAAGAATCACATATTTATGACTCATTTCAAAATGATGGTTTATTAGATTATCCACAATATACTAGACCTAGAATTTACAATGGAATGGAAGTTCCAGAAGTACTAGTGAATGGAAATCATAAACAAATTCAAGAATGAAAAGAAAAAGCAAGATATGAGAAAACACTTAAAAATCGCCCTGATATTATAGAAAGGATGAAAAATCATGCAAAATAGATTATTACAGTTAGTTGAAGAACCTCAATTACGTACTGACTTACCACAATTCCAAACTGGTGATAATGTTAAAGTTCACGTTCGTATTCGTGAAGGAGAAAAAATTCGTATCCAAGTATTCGAAGGATTGGTTATTTCAAAAAAAGAATCAGGAACAAGAGAAACTTTTACAGTTAGAAAAATTTCTTACGGAATCGGTGTGGAAAGAACTTTCCCATTACACTCACCACTTATTGCTGCTATTGAAGTAGTTCGTTCAAACAAAACTAGAAGACAAAAACTTTACTACATGAGAAATCGTAGTGGAAAAAGCGCACGTCTTAAAGAAATTAACAGAAAATAATTCAAATATTACAAATAGCATTCCGGTGCTATTTTTATATTTAAAAATGAAAATTTTTAACATTTGTTTACATAAAAGCATTAAAACACCATTTTATTAAAAATTAGTATATAATTAAAACACATAGAAATAAGGAGAATTATGAAACGTTTACAATGTTTATATAGACCAGAGCAAAATCAAGAATATCCTTGAATGCTAAAACACCCAAAAGTTAATGCAGCATTAGCTTTATTCAAAACTCGTCAAGAAGCAACAGAATGATATTTTTCACTTAAAGAAGAATGTGTTTACTGATTCCAAAATGACCGTGGAATTTGAGCCGGACAAATTATTTCTGGAATTGAATCTGACGGAATATTTGAACACGAAATTGTAGTAGATAACTTTGATGGTGGTTCAACAATGGAAAGTGTTGGTAAAGAAAATCACATTAGCTTATCAACATGAAGAAGAAATGAAAAAGAAGCTGAACAACGTTTAAGAAATATTACAGACTTCAAATTAATAAGTGATCCAAAAACATACTTCCCAGCAGAAGATATTAAAAGACCTGCACGTAAAAGTAGAAAAGATGTTGAAATTGAAGAATTAAGAAAAAGAATCGAACTTTTATTAATTCAATTAGCTAACTCTTCAAAAGATTACTCAAAAGAAATCGAATCATTAAAAGAAGAATTAAACAATTCATCATCAGATAAAACTGAATTACTTGAACGTATTATTGAATTACAAAAGCGTGCTGATGAGGAAGAAAAACAAAAAGAAGTTGTAGTTGAAGAAAAAGTTATTGAAAAAGAAAAATCTTACTTAACAAAATTTGTATGTGCATGCGAACTTTCAACAGAAGATAAAATGAAAGTTCTTGTAATTTACAAAGATAAATTAAACAAAATTAGACAAAACTTACAAAATAATGTTGGATCAACAGCTGATGTTAATGAAATTAAATCAAACATCGAAAAAGTTAACCAAATCTACTCAAAATTACTTAAAGAAGACAAAAACTTAACTGAAAACCAAAAAACAGTTGTTTCTCTTCTATTAGATCAAGTAAAAAATTCAGCTATCGAATTAGTAAAATCATTCGAAGTTAATGCTGATGCTAAAGACACACCTGCATCTGCTACATACTACTATGACGATGAATTAGGATTTAACAATAAAGTTGCTCACGGAACATCTTATGTTTTATACAACATGCACCATGTTGCATTTACAACAAAAGACAAATACACATATTCAGTACCTGCTTTAACAAAAATTTCTAGAAACAATGTTGCAATCGAGTTGTTGAAAGAAACAGTAAAAGAAGTAGTTACACAAAAAGTTCCAACAAGTGTGATTTCACATGAAGATTGTGAAAAACCTTCAAAATTATTAAAATTATTTGCTGCATTATCTTCAGTTTTACTTCTAATTTTAATTATCGTATTAATTTTCTTGGTTATTTACTATGTCCAAATGTAATTATTAAGAAATCAAGGTACTGTACAGCCTTGGTTTTTTATTTTCCTTTTTTATTCCTAATTCTATTTTTTAATCATTTATAGTATGAAAGGAGAAAATGAAATTAAAAATACAAAAGAAACTATTGATTCCTATAATATTAGGATTTACATTAGCCGCTGGTACTATAGGAATAACTACTCAAGCAATCTTAACTAAGAGAACTAAAGCATTACAAATTGATTATATGCGACGTTATTATGATGAGGAAAAAATTAACGAAAACTTAGTTAAAAACAATGAAGTTCTGACAAAACAAATAAATGAATTAAATAAACAAAAAACTGAAATAGAAAACAAATTGACCACAACTAATGCAGAATTAGAAAATAGCATCTCACTTCTAAATGAAACTGAGAAAATAAAAAACGAGTATATTTTAGCTAACAATGAGCTATCTAAAGAGAAATTACAAGCAACAAATACAATCAATTTGCTTAATTCAAACTTAAGTGATAAAGAAATTTTACTCAATAAAGCTATATCTAATATTGAATTAACTGAAAAGCAAAAACAATCTTTACTAAATCAAATATCTATTTTCAAGGATAAAACATTAAAATACATAAATAATTTATTAATTGGGATCAATTCAAGTAGAAGTCATTTTAAACACTTGGCTAGCATAAATACTGAAAGATCTGATATATATAATGAAATAATTATGTTACATGATCAACTTGAAGAATTTACAAATTCATATTTAGATAAGATAAATTCAACAACAATTAATTTTGAAAATTCAAAAATTATGAATGATGTGATGAGTTCGTTTTATTACGATTTAGAAGCTAATCTTTCAATAATAAATAAGAAAAAAGAAATTTTATTAACTGAATTAATGCAAATTATTCAAAATCAAAAAGATTTAATAAAAGGTTATAAAACAAGCATAGAGGATCTAAATAAAATAATTGAGTCAAGTGAAAAAGAAATTGCCAAATTAAATAGTTTAAATGAACTTCAAAAAAATAAAATTGAAGAACTTAAAAAATCATTAAACAATAAGGAGTTATCATTAAGTGAAAAAATAAAAATAATTGATAATCTAAGGGTAGCCGAATCATTAACCTTGAATGAAACCATAAATAACTACAAAGTGATAGAAGAGTATATTAATCAATACAAAATTACAACTCCTAATTCAGAAATAGAAAATAAAATTAATAAACTAATAGATGATTATTCGATAACTCTTAAGCAGTTTATATTGACTTATGAGAGCGCAAATGCTAATCTAATAACTTTCGAAAACAACAAAACTATTCGTGTGTTAGAAGATTTCAACATCACAAATAATCTTATGACTGAAATAAATTTGAAGCTAAGTAAAATCATGATTGATATCCTAACACAATATTATTTGTTAAATAATCAAAACAATGAAAAGTTTTTATTGGTAAGCAAAGAAAATAATAAATTAACCTTAGAAAATACTCGATTAGAGTCTAATATCGAAGATTTAACTATCACTAATGAACGCAACTTAAATATTATAACTTCACTAACAAATGATAAAAACGTGCTTGTTTCAAGGGTAAAAGACATTGAGGGTGAGTTATCTATTTCAACTAGTCAAAATGAAAATCTTAGAGCAGAACTTGAAAATATTAAATTAAAAATTGCTCAAAAGGATGCGAAAATTAGTAACTTAAGAAACATCATTAATGAAAACAACGATAGAATAAATCAACTTATCAATGAGAGAAATAACTTAAGAGAACAACTAGAACAAGCTAATTTAAGATTGATTGAGGAATTAAAAAGCAAACAGTATCTTGAATCAAAAATAGCTATCTTAAACTCAACAATTACCAGATTAAAGGATGAATTGGCTATAAAAGATGCTGAAATCCTTGAATTAAACAAAAAGTATAGAAATAACTTAAATCTTCTTTTGCTAGCTAATGATGAAAACAATAAATTAAAAATTGCCAATGAAGAATTAAATTCAAAGATAGATGAATTAAATGGAAAAATTAACGAGTTTAATAATAAGAATAATGAATTTAATGATCAACTAAATATATTAAAAAAAGAAAATGATGAATTGATTAAGCGAAACGAACAATTGGCTAGAGAATTAGCTGAAGCAGAAATAAAGATTAGAGAATTGATTACTAATGAAGCTAAATTTATGGCAACTATCAACGCTTATAAAACCGATATTGAGTTTCTAAACAATAAAGTTAGACAAATCGTTACATCCATAAAAGATCTTCTAGCACAAATTAAAAGTATGACAGAATTTATGACTAACTTTGATATCGAAGTTAGAACACATTGGGAAGGATATTATGAAAGAAAAAGAGTTGATGAAGTTAATATAAATTCAATAGTTAGAATAATTAAAAACATTAAGGAGACAAAAGCCGATTTGGATAAATTAATAGATTCATTCTTAATCAACCTAGATTAAAAATTAATATATAATTCAAAATAAAGGAGTTATTTATGGCTAAACAATTAAAGAAAATAAACTTTAATAACTTTAGACTTTACAACAGTGGTTTAAAAGTTCTTTCATGATTTAATAATTTTGAAGAAACGACAATTGAATTATATAAACAAATTTGAGATAATGATGCAAATTCAGATGAGTTATTAGATTTTATAAATAGCAGTGATAACGATGAAGAAGAAATTAATGAACTTCATAAAGATTTAAGTTTTGATGATGATGAAACTTTTGAAGCTGATATTAAAATTCAAAACAAAAATTTTGAGAAATATGTTAATCAAGCACTTGAATTTTACCTATTCAAAAACGATATTAAAGATAAAAATGAAGTTGGATATATAAGTTCAAATTTATGTCAAGAAGACAAAATAAAACAAACTATTGAACATATTAATAACCCAAAAATAAAGTTTATTTTTAATCCTGTTTTGGGATATATTATTAATAAAAATAATTATGATTATTTAATTTCAAGTTCAGTTTTTGGATATGATAAAATCACAAAAAAAATTGTTTACATTAAGTATTCAAAAGGAACATCACAAGAATTTTATTTGAAGGGTTTATATGATTATTCTATCTATAAAAAAATCGGTTTAGATGTAAAAGACATTTCAATTATTTGTATTGATGGACTTAAATATAAATATGATAATATTGTAAAAAACATAGTAAATTTTGCTGAAGTCAGAGGCGTTTGACATGGTAAAGATAAACCAAAATTAGATAAGAATGCAAAAGATATACAGAAATTCAACTTAAAAATCAATGGATTTATCTATGAAAAAGCCTCACAATTTGGTTCAAAATTTGACTTACCCTTAATATTTTGGGTTGAGAGAAATTTAATCCCTAATGTTTCATCATTTAAAATTTCAGGAGAATTAGAAACAGGATACTTTGTTAATTTCGAGAAAATAATTTCTGACTCTATAGATATTATCAATGAACCTTTCGGTGCAATTATAGACAATATCATAGAAAATGAAAAATACGTAAATAATTATCAATTAATAATTAATGAAGTAGTAAATCATTTTTTAAATTTAAACATAGATGAATTAAAAAATAAAATAAGTTCTGAAAACTACGAAGATCTAAATTTTTATGAAGAAATGACTAAATTAAAATGATTGAGGGGTGAAGAAATAAACTCTCTTTGTTTAATTTTGATGGGGAAAATACATCACCAAAATGGATTTAACTTATATGGTAAAAGAAATAAATTCAATCTTTATAATGTAAAAACAATTGACGATAATTTTGCTAAACTACCATATTTTACAACTACAGAAGCTCTTAATATTATTAAAAATATTCATATAAAAGATAGTATAACTGTTTGATATGATTATGAGGGTTTTAGTTCAATCATTCCATTAATTAATGGTGTAGGACCAAACTTGCAAATTCCAAATCAAGTTTCAGTTATTAAAACAGTTAATGGAAAAAGAATTTGAAATACTAACATAGTGGTTGACACCAAAAACATAAAATTAATTAATTTGGTAGAACTTATTGAAAATATATACGATAAAAATTCAAATGCCTATGTTGTTTTCAACAAAACATATGAAAATACAAGAAATAAAGAAATTGCAAAATTAGTTGTTCAAACCATACAAAAGGTTGAAAGATATGAATACTTGTGCGATATCGAAGATCCCAAGAGACATGAATTTTATGAAAAATATAATTTAAAAGATGATATAGAATTTGTTGAAGAATTTATTAAAAAGGGTTATGTTGATGACAATAATAATGCAGATTATTTAAAATTTAATAAACTAGTAGATCACATAATTAACAATACTGTTGACTTGGCAGATGTTTTTAAATACAACAGTTTAACCAATGAACTAATTCAAAAAACTGATTATTTTGAATTCATAACTAATGATAAACATATTCAAAAACCTAAAAACTTAAAAAAATATTCATTTGATGATATTAAAGAAAAAATTGTACTTTTAAAGAAAGATATGTCAAAAAATATTGATGTATGTAATGCAAAATTAGCATTTGTTTTCACCAATTATTTGAAAAACAAATACTCTATTAAAAAAATAGAAAATTTTATAACTTCAAATGATTTACAATTGAAAACTCGTATAAAACCATACAAAACTTTAGAAATTCAAAACGGAACAATGGCTATGAATGAAGCTATTAAGAGACATGCTGGTATAACCGGAGAATTTGCTTGACAAGAAATCAGCAAAAGTTTAAAAGAATATTGTGAAAATGATGTTATTGCAATGATAATGGTTTATGAATTAATAATGGAAATTTTTAGAACACTAACGAATAATATTTCTGATTTTGAGTACAAAATAAGACTTGAATCTATAAAAAACGATGGTAAATACATAATAAATGATGATTTCAATGTTGAATTTTTAGACAGATAACTGGTTAATTTAGGACAATAGAATTTAGAATTCTATCCTTGATTATACTTTCAAGTGCAAACATGTTTGTGTTTGTACTTTTTAGTTTAAATTAGTTTAAAATAAAAAAAGAGAAACTAACCAAAACTAAACAATGTTTCTCTTTTAACCCTTAAATTTGAAACCTTGATTATACTTTCAAGTGCAAACATGTTTGTGTTTGTACTTTTTAGTTTAAATTAGTTTAAAATAAAAAAAGAGAAACTAACCAAAACTAAACAATGTTTCTCTTTTAACCCTTAAATTTGAAATGAGGTCATATGAATTATACACAATTAAAACCAGAAGAGAGATTAATTATTCAAATCAACTATGGTTTCAAAACATTAAAAGAAATTGCAGAAATGTTAAGAAGATCTGTAAGTACAATCTCTAGAGAAGTTAAACGAAATTCGAATATCTACGGTGAATATGATGCTGCATATGCTAATAAAAAAACAAAAATTCGAAAATGCTATTCAAGGAATCATAATGCTTTTGCAAACAAAGAATTTAATGATTTCTTTACTGAACACTATGAAAAAAATTATCATGGCGTTGAAGCTACTCTTAAACTTTATCAGGAAAAAACAGGTAAAAAAGGTTATTCTATTAGAACTCTTTACAAATGAATTAAATTAAATATTTGAGTCCTGAAAATGAAAAACCGTTTAAGAAAAGGGTATGTTAAGAATGGTAAAAGAAAGACTGATTATAAGATTAGATTAACGCATGGTAACAAGTTTGTTTTCCCTATACCTATGCGGCCTAAAAGTATAGAAACTAGAGAAAAATGGGGTCATTGAGAAATTGACTTAGTTATTGGAAGAAAGGGAAAAGGGTATCACAACTTACTAACTTTAACAGAGAGAAAAACACGTTTTACCATTATAAAAAAGGTCACTAGCAAATTTTGATTTGAGATAAACAAGGTGCTGAATGAAATAATTAAGGATTATCCATTTCCATTTTTATCAATAACTTCAGATAATGGATTTGAATTTCAAGCCTTAGGATTAGTAGCCTATAAAAATGACTTATTAATTTATAAAGCACAACCATATTGTTCATTTCAAAGAGGTTCAAATGAACATTTTAATGGACTAATTCGTAGAAAATTCAAAAAAGGATTTGATTTTACAGAATTAACTGATGAAGAAGTTCAAGAACTTCAAGATGAAATAAACAATATGCCAAGAAAAATTTTTGGTTTTAAATCTTCTAGAGAAATGGCTGAACAAGAGTTAAATATAGAAATGATTTTACTAGATCTTTTACCTAATCTTGAATAATAAAATGTGGTCTTTGACCACATATATCCCAATTTCAACCACAATACGTTTTACATAATATTTTGTTGATAAACTTTCCACTCAAACGCCGTGGAGAGGCTTTTGATTTTTTCTGTTATTAAACCACACTTCTAATATGGTTCTTTTTCTCTACGCTCAGTCGCCGCTCTGGCTTTTCTTTTTAAAAATTTATAGGGAAACGTCCTAACGGACTGATCCGCTCAAGCGCCGCGGGGCTTCTTTTCTCAAAAAATCTACCAATTTTACTGTAAAATATTGTTAAGAGAAGCGTTTGCACTTCAAGGTTTAAAAAAGGATAGAATTTAGAATTCTATTGTTTTTTAATATACTTAAATTCTTGATTTAGATATCACTTTTATATTCAATTAATATAAAACATTAATTATCATATATTTTTTTGAATAAAAGTGCATATTTTCCGGAAATTACACAAATTAAATTAATTAATAATCTTGTATAATTTCACATATTAATATTACATATTAATAAGGAGTTGACATGAAGAAAAAGAAAAAATTAATTATTGTTACTTCGATTTCTGCAATGATGGGGATAGGTGTTATTGCTGGTGTTTCAACCTGAATAGCCACACATAAACCAGAACAAGTTGATCGTGGTGGAAATATTATAGACAAAGAAAAAGAAGATGAAGATAAAAAATTTGAAATTATAAATCCTTCTGATGACAATATTATTGATTTCGACACTGTTGTAAAAGATAATCCAAATGTTGATTTGCCTGAAGAAAAAATAAAATCCAACAATTTAATTTCTAAAGATACAAAAATTAAATACGTTGCGATTGGTGATTCAATTACAGCCGGTTTTGATGGAACATTGGATAAAGATTATAAAGGAAGTTATGAAAATGGTGTTGTAAACGGATTAAGTTATCCGTCTTATTTATCAAGATTATTCAACCAAATCAATAGACTTGAAAGTTTTAACAATTACTCAGTAACTGCTTCGACTATTAATGAGTGAATAGATTTATTGCAAATAGCAAGCAATTCAAGAAATCTAGTTGACGAATCCAAATTAATAAGTCGCTTTGGTAAGGATTATAAATTATTGGCTAATGAAATAGTTAAACAATTAAAAAACTCTAATTTAATAACCTTATCAATTGGAGCTAATGATTTAATACACACTTTTATTGATGCTATAAAAGAAAGCAACATCACCCAAAGTCTTCAATTAATACTTAATGATAACCCTACTTTCGGTCCATTAATTGAAAATGTAAAGAAAGTATTGGATAATTCGATCAAAGAAGTTTCAAAGAGACTTCAAATTTTTGCTTCACAAATTAAAAGTATTGCACCTCAAGCAAACATTAACTTCATTTCATATCCTACTCCTTTCTTAAAACTAAAATACATGATTGATGACTTTATTAAGAAATTTGCCGGTGATATTGCAAAAGATTTTAGTCTGACAGACTTTTTTACTGATATATTAAATAATACAATCAAATTAACAGCAAGTAAAAACGGTATTAACTACATCGATCCAGTAAATAATGAATTTTGAAATAAAAATTCTCAAAAAATGAGTTCGATTTGGTTTGATATACATCCTAACACAAATGGATATAAAAAAATGGCTGTTGATTTGTTTATAAAACTTACTAACCCAAGTTTAAATATTAAAGATTATGAAAATTTAGGAAATTTTAACTTTTCAAATGAATTCTTAAAAAGTGATTATCAAACTGTTTCTCATCAAATCGAAATCGATGATTACTCTAAAGTTATAAAAGAAATCATTGGTGCTAGTGACTGAGAATTTATAAACAAAAAAGACGATTTTGAACTTCAAATTGATTCGCTGCGTTCTACTGACAATTTTGGTAAAAGAATGTTAAGAGTTAGCGGAAGTTTTAAGAAAATTACTCAAGGTTTGATTTCAACTTTAGTTAAATCAGATTACATTAAAATAATTGATCCTAATGGGTCACTTCAAAACTTCTTAACAGAAAATAACTTCAAAAGATCTGAACAAATCGTTGAGTGATTGCTCAATTCAGGTTATTTATCAGATTTAATTAGTAATTTACAAAATGAAATAACCAAATTAGTTGAAGAAAATCCAAAAGCTTCAATATTTGATGATGGAGTTATTTCTAAAATTCTCATCAACAGTTTAACTGATGAAAAGTCAATTCTTAACTTATTAAAAACTTTAGCTAAAAGCGACTTTATACAACAAAATAAAAATGAAATTAGAAAACTTTCATCAAACTTAAAAAATTCTAAATTAATAGAAATATTATTTTCTAAGCTAAAGGTATTTGTTTCACCCTATATAACTAAGTTGATAGATAATCCTAATTTTACTCAAGAAAAAGTTTCTGAATTAATTGAAAAATCCATTCAACAAAATGACTTAGAAGATGCAATTATTGCATTAATCAATGATTTTTTAGATACATCTGATGAAATTGAAGAAGTAAATTCATTTTACGATTTATTTGTAAAAATTATTTCTAATGGAAAAACTGTTAAAGCACTTAAAAATCCAATAAGCAAAGTAATTCAAATTCTTTTATCTGATAAAGAGGTAATTAGTTTAATATCTAATAAGGTTAAAGAATTTTTAAATGAATATGACATTTTATTAAATGTTGATGAAAAAAGATTTGATTTATTATTACAATCACTTCTAAATAATGAATCAATTAAAGATTTAGCAAATAGTTTGGTTAATGTTTCAGTTGAATCGATAATTAATTTTGTTAGAAACAATCATCAAAATTACAATGAAATTTCAAAATTATTAGTTGATGCTATAAAATCAATATTAAATTCAAGCTCATCATCAAATCTAGATATTACACAATTATTAATCCCTGTTTTTGAAATATTAAATTCAAATGTTCTTGATAATAACATTGATATTATCGAAACAATGTTATACAACTTCCTTGAAAGTAAAAAAATCAATCATAGTGGTTTAATATTTTCAATAATCCCAAGCAATATTAAACAATTAGTAGATGATTTTACAAATATTGAAGAACTTAAAAATAAATTCTCAAACATAATCAATAATGAAAATAATAAAAATATTTTAGTTAAATCAATTATTAACGCCATAAAAGAAAAAACAAAATCTAAAGTGCAAATTAATGATGTAAATGATATTTTATTTTTTGTAGCAAAAGGATTTGCACAAAATGATAGAGACAGCATTTTAGAATTTGTCAAATCAATTAAAGATGAATTGGAAATTGAAAAATCTATTAGGAAAATAATTGAAAAATTCTATGAAATTATAGAATTAGATCACACAACATTAGAAAATAGTAAATTGATTAGTGATGTTACTTTATTAGTTGATAGTTTTATTAAAGATGATAAAAATATTGAAACTTTAATCGACAATTTACTTTATGCTATAAAAAATTCAAATAATTTTGGTTCATTGAAAGATAATACGTCTAATTTATTGATTTCATATATTAAAAACTTATTAAATATTAGTGAATTTAATTTCAATGAAATATTGAAAAAATTACTTAATTCTGAAATTGTCAATGAAAATCAAAATGCTATAAGAGATTTAATCAAAGCAACAGTTAATTACCTACTCGAAGATAATAATCAATATTTAGAAATGTTGTTAACTTCAATCCTTGGTGATGGAAATAATTCAAATAGTCAATTAATATCAACAATTTCAAGCAAGTTGAAAACAAATTCATTTAAGTTAATAATTAATCGTTTTATTAATAATTTACTTTCAGAAAACTGAGTAAACAAACTAAAAAATGAGCCACTTTCAACAATTATTTACAATTCGTTAAAAGATAAAGTTATAATAAATGAAATTAAAAATAATAAAGAAACAATTATTTCATTATTGAAACTGCCAAAAATCAAAACTTCAATTGTAGAATTGATAATCAAACAAACCAAAGAATTAGGTTTACATGAAGAAATTTTCAACTATGATGAATTTGCTTCAAATCTTTTCGAAAACTTAATCAATAGTGTGTTAAGAAAATCCGAAGTTAATGATATCTTAGATCTAATTATAAATACATTTGAAAATAGTTCATCTTTAAATCAGTTTTTAGATGATGTTAAAAATCAATTAAGTCAAAACTCAGTTAATTTACTAAAAACATTCTTACCTTCAATAGTTAAATCACTCAAAGATGTTAACTCTCCTATAAAAACTTCTCAGTTCATTCAAAACATTATTAAATTAATAATCAATCAAGATAATGTAGTCAAATTCTTAGATAGTTTACAAATTCAAACTAAATTTGATTTAACTAAATATGATGAACTTAAACGATTTATAACAAATGAACTAATGGATGAAAAATTCAAAAAACTTATTGGTAAAATCTCACTTGCTTTAGTTGACGGAATTCAGAAAACAAATATATATGCAGACAATATTATTGATGAAATAATAAAACAAACTTTTTCATCAAGTAATATAGATCAAGAATTAATTTCCATTGTTAATGATAAGCTCATAAAAGCAATGAATAATGAAGCTGTTCAAGAATTAATGACTAAATTATTAATGAAAACTATTGAAGAGCTTAATTATGGCTGAATTTTTGAAAATGTCCAAAACCCAGAGTTTGTTGTTACTAAGTTAATAAAATTAATTGTAAAAAGTAATGATAAATTGGGAATTTCACAAAAAATCTTACAATCTCTTTTATCTCAACTTTCATCGAATGGAACTCAATTAAATATTAAAGACATATTATTAACTTTTAGTTCTTTATTTAACATTGAAAGTGAAGATGGAGAAAAAACTATTGTTGAATTCATAAATTCCTTAGCTACCGAACAAGAAATAAGTAAGTTAGCAACAGATTTAAAAACAATAATAATGAATGTGTTTAATAAAATCAAAAACGATCCTAAATTCTTAAACACAATTACAACAAAATTATTTGAATCTGTTGATATGAAATCTATTTTTGCTCAACAAGGTGATTTTGAAGAATTAATTATAGAAATATTCAATAATGAAAACTTTAATTTATTATTAAATCAAATTATTGATTTATTCTTTGGTAATGTTGAAAAATTAGATAAAGCTTCAAACTTTGAAGAATTATTTAAAGTTTTATTTGCAAACTTTAAATTTAATGAATTGGGTCAAAACCTTGATAATTTATTTAATGATTTAATTAATTCAGAGTCATTTTTAAAACTTTTAACAAATATTATTAAAAATCAATTTATTTTAATTGATTCAGGTCTATCTGAAACTCAAATTCAAAAACTATCAACTGATTTAGCTAATGACATTCCACAAATACTAAATATTTTAGGTGTTAAAAACAATTTATTTTCAAGCATGGCTATTGAGTTAGATAACTTGAATAAAGATAATAAACTAGTTAACTTCAAACAAATTCTTGATGTGATAATTAAAAAATTATCTTCAGATTTAAGTTTTGATTTAAAAAACAAATTAAACAAACTATTAAAATTGAATTCAATTCAATCAAACAAAGAAGAATTTATCAGCTTGATCAGTGCTTATTTAACTACTATAAAAGATAAATTCATTAATGAATCATTATATGAAAAATTATTCGAAATTGAATATCAAGAAAATAAAAAGATTAATTTACTTATAGACAAAAATGAAATTTATAGCTTATTAAACTTAATTAAAGTAAATCCAAATTTTGATAAATTAGTTATTAACTTGACTAGAAATATAATCAATAACCCAGATGTTTTAATTTCTAATGATACAAAAGATATTATTAATTCTTTAATTTTTAGCAGTGACTCTCAAAGCAAAAACATTCTTGTTTCATTAATTGAAAATGTTTTAGAACAATTCGATATTTCTGAGTTGCAAAAAACCTTAAATAAATTTATTGAAAGATTGTGTATTGATAATAATTTAACATACTCAACCGAACAAATAAATTTATTTACAACATCATTCATTAACTACTTGAAAAATGATCAATCAAAATTAAATATTAGTAAAATTTCATTTGCAGTAAGTAAATCTATTAAAAATTCAAGTAATATAGATGAGTTTATCAAAAATATTCAAGTTGAATTATTACAAATCATTAATATAAATAACTATGAATTTGTAAAAGAAATTTTAAATAGTGATTTCATTTCACCTTTAAAAGAATTCATATCTGAAAATTTTGATTACTTATACAATAAGATTTTTGATGAAATAAATATCTTTGAGAAAATTAAAAACATCGACCTATCTTCTCAATTAAATATCAAGAATGATAAGATTAATCCTAATTTTGTTTCAATAATCGAAATGCTTGAAAGTGATTCGGATTTTAGAAATGTATTTAAGCAAATTATTAAAGACACAATTATAAATATAGATAAATATAAAGAAGCAAATAGCTATATTGAATTAGTTTCTTTAATTCTTAAAAATCAAGAAAACTTAAGTAAAAATTCAGAACAGATTAAAAATATTATTAACAAATTATTGAATAATACAGAATTAAAAGAATTGGCATCGATAATAATAGAAGACAAATTATTCAATAATGTTGACCTGAACGAAATTTTTGATGGAGTTACTAACACTTCAAGATTTACAAGTAATATTATTGAATTAATCACTTCAGCAAATAATAAATTCAATTTATCTAGCTTAATTTTAAATAATCTAATCAAAGGAATTTCTAACGAAAACTTCTCTATAAATGAATTTTTATCAAGTTTATTTAGTGATTTTAAAAACATATATTTAAGCAATGAAAAAGATATAATAGAATTTATTAAGTACATTTTAAATCAGAAAATTTGAACAGAAGATAAACAAAACATATTACAAATAATTAAAAATATAATCAATTCTAACTTATCTAAAATAATAAACTTTGATTCATTATTAAATATTTTAGTTAATGACACCGAATACCTCGATATACAATCACTCAAAAGTATTATTGAAATTACAACAGGTACAAGAGAATTCAAAAATATTATTAATAAAATAATTCATGGTATCAACACATATAACATAAATCTTGAAAATGTAACAACTTATAATCAATTATTTTCTGAATTATTAAAAAACACTGATTTTAACTCTATAAGATCTGATGTTAAAAATCTTGTAAACAGCTTATTGAAAAATCACGATGTTCAAATTAATATTTCATTAATTATTGAAAAAGTTATATACAAATTTACAAAAATAACCCCAAATAACACCGTCAAAAAACTTTCTGAGGATCTTGCAACTAACTTACACACAATACTTGAATATAATGAATTGTTAAACAAAATTATAGATTCTATATTTGATAAAGTAGAAGAAATTAAGGTTGATAATAGTAATTTTGAACAAATAATTTCTGAAATTCCTAATTCAATAACAAATTCAGTAAAACAAGTTATTTCAGATCCGCTAGACTTTGTTAAATTTATATTCAATAATCCTTTAATTTCAAATAATTATCAAGGACTAAATTACATTATTCAAAATGGTTTAGAAAATATCATCAATATTCCACAAGTTAAAGATTGAATCACTAATTTATCTGATTTAATTGATGAAAAATGAGTTGATAGAGATGAAATCAGGAATTTAATTAGTGAGTTAATCACTAATAATAAATTTATTAATTTAGTTAAAAATTCTGCTACAAATCTTTTAAAATCAAACAAGTGAATTAATAAAAACACAATTGATGAAATTGTTTTTGAAGCATTGAAACAAAGTCAATTATTAAACAACTACCAAGAAATTACTGAAATATTAAACTCAGTACTAAAGAGCAATCCTTTAACGGAAACTTTCAATAAAATTCTTAATAATCTTTTAATTGATAACAACATAATTAATAAAAACGAAAAACTTTCTATCGCTTTAACTAATTCTTTATACGATGTTTTAATTACAAACGATTCTTTCGATTTATTAAACAAGATTTTTGAAATTATTAACAATAATTTAAATTCAAGTCTAACTTTTGAACAATTATTCAATCAAATAAAACCTGAATTATTAAGCTCAATCAAGCAAAACTACTACCAAATTGTTAAAAACATCTTTGATTCCAGAGTTATTTCAAAAAATAAAGATGAGATAAATAGATTTATAAATACATTATTAAATAATTTTGTTCCAAATAATATCGAAAAATGAGTTGATAGAATTGATTTAACAGAATATACAGCAAGATATGAATTTAATGAATCAGAAATCAAAAATGCTTTAGTTGATGTGTTTAATTCAACTCACATTGTTGATATGACTGATGCAATTATTGATGATATTTCAGCAAGAGAAAATATTTACAAAAACACAAATAACATTGAAGAATTTGTGCAAACCTTATTGTGAAATAATCAAACTAGAGAAAAAATTGAGAACTCTTTAAGCTCAATTCTTAAAGAATTTATTAGTAAACCAAATATAAAAAATATAATTAAGAAAATTTTGGTTAAAGAATTAAATGGTCCTACTATAGATTTAATTCTTGAAGGTGTTTCAAACAAGGAAAATCTGGTTTCAAACATAATTGATATTTATAGTGATGTTGATTCAGTTATTAATTTAACTAAAAGTATTGTAAGTTCAATAACTGAAGAGATAAAATCAAACGGCTTTAGCATTTCGATTAGTTCTATAGTTTCAAATATTTTTAGTAAAATCAAGGAAAATAATTTTAATTCTGAAAATGCTAAAGAAATTGGATTCAATCTTATTAAAGTCATTTTAGATTCAAAACTAGTAAATGAAAATAAGGATGATTTAATTAAAATAATTAACAATTTAATTAAATTGCTTTCAAATGAACAAACAATTTCTCAATTAATTGATGGTCTATCAGATTCAGCTAAAAATGAATTATTTAAATATAGTGATAAAGACGATTTAGTTCAAATAATTAAATTTATTTCTACTAACACAAACTTCAATCAAATAATTAATGTAATTACACAAGATCTACTAAATAATGTTGGTGTTTTAAAACAAGCATTAAACTTTGATGATTTTATATCTAAAATATTATCTCTTGTAAATTTTGATAAATTAAGAGATGATATTAAGGGATTAATTAATGATTTACTAACAAATCAAAATATTAGAAAAATATTAAAGAAAATACTTAATCAAACATTGACTAGTTATGGTGCAACAAATGATAATAAATTAGAATTAATGATTAGTGATATTGTAAATGAAATTGATGTTTTAGTAAGTGATTTAGAATTGTTAGAACCAATTATTGATAAAACAATTGATTTAATCAATTCAGCTAAAAATAGTGATAATCCTAACTCATTCTTAGTACAAATCCCAACAGAAATATCAAAAATCATTTCAAATAAAATTAGTGAAAATCCATATCAGTTTGTAAATGGTATTATTGAACATAAATCAATCAAAAATAATTTTGATACATTGACCAGAACAGTTCAAGAAATTTTAATTTTCTTAATAAATGATGGAACAATCGAAAATATTTTGATTAAACAAATCAATTCAATTGATCCTTCGAACGAATTATTTAATTATGCGAATAAAAATGATTTAATTGAGTTAATCAGATTCATATTAAAAGACATTGATTTTCAAAATATTATCAAAAATATTACTCCTAAATTATTAAACAATCGTGAATGACTTAACAATATAAATAGCATCAATGAATTGATAAAATCAATTTTTAAAATTAATGGAATTATTGATGAAAATAAAACAAACATCAATAACTTAGTTGAAAAAATAATAACAAATACGCAAGTAAAATCGATTGCAACAAAATCGTTAATATATATTTCAAAACAAAATGAAATTAATCTAAATATAAGCGGAATTAATCAACTAGTTGGTTCAACTTTAGACTCAATAATTCCTATTCTCAAAGAGTTAAATCTTTATGAAGAATTAATTTCTGATGTATTAAACATTCTTAAGGATCCATTAAATATCACAACTTCAATTAATCAATTAATTAACAAACTTAAAAATAAATTAGTTGAAAATAATTTTGAAATAATTCAAAAATTATTAGCTTCATGAATCTTTAATGATACAAAGAATAAAGCTACGTTAAAAGCTATTGTTAGTGAATTGCTAAATAAATTAGATAATCCTCAAAATATTAAAAACTTTGTTAAAACATTAGGGTTAGAAAAATTACTTGAAAAATTCAATTTAACAAGCGAACAAATTAGTACTTTAAGCGTAAAAATATTAAACAATAATAATACTATTAGTTTACTAAAAGATATTGCATACAACATAATTGAAAATTCAGCTGAATATTCAACAAGCCAAAATTACAATGATTTAATTAAGAAAGTTTTCAATAAAACTTCAATTCAAAATTTATTCAAAACTAATTTTAGTTCAGTAATCAAGGAATTATTAAACGATAATGAAGTAAGAAACATTATTGTTGATCCACTTAATTCATTATTGACAAAATTAGAAAATAACTGATTGCTTAAAAATACTTTAGATTCTAAATCATTATTATCTGAATTATTAACTGTAGTAAATTCAATCAACAATAATTTAAACTTAACTGATAAATTGATTAATGCCCTAATTGATGAATTCAAAATTAATGGTATTGAAATCAACTTTACAAATGTTATAAATTCTATATCAAATAGTCTAACTGGTGAATTTGAAAATAATTTGGATCAAAAAGTAACTGATTTAGTTAAAATTGTTGCACAAACAAATATTTTTAGAAATTCAACAAATTATTATGATTTAAAAATTGTTTTAACTAATATTTTAGAATACTTAAATCAAAACCAAATTATTGCTAATGCCTTTGTAAATTCTTTAAGTTCTTCTACATTAAATGAAATTTATAAATATACTGATGAGTCTTCACTAAAAGCTGCAATCACCATAATTTTTGATAATCAACACCTAAAAAATTCTGTTTTTGCTATTCTAGACTCTGTAAAAACAAAAAATGATAGAATTTCTCAAGCAAACAATTTAACTCAAATTATACAAATTTCATTAGATGATGCTGCAATAAGAAATACTATTAAAGATGAATTAAAACTACTTTTAAGAGATATTTTTACAGATCCAACAATCAAAACAATTCTTAATAACGTTGTAAAACACTTCTTTAATTTCGTTGAAATAAATTCAACAAATATCCCTGAAGCAGATTCATTTATGAGAATGATTGTTGATGATCTATATAATTTATTAAATAGACTTGATTTAATTGATAATTTAGTTGATCCACTCATTGATCAAATTGGTTCATCAAACAACATAATTAGTTTATTTAGTTCAATAACATCACAAATTTTTGACAATCTTAAAATTACTGAATACGCAACTTTTAGCAAATTCTTAAAAGATAATCTAGTAACACAAAATAAGAAAACGATCGTTAAAATAATCAGTCATATTATTAATAAATTAACTTCTGATGAAACTAAGATAAGAAGAATATTAGAAAAATTAGATATCCCATCATTACTTCTTGGAGAAACCTCAACACTTGATAAAAATAAAATTAATAACTTTATTATAAAAGTATTAAAGAATGAAGACCTTAAGAAACTATTGACAATTTTAGTTGAAGAAGTAATCAATAATAATTTAGAATATTCTAAATTAAACAACTGATGAGAATTAATCAACAAACTTCTTAATAGTTCAAAATCGACTGACATCAAGAATTCAATTAAAAAGTGGTTAACCGATACAGTAAATAGTAACGATATTGACTTTGAAAACGGTATGGGTGAATTGCTTGTTGAAATATTGAGAAAGAGTGGATTTAATTTAATTGAAGATGATAAGAAATTATTTGGTAGAGTAATGAAAAATGCTCTTAAAGCAATTGTTAATACTAATGATTTTGACCAAATAATTAATAAGATTTACGATAATATTAAAAACTTAAAACCTAGCGCTTCAAATCCAATTACTTCAGAAAAAATATCTGAAGCAGTTATGAAAGGTGTTCTAAGCATCATTTCAAATGATGACGGGTCCGCAATTCAGGTTATTAAAATTCTTGATAAATCTGAATTAATCGGAAAAATCATAAATCAAATTGGTTCAGCAGATTTTGTTAAATTAATTGATAGAATTTTTGAATCAAGTAGTTTAACTCAAAATACCGGTATTTATTCGATTCTTAAACCTATACTTAGTCCAAATTCAAGTTCATCAAGTTCATCAAGTTCAAGTGTAAAAGTCGAGATTGGTACGTTAAATGTTTTAACAATCCCTGATAAGGCGAAAGGATTTCTTGCACAAATATTTAAACCATTCTATGAAGAATTATTCAAAAAAGCTATAAATAAATCACTTCCAACATTTAAACAAGACACTGTTGAATATAGAAATTTATTCAGAGTTACTGAAATTGTTCTTTGATTCTTATGAAATAACAATCCAAGTGGAGTAACATATTGAAATACTAACTTACTTAGAGCTACTACACTAGAGGGGATTGTTAACTTAGCTCATCAAAAAGCAATGTGAGATGATTTATATATTCCAATTTATAAAAAACCAATCGACGTCTTACGTGATGAAACGGCTTACAGAAAAATAGGATTTATCAACGGTGGGTTTAATATGGAATTTGTTTTTGGTAGTCGTTCAAACTGAACGAACAACAATAATTATGATCCAGATCAACTTCTCGCTTACATTTATTATATAAAAAATGGAAATGACAGACATAATTCTAATAAAACCAAAGAACAAGTACTTTGAGAAGCTTTAGAAAGAGGATATTTAGGCCCTAAAAAATAGAGATCTCATTATGAGATCTTTTTTTGTGAAAAATTGACCATAAAAATAAGAAAATAAGTCTTTAAAAAATACTAAATCTATATAATATAAAAGAGTAATTTTACTCCTTGGTTTTTAATAACCCTGAATGTCCAAAAGGAGGCTTAATATGGCTAAATACGAAATCATGATGATCGTTGATCCTAAGGCTGACGTTAATGTTGCTTTCGATTTACTTAAAGAAGTATTCGGAAACGGTGTTAAAAAAGCTGAAAAATTAGCTATCAACGAATTATCATACTCAATTAACAAATCAAAACACGCTCAATATGTAAATGCAGAAGTTGAATCAAAACCTGAATTAATTTCTGAATTTGTACGTAGATCTAACATTGTAAAACAAGTTTGAAGACAATTAGTTATCAACCTTGATACAGAAAGTGGTTTAAAACCTACAAACACTAAAAAAGCTACAAAAAAAGTAGTTCGTAAATCAACACCTAGAAAAGTCGCACCTAAGACTGAAGAATAATTAATAGTTGATTTTAAGATAAGGGGTTAATATGAATAAAGTACTTTTGATTGGTAGAGTTTCATCTGATATAAGGATATTTCAAACTCAAAGTGGAATAAGATACGCTAGAGTAAGATTAGCAATTAATCGTCGTGGTACAACAGATGTAACAGATTTTATTCCATTAGTTGCATGAAGAGCAAATGCTGATTTTATGACTTCAAATGTATTTAAGGGAACTTTAATAGCAGTGGAAGGTTCAATCTACATGAGTTCTTATCAAAGAGATGGAGTGAATGTAACTTCATTTGAAGTAAATGTTGATAATATCAATATTTTAGAACCTAAATCAGTAGTTCAATCTAGAATGAATTCATCAAATCAAAATGCTAACAATAGATTTGTAGCGAATATGCCTTCAAAAGATTTTAGTGAACGTGTTCAAAACGTTCCAAATCAACAAGTGCATAGATTTGATAATACAACTTCAAACCAATCACTATATAACAATGCATCAAACAATAGTTTTGCTGGTTTTACAGTTGATGAAAGTTTTTCAAGACCATCTGTACAAAGTGAGATGAGTAATCAAAAAATTAGTTTTACACCAACTGAAAAACTAAATGAATTAAACCTATCAAATAACCAAACTTCTACGAATCAAGATTTCTTAAGTAACCTTGACGATGAAGAAGATGAATATAGTTTTAATAGTTCTTTATTCAGTGATCAAAACTCATCTAATAAAAATGACACAAGTTTATTTGAATTAGATAGTGATGATGATTTAGAAGATGATATTTTTAACCCTAATCACAATTTAGATTTCGATTAATAGAAAATAAATAGGAGAAAAAATGAACTTTAAGAAAAATAAAAAAGGTTTTGGTTCAAGAAGAAAAGTTTGTGAATTCTGTGAACAAAACATGAACTATGTTGATTATAAAAATTTAGAATTACTTAAAAGATACATTAGTGGTACAGGTCAAATTAAATCATCATCAATGTCAGGAACATGTGCAAAACACCAAAGAAGCGTATCAAACGCAATTAAAAGAGCTAGATTTGTTGCATTATTACCATACACAATCGTTCGTGTTCGTGTACAAAAATAATGTTTACTCAGTGTTTAACTAGGATTTATTCCTAGTTTTATTTTTGCAAAATAAAAAGCCCTAAAGGCTTAATCTCTAGAACCAAAAAGTCTTAGTAAATATCAAATCATATAAACTATGTTAATAAAGATAAATATTGCATCGCTTATAGACTCTTTAAGCATATCTTTAGTTGAATTGAATGTAAATTCATTATTTTTCTTACTAATAATGTAAAATGAGAAGAAAATATTTATTCCTGATATTGCAAGTCCAACTAATGAATAAATCATCTCGATTGTACTGTTAAACACAAATAGACTTATAATAAACAATACAACAAATCCAATAAGTAAAACTATTGATAAAACTCACATCACTTTTACTTTTATTAACTCAAAATAACCTATAATTCCACAAGCCATAGTTAATAGAACACTAATTAAAAATATTAAAGCAATCAATCAAAGATTATTTGTTGAAATATTATTAGCATACATTGAGATAAATGTTACAAGTGCCATATAAATAACTGTAAATATATATCCAACAACTAAAACTGGAAACGGCATTTTTTTATGTAGATAAGAAAATAAAAATAATCATACAATAAATACTATTGTCGAAACTAAGTAAGTAATGTAAAAACTATAATTAGTGAAATTACTTGCAATAAATCTCTCTACATTTTTTGAAAAAATTCCTAAACCTAAAACTAGTGCTCCAAAAACAAATAAACCTATACCTACAAAAATTAAGGTCAGAGATAAATAAGAACTTTTGGTTTTTTTCTTTGTAATTTCATAACTTAATTCATTCATATAAAAATTATATATTAATTAAATAATATTAAAAATAAAGATAATTAATTTAATATAATAAAACTATGCAACAAAACAGTTATACAGAAAAAGATATAAAGAAATTAAATGGTCTTGAAGCAGTAAGAAAAAGACCCGGTATGTACATTGGTGGAACTGATGTAAATGGTTTGCACCATTTAGTTTGAGAAATAGTTGATAACTCAATTGATGAAGCTCTTGCTGGGTATGCGAATAAAATTATTGTAACCATAAATAAGGATAGTTCGGTTTCTATTGAAGATAATGGACGTGGAATACCAGTTGGTAAAACTGAAGATGGACGTAGTGCTGTTGAACTTGTTTTCACCGAATTACATGCTGGTGGTAAATTTAATGAAGGCGCATATAAAAGTAGCGGTGGACTTCATGGAGTAGGTTCAAGTGTAGTTAATGCTCTTTCATCTAAATTAGATGTAACTGTTTTTAGAGATGGACAAATTTGATACACTGAATTTGAACAAGATAAAATTATAAAAAGAACTAGTTCAATAGGTAAAACAAATAAAAATGGAACCATTGTTCACTTTATGCCTGACTACTCATTCTTTAAGAAAGCGAAGTTAAACACCGACATTATAAGTGAAAGACTTAAAGAAAGTTCCTTTTTAATTTCTAGTTTAGAAATAGTATTAAACGATGAAATTAATGAAACAAGTGAAACATTCAAATATGAAAATGGAATTAAAGAATTTGTTAATTTTATAAACGATTCTAAAACCCCTATAATTGAACCTTTCTCATTCAAGGATGAAAAAAATGGAGTTGAAGTTGAATTTGGTTTTCAATATACTGATACATACAATGAACTAATTTTAAGTTTTGTTAATAATGTTAAAACTCGTGATGGTGGAACACATGAAACTGGTTTTAAAAGTGCATTAACTAAAGTTTTTAATGCTTTTGCTGAAGAAGAAAAAGTTATCAAGGGGAAAAATACACTTGATGGAAGTGATGTTCGTGAAGGACTTACTGCTATCATTTCTCTTAAGGTTCCAGAAAACATCTTGGAGTTCGTAGGTCAAACTAAAGATAAATTAGGTACTCCTGAAGCTAAGAGTATTGTCGAAGATATCGTAACTAAATTCATGAAGCAATGAATCACAGAAAATAAACAAATTGCAAGAAAAGTTCTTGAAAAAATAAAACGTGCTTATGAAATTAGAAATGATGAACGCAAAAGAAAGAATGAATTAAGACAAACTAAAAATATTCTTAAAACTAAGCAAATTCTTTCTGATAAATTAACTCCAGCTCAGTCTAAAAAAGTTGAAGAAAAAGAATTATTCTTAGTCGAGGGTGATTCTGCTGGTGGAACAGCAAAGACTGGAAGAGATCGTAGATATCAAGCAATTTTACCACTTAGAGGTAAGGTGTTAAATACTGAAAAATCTAAGCTTCTTGAAATATTAAAAAATGTTGAAATCAACACAATTATAAATACTATTGGAGCTGGTTATGGAAAAGATTTTGACATTACAAAAGCTCAATATGGAAAAATAGTTATTATGACTGACGCGGATACCGATGGTGCTCACATTCAAATTTTACTTTTAACGTTCTTATATAGATATATGCGTCCATTAATAGAACATGGTAGAGTATTCATTGCTCGTCCGCCATTATATAAAGTAACATCAAAAGGTAAAAATAAAAATGAAATCATTTATGCATGAGATGATGATGAGTTGAAAGAAGTACTTGAAAAGTTAACAAGTTATGAAATTCAACGTTATAAAGGTCTTGGTGAAATGAATGCTGATCAAATTTGAGACACTACTATGAATCCTAAAACTAGAACGATAATTAAAGTAGATATAAAAGATGCTTCACTAGCTGAAAGAAGAGTTACTATGTTAATGGGAGATAATGTCCAAGCTAGAAGAGAGTGAATTGATAAGAATGTTGATTTCTCAACGGATGATGATTTTATATTAAATATAGAGAATTAGTAAAAAATAAGTTGACAAATAAATGTCAACTTTTTATATTCATGATAAATTCTAACTAAAATTCTTAAATGTTTGAAAGACCAGACATATCAACATCTTTTTTAGATTCTTTACTTGCTGCAAATAAAGACATTGAATGCAACTTCATTTTTTGAGCCTTAATCAAGATTGGGAAAGTGAAAATTTCTGTGTTGAATTCACTTACTCTTTTATTGTATAATCTTCTACTTGCTGCAATCTCTGATTCAATATATTCACTCGAACTCATTAATTCAGAAACAATTTTTGAAGCTTTTAATTCTGGATATGCTTCAACCGAAATATTAATATCTCTTGAAATATTTTCCATCAAATTGTTCATTTCTTGAGTTGTTTTAGCATCTTCGCTCATCCCTTCACTCTTAAGACTTCTCAATTTCGCAACATTTGTGAAAGTTTCGTTTTCAAATTTTAAATATGCTTTTGTTTCTTCAAATAATTTTACCAATGTATCTTTTCTTTTTTGTAAATTAACATCGATCAATGATGCTGCATCATTAACTTCAAGTTGTAATCTATTTAACTTATTTGGTCATGATGAAATTCATTTATATGGTCAGTAAATTAAACCAAAAATCAAAATGCAGCTAAAGAAAATCATTAAAGCAAAAAGAATTTTTTGCGAAGTTGTTGCCTTAGGCGAAATAATCTGATTTTGAACATTAATTTCAGGTTGTTCATTTTGTTCTATTCTAGTGTCTATTAACATAAAAATCTCCTATTTTTGTATTTCAAATAATTTTTTTGATAGTTTAATCAATTGATTTATCACATTTGTTCTACTACTTCAATCTTGGTTATTTACACAAATTGATATCCCTACCTGATTACAGTGAATTGCAAAATCATCAGGTAATATTTTGCACATTTCTTTAATTATAGATAAAATTTCATTTTCTTTTACACTTAATTTATTATTAAAAATGCTTTTTCCAAATCATAACCTAATCAGTGTTCAAATTTCGTCGTTATCAGGATACTTAATTCCTTTATAACTGTCAGCCTCTATTTTTGAAATTGCTTCGTTAAAATACTTGATATCTTCTTGAGACAAAATTATTGAAAATTCATGAAGTAAAATACCTTTAGTATTTTCAATAAAAAACACTGACTTAGATTCGCTCATCTCATAAAATCTTCGATACTTGACGGGAATTACTTTAGCACCCACATGTCTACCAACAACGACAACATTGTCAATGAGATCTTTATGATAAAATGAATTATTTTTAATATTGTAAAGCATGCAACCGTTTTCTTCATCATAAACCTCAGAACTTACAAACGACAATCAAGTACTTAACGAAGGTTTATGTCCTTTAAATGTAAAATATTTATCACTGTTTAAAACGGTTAATAAATGTGTGCTATCTATTTTTCTAGTTTCTTTTTCTTTTTCTACTTCATATATATTAGATGTTTTATAATTACCATTTTCTTCATATAGTTCTCTACTTATAACAGGTGGAATTAATAAAGTTGTTAAATCCATTAGAACATTTTGCACATAAGTAGATACATTCTGTTGAACTTTTGAAGATTTATAATCTATAGTATCTTCAAAGTTAAATGAACTAATCTCATTGTTCATTAATAATGACGAGTAATTTGTATTATTACTTTTTACAATTCAAAATTTATCTTTTTTTGAGAAAATTGGTTTAGTTTTATTTAAGTATTTATATCAATTTACGTAATCTTCTTGTGTTTTTATAGTAAAAAACTGCAACAAATCAACTTCAGATTCTTTTGAATCACTTCTTGATGTGATTTGAATAAATTTATTAAAGTCCTTGTTTTCGAATTTATAATTTGAACTAGAACCAATATTGTCAAATTCTAATTCTTTAGAAAAATTAGTTTTAAGTAATATGTAATCTTTATTATTTATAAAAGGTGTATTTTCTCTATGATAAGCAGTTAATGTTTCGTATTTTGTGACTATTTTTCCATTAACTCTTGCACTGTAAGGAAAACTTTCTGAGTTGGAGGTAGTTATAATTTTAAAGTATAAATCACTAAGTGAAACTTTATATATAGGCGTATTTTTATACCTAATTTTTAAAAATGATTTAATACCTATAACATTCTTTGGAAAAATATTATTTCTCGTTTCAATAAATAACTCATTTAATAAATTAAAATCAAAACTATATTCAAGATTAAATCCAAAATTTTTCATAACATAATCAACAACAGTACTATTGTCAATATTTGAAAAATAACCTGTTTTAAGTCACTGAATTCTATTTTTTTGATTACTAATTACTTTCAAATTTTCAAGTTTAAAAGCCTTAAAGCTAGAGATAATTTTTCTATTCTCTTTATAAAATTTTATAAAGAATAATCCTAAAATCACAAAGAAAGAAATAAAAATGAAAAAATTTGTAATTTTTCTTAGAATTATTTTGTCTTTCTTTTTCCTATCTTTTATATTCTTGGATATCTCATTACATGAATCAGTCAAACTATTTACTTCATTTCTGTATTCAATATTTTCATTATCATGATTACTAAAATAATTTTTTAATATTTGATTAATAGATGATATATTTTTCTCATATATATTTTTTATAGGCTCTAAAGTATTATTTTTATAGTCTATTTCATTCATCAATTCCTTTCTAATTATAATTTTACCCTGGTTGTAAAAAAATAATTTGCAATATTTGAAATATGAAAATATTTCATAATTTATACCTTAAAAATTCACATTTAATTAATGGATATTATTTGAAAAATTACTTAAAAATCGTAGCATAAACGATACATTAACTTAATGAACACATTTATTTAATGAATATACAGATGTTAATCTGCTTAATTTTTGCCTTGTTTATCTATAAAATTCGAATTTAACATAAATTAAAATATAATTTAAATATGATTAAAAAAATAAAGGGGAAAATTTACTAATGACGATGATTTAGAAATATTTATTCGTCAAATAACTAATACTATTACTGAAGTTAAACTTTAAGGACTAAGCAATCAATATGATTGCTTTTTTAATTAAATAAAAAGTCACAATGTGACTTAATATTATTCTAACCCTTGTTTATTCTTAAAGTTCATTTTTATTGGACAACCTTTGAAATTAAATGTGCTTCTAAGTTGGTTTTCTAAAAATCTTTGATATGAGAAATGAAGAAATTTCTTATCATTAACATAGAAATTAAATGTAGGAATTTTATCTAAAGTTTTTCTAACAAAATAAATATTTAATTTTCCACCATTATATGGTGCTGCAGGTTGAATCATTTGCGTTTCCATAATAAAATTTGATAATAAAGAAGGTTTGATATCTCTCTCAAGATTTTCTCTAACTTCGTTTAATGTTTCTATTAATTTACTTAATCTTTGATTGTATTTAGCAGAAATAAATACAAAAGGAACTCATGGAACAAAATGTAAAGTATTTCTCATTTTTTTCTCAAATTGAGCCATCGTGTTAGTTTCTTTTTCAACAAGGTCTCACTTATTAACTACCACAATAATCGGTTTATCGTTTTCTAGAGCATAACCAATAATTCTTGCATCAAAGTGTGAAAGTTCAGTTGTAGCATCAATTAAAATTAATGATAAATCAGATTCACTTAAGGAATTCATAGCTCTCATTAAAGCATAATGATCAACTGATTCAACTAATTTACTTTTACGCATAATTCCAGCTGTATCAATAACATTGTAAAATTTATCGCCAATTTTTACTTTAGTTTTAACACTATCTCTAGTGGTACCTGCTATATCAGAAACAATTGAACGTTCTTCTTTAGCTAAATTATTTAGTAATGAGCTTTTTCCAGCATTAGGTTTACCTATAATTGATAATTTAAATAATTCTTCCTCTTGTTCTTCACTAAAATCTAGATTTTTAACAACTTCATCAAGCAATTCACCAACACCTTCGCCATGAAGTGCACTAATTCTAAAAATTTCGCCACCAAGTTTGTAGAGTGAATAATCAAAATCTTGATTAGATTCTAATTTATTTGCACCAATAATAATTGGTTTATTAGACTTTCTTAAAATATTCATAATAAATGCATCATCATTAGTTAATTCCATTGTTCCATCAATTATAAAAACAATTACATCAGCTTCTTCAATTGCTATTTTTGCTTGAATTTGAATTTGTTCCTGAAATGGTTTATTTTCTATTTCAATTCCACCAGTATCAATTATTTTTATATTTTTACCAGTTCAAGTGATAGTTTCATACAATCTATCTCTTGTGACACCTGGTTCATCATAAACTATTGACGATCTTCTACCTACAAGTCGATTAAATAATGTGCTTTTTCCGACGTTGGGTTTTCCTATTATTGCTACTGTATTACGCATCTAATTCCTCAGCTTTATCTTTTATTATATTTATAATATGTTGAACAACTTCATCAAAAGTCATATCGGTACAATCAACTAAAATTGCATCTTCTGTTTTATGTAATGGATCGACTTCACGATTCATATCTTGAGCATCACGCATTTTAACATCATAAAGTACTTCTTCATAATTACTACTATAACCAAGTGACAGATTTTGGTCACATCTACGTTTTGCTCTTTCTTCTGGTTCTGCTCATAAGAAAATTTTAACTTCAGCATGTGGCATTAATTTAAATGTTGTATCGCGACCATCAACAATAAAACCTTTATTGGTTTTAGTCATTTTTTGAACATAATCCACAACAAAATTTCTTACTTCTTGATACTTAGCAACTACAGCAGCAGCTTTAGAAACATGTTCAGCTCTAATTTGAGTTGAAACATTTTCACCATTTAAATAAACACTTTCGTCTTCTTTTAGTTCAATCATACCTTCAACTAAAGTGTTCAGTACTGCAGATTTGTCAACTAAATCAACTCCTAATCTTAAAGCATTAAGAGCAATAGCACGATAAAGACTTCCGCTATTTATTGGAGTGTAAGATAATAAATTAGAAATCTCTTTACTTACACTACTTTTACCAGCTCCACTTGGTCCATCAATAGCAACATTAACTTTCTTCATAAAATCCTCATTAAATTATTATCTTATTAATATACCATAATTTTTTAAATTTTAACTTGGTTAACAATAACTCTCGTAGTTTTAGTTAAATCAATAATTGAATCATCGTCATCTTTTTCCTGAGTATTCAAATCTAATAAGCCACAAAGATATTTAACATCATTACTTTCAAAAGAATAATTTTCCATAAAACTACTGTCATAAATTTGTGAAAATAACTCAGTAAAAACATTATCTAATAATTCTAATTTTGAGTTAACTTCAATAAATTTACTCATTTCAGAACTAATTGATTTTTTAGGTAAATTTTCACTAGTAAAATTTAACTTAAAATCAATTTTAGGATCTAAATTTTTGAAAATTTTTTTAACTTTTTTATAATCTTTTTCAACTTCAGAATTATTTTTTAAACTTAATTTGTAAAGTAATTCTAAATCATACAAATCTTTAGTTTCACTAACTACAGTTTTATTTTTTATCATATCAATATTTTACTTATTTTGCTTAAATTTTATAAAATATAAGTATGAAACTTTTTAAAAAATTAAAAGATTTCTTTAGTAAAGATCAAACTAAAGAACAACTTGAAAAAATATCACATTATGATAAAGGTTTAGCTAACACTAGTTCTTTTGGTGCTAAAATTCGTGAATTGCAAAATAAACACGTAAAAATTGATGAAGAGTATTTTGAAGAACTTGAAGAAATTTTGATAATGTCGGATATTAACTACAATTTAGTAGACCAAATTATTGAATTAATTAAAGGTGAAGTTAAAGCTAATAAAATCACTGACCCTAAATTAATTGGTGAGATTGTAGCTGATGGTATTTTTAAGGCTTATACAAATAACACAATTGTTAATACTAATTTAAATGTTAAAGATGATCGTTTAAATGTTTTTATTATGGTTGGTGTAAATGGTTCAGGTAAAACAACAAGTATTGCTAAATTAGCAAATAAATTTAAAAATGAAGGCAAGAAAGTTTTAATTGCAGCTGCTGATACTTTTAGAGCTGCAGCAGTTGAACAACTCAGTGAATGAGCCAAAAGAGTGGATGTTGACATTATAAAACCTGATAAACCAAATCAAGATCCTTCTTCAGTAGTTTATAAAGCAATGGATTATGCAAAAAATAATAATTATGACTTGTTAATTATTGATACTGCTGGAAGACTACAAAATAAAGTTAATTTAATGAATGAGTTAAATAAAATGGTAGGGGTTATTAAAAAATTTCAAAATGATGCTCCACATGAGTCACTTTTAGTTATGGACGCAACTACTGGTCAAAATGGTTTAAGTCAAGCCAAAGTATTCAAAGAGGTATCTAATTTAACTGGAATTATTTTGACTAAATTAGATGGAACAAGTAAGGGCGGAATAATTCTTTCAATCAAAAATGAATTTGATTTAAATGTTAAATATGTTGGTATGGGAGAAAAACTTGACGATTTACAAGAATTTGACCTTGAATTATTCATTTACGAAATGACTAAGGAATTAATTAATGAGTAAAGAAATAATTATTGATGAAAATGAGTATTATGTAAGTCTCTATGAAAAATATAAGAATTTTTTAACTCAAACTCAAAGTCAAAATTTCTATTTATATTACTTCGAAGATCTTTCGTATGCTGAGATTGCTAAAATAAGTGCTACAACTAGAGCAGCTGCACAAGATTCAATCAAAAAAGCTAAAATAAAACTAAAAAAAATACATGAAAGTATTGATGAATAGTATTTTAAGAAATAAAAAAAAGCCGTAAGGCTTCAAAAAAGATTTCTTGAAATATTTTTTTATTATTTCAGGACAGTGAGCGCTAGACTCCAGAAGTTGCCTTTGCAACAATAGTTCAATTAATGAACTCAACGTAATTATTATACATAAAAATTCAAAAATAATCAAATTTTATTTTGTGTAAAGTTTTTTAATTAAAAACACAAACCTATTATTTGGTTTGCATTTTATAATTCTTACTATCTTTTCGCTTTTCTAGCGTTAATTTTGAATGAAATTCCATTTCCAATAGGAATTCCTTTTCATTTTCCAAGTTCTGGGTTTTCAACATTTCTCTTGAGTGCCCCAAGAACAAAAGCACCAATAACAGTACCAACAACAAGTGAGAAGATGTATCAGTATCATTTTTGAGCAACGATAAATACGAATACCCCCCCGTGAGGAGCAGGAATTGATGCTCCTAAACCTGCTGATAAAGCACCTGCAATAGCTGAAGCAATAATTGATGAAAGGATAACTCTAAGTGGATCAGCTGCTGCATAAGGAATTGCACCTTCAGTAATAAATGAAATTCCCATTAAATAGTTGATTTTTGAATCATTTCTTTCTTTTTTAGTGAATTTTTGTGGGAATAAATCTGCTGCTAAAGCAATAAGAAGAGGAGGAACCATACCACCAACCATAACAGCTGCCATAATTCATGGTTGATTAATTCCAGCTGGATCTAATGATGCTACACCGATAGTGTAAGCAACTTTGTTGATTGGACCACCCATATCAACCGCCATCATACCAGCAAGTAAAGCGCCAACACCAATTTTAAATCCAATTGATATACTTGCATTTTTACCAACGATGTATTCAAGACCTAAATTAATGTATTTATTTAAGTAAGCTAATGGTGTATTAACAACAAAGAACATAATAAGAGCAACAATTAATAGTCCTAATAATGGATAGATAAGCATAGGTTTGATTCCATCCATTGATTTAGGAAGTCAAGTAAAGGCTTTACCAAGTAAAACTACTACATAACCTGCTAAGAATCCTCCAATTAAGGCACCAAGGAATCCAGCATTTGAACCAGTTTGAGAAACCATAAAGCTTGAACTTGCTGCTATAGCTCCAGCTGCCATACCAACTGCTAAACCAGGACGACCAGCAATTGAGTAAGCTATATATCCAGCTAAAACTGCTAACATGAATCCAAAAGCAAATTGTCCTGAATCCATAAAGAATTTAGCTAAAACTGAGTATGAACCGAAATTTTGACCAACAGCTTCAGTTCCATAGAAAGAGTCAATAAGGAATGATAATGCAATTAAAATTCCACCACCAATAACGAATGGAAGCATATGTGAAACACCACTCATTACATGTTTATAAACAGTTTGAATAAATGTAGGTTTAGTTGCTTGAGTTGTTTTTTTCTCAACACCTTTAGGTGAATAAATTTCTACATTTTCGTTCAATACCTTATTAATTAAGTTTTCAGGTTCTTTAATTCCCTGAGTAACAGAAGCTTGTAAAAGTTTTTTACCAACAAAGCGATCTAATTCTACGTTAGTATCAGCTGCAATAATTACCCCAGCTGCTTTTTCAATTTCAGAATCAGTTAAAATATTTTTAGCTCCGCCTGAACCTTGTGTTTCAATTTTAATATCAACATTTAGTTTTTTTGCTGCATTTTCTAATGCTTCTTGAGCCATATATGTATGTGCTATACCAGTTGGACAAGAAGTAATTCCAACTAAAAATACTTTATCTGAATTTACTTGTGCTACTTCTCTAGCATTGATTTCATCTTCTTTAACTTCAATTAAGTTAAGTAATTCTTTTGCTGATTTAGAATTTACTAATTTATTAATAAACTCTTTATCTAAAAGCATTTTACTTAATTTTGCAAGTACTTCTAAATGTAAGTTTTCTTCACCTTTAGTTTCTGGTGCTGCAATTAAAAATACTAATTTAACATCTTGTCCATCTAGTGATTCATAATCCACACCATTTTTAATTACTAAAGTTGCTAATGCAGGTTTTTTAACGAATTTTCCTCTACCGTGAGGAATTGCTAAACCATCACCAAGACCAGTTGTAGATTGCTTTTCTCTGTCCCAAACAGCTTTAGCAAAAGCATCTTTATCAGTTAAAATATCATTTTTGAATAATAAATTAACAGCTTCATCGATTACTTCAGATTTATTCTGAGCTTTAGAAAGAACATTAATTGTCGATTCTGATAAGAGATCTTTTATTCTCATTTTTTACCTCCTTTAATGAGTTTTTCAATTTCGTTTTTTGTGGCGATACCTTTATTAAATGCTGTAGCTGCACCACAAGCAATTGAGAAAGATAACGCACTTTGAAAGTCTCTTGATTTATCATATTCATAGATAAATCCAGCAAGCATACTATCTCCTGCACCAACAGTGTTTTCTACATTTCCTTTATATGTGTGTTCATGATAAACTTTTTTATCATTTGTAACTAAGATTGCACCTTTAACACCTAAGGAAACTAAAACATTTCTAGCACCTAAGTTAATTAATTGACTCGCTTTTTCTACAATTTCTTCATTACTTTTTAATTTAGTTCCAAATATTTCTTCAAGTTCGTCTAAATTAGGTTTAATGAGAAATGGATTGTATTTTAGACAAGATAATAAATAGTTTTTAGTAGTATCTAAGAATACTTTAATTTTTTTATTTGAAACTAACTTAAAGATATTTTCATAAATAGTATTACTAATTGAACTTGGTATATTACCTGATAAAACTAAAATATCGTCATCTTTTAAATTCAAAAGCATTTCATATAAACTGCTTAGGTTGTCCTCACTAATAACTGGACCATTTGCATTAATAGCACTTTCACTATCTTTATCATTGATTTTTACATTAATTCTAGTGATTCCATTCACTTCGACAAATTTGTGTTCTATGTTTAAATCATTTAAACTAGACTTAACAAATTCTCCAACAAAACCACCAACAAAACCTAAAGCAATAGATTTAGTGTTTAAATTTTTTAATAATATAGATACATTAATTCCTTTTCCACCAACTTGGTAGTTTTCTTGTATCGATCTATTAATTTCGTTTTCTTTGAAATTATCTGATAATCTAACTTGATAATCTAGTGCTGGTGATAATGTAACTGTATAAATCATTAATTTTCTCCCTTCATTTATAATTCTACAAAATTCTACAAAATTCTTTAAAAACTGCACTAAAATTACAAAAATCTACAAAAAACTGGAAATAATTTTCACATTTTATAATTCAAAAAGTGCAATTATGATATATTTTAAATATATTAAGAGGTAAAAATGTTAAAGAAACAAAGACACGAAATAATAATAAGCGAAGTTAACTCTAAGGGTGTGGCAACATTAAAAGAGTTATCAAAATTAATGAAAGTTTCTGAATCTACAGTAAGACAAGATGTAATTGAACTTGACCAAAAAAATTTAATTAAAAGAGTTCATGGTGGTGCTTATACTAGAGATAATAAGGCTTTAAATTTGGATATTTGACTTGAATCAAGAGAGCAACTCGAGCAAGACGCAAAAATGAATATTGCGCAAAAAGCACTTGAGTTTATAAAAAACAAGAGTTTGATTTTCATTGATGCTGGTACTACCACAAATGAGTTAGCTAAACTTTTACCTAATTCTAAAATTTGTGTTGTAACTAATTCTTTCAGTGTAGCTAACACTCTAAGAAATAAAAGTGAAATCGAAATAATTTTAATTGGTGGTAATGTTAAAAAAACAACATCTAACGTAATTGGTTCTCTTGCAATTGATAATCTAAGTATGTTTAACTTTGATGCGGGTTTTTTTGGAGCTAATGGATATGAAAAAAATGTGGGTTTCACAACTCCAGAACTACAAGAATGTTTATTTAAGAAAGCTGCATTAAATAAAAGTAAAGAAAAATTTATTTTGCTAGACGAAAGTAAACTAAATATGAATTATAAATTTAGCTTTGCTTCAAATAAAGATGATCTAACTTTAATTACCAACGCTGATAAAGATGACATTTCTTTTGAAAAGACAATTTTTGTTTAATAAAAAAACGAGTCGTTTAGTAATTGACTCATTTTTTTATTAAAAATTATTTTTTAGCATTTTCTTTATCTAATTTTAGAGCTGCACTACGAGCTGCTTCTCAAACAATTTCATTGAATGTTGGGTGTGGATGAATAGTGTGAGCTAATTCGTGAACTGTAACTTCTTGTTCCATTGCTAAAGCAATTTCTGCAATATAATCAGTTGAGTTTGCACCAACAATACTTGCACCAAGAATTTCACCGAATTCTTTATCTACAACTAATTTTACAAATCCTTCAGTTTGAACTGTAGCAATTCCTTTACCTAAATATTCAAATAAGTATTTTGAACTGAATACATTTCTTCCAGCTTTTTTAGCTTCTTCTTCAGTCATACCAATAAATGAAATTTCAGGAGTTATATAAATACATCCAGGTACTGCTTTTCCATGGTATGTAGATTTTTCTTTGTTTCCTAAAATATGTTGAACAGCTACAAGAGCATGTGCATAAGCAACGTGAGCCAACATGTTTTGAGCTGTCACATCACCGATTGCATAAACACCTTTAACATTTGTTCTTTGGTGTTTGTCAACAAGAACTTCATTAATTTTTCCTAATTTAATTCCAACTTCAGCAAGACCTTCAGAGACTGGTGCTCTACCTGTAGCTGTTAAAATTAATTCAGCTTCAACAGCAACCTCTTTAGAATCTAATGTGTAATATAATTTACCATTTTCAAATTTATTAGTTTGAACGTTGAATAATACTTCAACTCCCATGTCTTTTAATGCTTTAGCAGCTGCTTTACCAACCTCAGCATCTGAACCTGGAAGTAATCTATCTGTATTTTGCAATAATGTAACTTTAGTTCCACTTAATGAAAATACTTGAGCAAATTCAACACCAATTACTCCACCACCGATAATTACAAGAGATTTAGGTAATTTTTCTTTATAATTAATTGCTTCACGTGAAGTAACAATTTTACCTTGTTCATATCCTTCTTTGAAACCTGGAATCATATCGAGTTTTTTAGGTCTTGAACCAGTTGCTAAAATTAAATTTTTAGCTCTATAAACTTTTCCGTTTACTTCAATTTCACGAGCTCCAACGAATTTAGCTTCAGCTTCTAAAATTTTACATTTTGAACCAAGCATTAAGTTTCTAACACTTCCAGAAACTTTATTTACAACACCTTCTTTTCTAAGGTGCATTTCTTTTCATGTTTTTTCTTCATCAAATTTAATTTTGTCAAAGTTAGCAACTAAACCATATTTTGAAGCTGTTTTAACTTCATGAATCATTTCAGTAGATTTTAATAATGCTTTTGTTGGAATACATCCAGTATTTAAACAAACTCCACCTCATGCTCATTTTTCAACAATTAAAGTTTTAAGTCCTGATTTACCAGCTTCCTCAGCTGCTAAATATCCACCAGGACCTGAACCTACAACAATAACATCGAATTCTTCTTCGATAGCACCATTATATACTTTACCTTCTTCTAATTGAGCTTCTGATTCGACTTTTTCTTCTTTTTTAACTTCTGAAACTGGTGCACTTGGTTGTGAAAAACTTGAAAAGTCAATTAAACTATTGTCAACTGTAACTTCTCCAACAACACTAGCTCCACCCTCATTGTCAGCTTTAGTTTCAACAGATGCATTATTATGAACCTTACCATCGTCAATTAAGAAAATATCTTGACCAACGTGAATTGTGTCACCTTTGTTCATCATAATTTTTTTAATTGTTCCACTAACTGGAGAAGGAATGTCTGAAGTTACTTTATCTGTTTCTACTGAGAAAAGAGAGTCACCTTCTTTAACTGAATCACCTTCTTTGAAGAAGATTTCAGCAACAACTCCTTCATGTAAACCTTCACCAATATCTGCAAATTTAAATGTGTAAAATGTGTTTGAATCATTTGATGAAGTTGCACTACTTTGAGCTGATTTTTCTTCAACAACTTCAGCACTATCACCTGAACCATCATCAATTAAGAAGATTTCTTGACCAACGTGAATTGTGTCACCTTTGTTCATCATAATTTTTTTAATTGTTCCACTAACTGGAGAAGGAATGTCTGAAGTTACTTTATCTGTTTCTACTGAGAAAAGTGAGTCACCTTCTTTAACTGAATCACCTTCTTTGAAGAAGATTTCAGCAACAACTCCTTCATGTAAACCTTCACCAATATCTGCAAATTTAAATTTATACATTATTAATATACTCCTAACACTTCTGGTTTTTCAAGTAATTCTTTTACTCTAGATGCAAAACGTCCAACTTCAGCACCATCGATTCAACGGTGGTCAGCAGCTACAGTAACATACATAACTTTTCCAGGTACAATTTGTCCATTTTGAATTACTGGTTCATCAATAATTGCACCAACCCCACAAATAGCTAATTCTGGATAGTTAATAACTGGAACTCCAAATAATGAACCTACTGAACCGTAGTTTGTAATTGTGAATCCTGCACCTTTCATTTCATTAGGTTTAATTGTTCTTTTTCTAGCAGCTGAAGCTAATCTTGTAACTTCAGAAGTAATATCAAGAATACTTAATCTATTAGCATCATTAATTACAGGTACCATTAATCCAGCTTCAGTATCAACAGCAATACCAACATTTACTGAACCTGGATAATCTAATGTATTTTCTTTTTCATTGTATTTAGCAGCGAATTTAGGGAATTCTTTAAGTGCAATAGCAACTGCTTTAACAATATAAGGTAAGAAAGTTAATTTAACATTTTCTTTTTCAAAAACTAAATCTTTAATTGAAGCTCGTAAGTTTCACAATCTAGTCATATCAACTTTGTGCACTAAGTTTGTATAAGCAACATTATCTCATGAGTTTGTCATTGCTTTAGCAATAGCCTTTCTCATTGGTGAAACTGGTTCTGAATGAGCTTCAAATGTTGGTTTGATTGGAGTGGTTGGGACAGCTGGTGCTTGAGCAGGTTGAGAAACTGCAGCAGCTGGTGCGGTCTTGAAGTTTTTAATGTCATCCATTAAAATTCTTCCACCAATTCCACTTCCTTTTACTTCTTCTATATTAATACCCATTTTAGCAGCAAGAGCTCTAGCAATAGGTGTTGATTTAACAGTCATATTTTCTCCTCCTACTTTCTAAAATTTGAATGTCATCAATTCTTTAACTTTTTCAATAATTTTGTCATCATTGATTGCGTGGAACCCTTCACCTTTAGCTAGGGGAACTGTGATATCATATCCAGTAACTCTAGCCATAGGAGCTTTAAGGAATTCAAATGCTTTTTCATTTACACTAGCCATAATTTCAGCTGATACTGAGAATGACTTAACAGCTTCATGTACAACTAATAAACGTCCAGTTTTCTTAACTGAGTTAATAACAGTTTCTTTATCTCAAGGTTTAATTGTTCTTAAGTCAATGAGTTCAATTGAATAACCAGCTTTTTGTTCGTTAAGTTTCTTAATAGCATTTAAACAATCATGAACTTGAGCACCATAAGTAACAATTGTAAGATCATTACCTGGAATTAAAACATTAGCTTTACCAATTTCAACTTGGTACATTCCAGCAGGAATTTCTTGTTTTCCAGCACGGTAAATTTTCTTAGGTTCTAAGAATACAACAGGATCTGGATCATTAATCGCAGCAAGTAATAATCCTTTAGTATCATAAGGAAAGGCAGGCATTACCACTTTTACTCCTGGTACATGAGCGTAAATAGCTTCAAGAGCTTCAGAGTGGTGTTCAAGAGCTCTAATTCCTCCACCCATAGGCATTCTAATAACCATAGGACATGTAAATCTTCCTCTTGAACGGTTTCTAATTCTAGCAGCTTGTGTGAAAATTTGTTGCATAGCTGGATATGAGAAACCTGAGAATTGAATTTCACCAATAGGTTTCATACCTGTTAATGCTGCTCCAAAAGCTACCCCAGCAATAGCTGCTTCAGAAATAGGTGTATCAAATACTCTTTTATCACCATATTTCTTTTGAAGACCTTCAGTAGCTCTGAAAACTCCACCTTCAAAACCAGCATCTTCACCAAAAACAACAACCTTAGGATCATTTTCCATAGCAAGATCCATTGCATGAGTTAAAGCTTGGATATTATTTAATATTAATTTATCTGCCATGATTATTTCCCTCCTTTATTGCTTCAAAATTTGATAGCTTCTTCTTTTTGTTCTTTAAGATCAGGTGTTAAAGTTGCATATGTGTAATCAAAAATATCATTAATATCTGTGTTTACAAGTTTAAGGTGTTCTTCATATGTTTGTTTTACTTTAGCAAGTGATTCTTCTCAAATTTGTTCTTTTTGTTCATCTGTAAGTACTTTAATATCTTTAAGATATTTTTCAAAACGGTGCATTGGTTCTCATTTTTCTTGTTCTTTTTCTTGTTCTTCAGTTCTATAAATTCTTGGGTTATCTGAAGTTGTATGAGGACCTTGTCTTCATGTTATGAATTCAACAATAACTGGTTTAGATTCGTTTTTAGCATAATCAATAGCTTCTTTAATAACTTCATAACTTGCTAAAAAGTCATTTCCATCTACACGCACACCAGCACAACCAAATGCATGCGCTTTTCCAGAAATTGTTGGTGAAATTGTTTCTAAATGATTTGGTGTTGAAATAGCTCATTGGTTGTTGTTAACACAAAATACTGCCGGTCATTCTTGAACAGCTGCAAAGTTAACACCTTCGGCAAATTCACCTTCAGTTGTTCCACCATTACCAATAAAAGTAACTGCAGCACCACCAGTTTTTTGTTGTTTTAATCCATAAGCTACACCAGCACAGTGTGAAATTTGACTAGCAATAACAATGTTAACTGGTACAACATTGCTTTCTGTAGGAGTTTTAGCCCCATTTTCATTTCCATTTCAATATAACATTTGATTTAAAACAGGAACACCTAATGCTAACATAGCAGCGTTTGAACGAAAGGCTGGTAAGAATCAGTCTTTTTGTTTATCCATAGCAAAAGCTGTTGCTACTTGAAGAGCTTCTTCACCAAGGTTAGGAGCAAAAGTTAGCATACGTCCTTGTCTTTGTAATTGAAGCATGTAAAGGTCTTGTTGTCTTGATAAAACCATTCATTTGTATGCTTCTAGTAATCTCTCAGGCGATAATTCAGGTTTGAATTTTTTGTCAATAAGATTACCATCAATATCTAGATGACGAACCATTACATTAGGATCGTCCATAACGTTGATTTTCCCATCAACAACTACATATTTATAGTTTTTCATATTACCCTTCCTATCTAAAATTTAATTAATTTTTAGTTCTATATATAGTAATTTTATATATACAACATTTATATTATAAGACATTTCATTGACATAAATTTTATAAGCAAGTTATAAAAATCATAATATGGAAACAAATCCACTAAAAATATAAAAAATCCTGATTTATAGGTACTTTTAATTTTCATCTTTAATTTTCTGTATTGAAATTGCTAATTTTTGTGGAACGATT
This sequence comes from Mycoplasma anserisalpingitidis, assembly GCF_007859615.1. Classification (GTDB taxonomy): domain Bacteria; phylum Bacillota_I; class Bacilli_A; order Mycoplasmatales; family Metamycoplasmataceae; genus Mycoplasmopsis; species Mycoplasmopsis anserisalpingitidis. The sequence goes on along the minus strand of NZ_CP042295.1, from coordinate 114,950 downwards.
TTGCACAATTCCTCAAGTGATGCATTGTAAATATTTGAGTATGTTCCAAAGTGCTCAAGTAGTCTTTTTTCAATTGCTGGACCTACACCTTTTATCTTAGAAATTCTTCCTTCAAGTGTTGAAGTAAGATGTCTTTTTCTAAAGTGAGTTTTCGCAAAACGGTCAACTTCAAATTGAACATATCTTAAGAAATTAAGTAGATTATTTGAAAATTTATTTATATGAATATAATCACTGTTTATTATTGCTTTAGTTTCATGTTTACTATTTTTTACTAGTGAAATAATATTAAATTTATCAATATTTAGTTCTTTAAGAGCTCGCTTAGCTTCATATAATTGTTCTTCAGCTCCGTCAATAATAATCAAATCGCTTTCTGGATTAAAACTATTTTGAGCAAAATATCTTTTCACTGTTAAATACATATATTGAATATCAGATTTACGATCATTTTTAGTTAAATAGTTAGAATGATTAAATTTTTTGTAGTTACTTTTTACACTTTGAATTCCATTAAAATAAACTACAGCACCAACAGGTTCAAAATTTTGTAATGTTGAATTATCAAAAACAATTAAATTTTGAATTTTTGGTAATTCAAGTATTTTTTTTAGCTCAAAAAATGCTTGTAAATGTTTTGTTTCACGTGAATTGTCAACTTTTAAAATATTATCTTTAATATTTATTTCATTTTGAGCTTCACAAAGATCTTGAATTTCTTTAAGAATTCCTTTTTTAGGAAATTTTATATTGAAGAATAACATCAAATCGTTTATTAACTCTTCATCTTTAGAATTGAAAATTGCACTATCGCAAGTTTCATGATTATCATAAAATTGCTCAAAATAATTTTGGAGATCACTATTAATAGATGTGATAATTTCAATTACATCAAATTCTTTATTCAAAAGAATTCCATATCTATAAAATAGTACTGTGATGTAAATTTTGTTATCAGTAATTTTAATTGCAAAAACATCAATATTTTTTTGAGTTTCAAGCTCAACAACCTGTGAATCTCTCATCTTTGTAAGTGTTGAAATAGCACTTTTATAGTCATTGGCTAATTCGAAGTTTCAAATTTGTGCTGCTTCATGCATTTTAGAAGTTAATTCGTTCACAAATTTAGAATTTTTTAAGTTTAAAACTGTTTTAGCCTCACTAAATTTTTTACTTCAATAATTTATATTTTTATTTTTAATCGGAAGTCCATTTTCATATAAAAATTCCCGCTCCATTATCTTTACTAAATTTGAAGCATTTAAACCTGAAGGAAATGGTCCAAAATAAAAAACTGAATCATCTTTAAGTTTTAATAAATTTCTTTCTAACTTAAATTTAAGTTTATTTTCAACTCAGATTTTTAAATATGGATAACGTTTATCATCAATTAAAAGAATGTTAAAAGGTGGGTGATACTTCTCAATTAAGTTTTTTTCAAGAATTAATGCTTCCTGTTCTGTTTTAGTTAAAAAAACTTCAAAATCTTCGATATTTTCAACTAAAGTATTAGTTTTATAAGAATTTAATCTGCCTTCAAAATATTGTTTCATTCTATGTTTAAGACGTTTTGCTTTACCAACATATAAAACATTTCCTGAATAATCTTTTCAGATATATACACCAGGTTGATTAACTAAATTATCTATTCTTTGTTCAACATTCATTTTTAATCCTTTGTTTAATTATAGTAAATTAAATAATATAAATAACTATCTATCATATAAAAATATATTGGTAAAATATAACTATGAAAAAATTCAAAGAAATTTTTAAATCAAGCGAAATGCGTCTTGCAGAAAAAAATCTGGTTCAAATTAATAAACTTGAACCAGAAATTTCAAAGTTGTCTAATCAAGAATTACAAGAAAAAACAAATGAGTTTAAAAATAGATTAATTAATGGTGAAACTACTGATGATCTTAGAGTAGAAGTTTTTGCTGTTTGTCGTGAAGCTACAAAAAGAATTTTAGGTAAACGTCCATATGATGTACAAATGCTCGGTGGAATTTTACTTGATCTAGGTTCAGTTGCTGAAATGAAGACAGGTGAAGGTAAAACAATTACTTCAATTGCACCTGTGTATTTAAATGCTCTTGAAGGTAAGGGAGCAATTGTTTCAACAGTTAACGAATATCTTTCTGAACGTGATGCTCAAGAAATGGGTCAAGTTTTTAATTTTTTAGGTTTAACAGTTGGTTTAAATAAAGCGCAAATGTCCCAAGATGCTAAACGTGCCGCTTACGCTGCAGACATTACTTATTCAGTTCATGCTGAAATGGGATTTGACTATCTTAGAGATAATATGGTCTCAAATATGTCTGAAAAAGTTCAACGTGGATTACATTTTTGCTTAATTGACGAGGTGGACTCAATTTTAATTGATGAAGCAAAAACACCACTCATCATCTCTGGTGGTGAAGGAGAGGACACTCAACTTTATTTTGCTGCTGATCAATTCGTTAGAACACTTAATGAAGATGACTACGTTATTGATGATGAATCAAAAGCGATTAATTTAACTAACTCAGGAATTGAAAAAGCTAACAAATTCTACAAAATCAATTCACTTTATGATATTGAAAATAGTGAAATAGTGCACAGAATTGCTAACTCTCTTAGAGCTCACAAAATTATGAAAAACAATGTCGAATATATTGTAAGAGAAGGAAAAATCGAATTAGTTGATGCCTTTACCGGACGGATCATGGATGGTCGTAGTTATTCTGAAGGTCTTCAACAAGCATTACAAGCTAAAGAAATGGTTGAAATTGAACCAGAAACCAAAACTTTAGCAACCATTACTTATCAAAACTTTTTCCGTATGTTTGATAAACTTTGTGGAATGACTGGTACAGGTAAAACTGAAGAACAAGAATTCATTGATATCTACAATATGCGTGTAAATGTTGTTCCTACTAACTTACCTATCGCTCGTGTTGATGAACCTGATGCAATTTTTGCTACAGCAAATGCAAAATGAAAAGCTGTTGTTGAAAAAATTGAAGAGCTTTACAAAAAGAAACAACCTGTACTTGTTGGTACTGCTCAAATTGAAGACTCTGAGATAGTTCATGAACTGCTTTCAAGAAAAGGAATTCCTCATCAAGTTCTTAATGCTAAGCAAAATGCTGCTGAAGCTGAAATTATTGCTAAAGCTGGAGAAGTTGGGGCTGTAACAATCGCAACAAATATGGCTGGTCGTGGAACTGACATTAAACTCGCTAAGGAAGCTCTTGAACTTGGGGGACTTTATGTTTTAGGAACTGATAAAGCTGAAGCTAGAAGAATTGACAATCAGCTTAAAGGTCGTTCAGGTCGTCAAGGGGATGTTGGTACAAGTAAATTCTTTCTTTCACTTGAAGATCAATTAATGAAACGTTTTAGTAGTTATGAAAGTTTCCAAGAGGCATACAGAGATGCTGGAGATAAAGAAATTACAAACAAAAATCTTAATTTTGGTTTTAATCACGCTCAAAAGAAAATTGAAGGATTTAACTATGATTCACGTAAATCGGTTCTTAATTACGATGATGTTATTCGTCAACAACGTGATTTAATTTATTCACAAAGAGATTTAATCTTGCTTACTGAAGATGCTTCGTTTATCGTTGAAAGAATGATTAAATTTAGCATTAAATCTATCACTAATAATGAAGAATATAAACTCCACAACGGAAGTTTCGATTATCAAAGTTTGGTTAATTTCCTAAATAAAAATATTGGTGAAGTTATTAAATATCAATTTTCTCTTGAAGAAGTCAAAATGATTCATGAACAAGATCTTCCTGAATATATTTCTAAGAAAATTATTGAACTTTATCAAATTTGAAAAGAAAATGCTTTAATAAATTATGATGCTGAATACATTAATGAACAACTTCGTCACATTATTTTAAGAATACTTGATGATAAATGACAAAATCATATTAATATAATGGATAAGCTTCGTTCAAACACTAACTTAGTTCAATACGCGCAAAAAAATCCATACCAAACTTACACTGAAGAAGGTACAAGAAAATTTGAATCAATGCTTGAAAATATTGCTTATGAAGTTATGCTTGCGGTATTTAGAAGTTCTATTGGTAGAAAAACTAATATTACAAGAGAAATGAAAAGTGATCCGATTTTCATCCAACTTTCCAGAACTTATACATTTATACCTACTTTAAGTTATGAAGAAAATGAAAAACAATTAATCGAATTGTATAAAACAGTTAAAAGAAGAATTGAAGAATTAGAGAAACCAAAAGAGTAAAAAACTTTGGTTTTTTTAGTCTTTTTTTGACTAAAAAATCATTTTAAAAATTTGGGTTTTACTATATAATAAATAAGCATTTAATATATAAATATTAATATGCCTCTAGCTAGTGGGAGATTTATTCAAGAAGATCGCTAGTACCACATATATCGAAAGGATACAAACATGGCTAAAAAAGAAGTAGTTCGTGTTGCTAAATTGCAATTCAACGCTGGTCAAGCTAAACCAGGTCCAGCTCTTGCCGGAGTTGGAATTAACATGCCTGAATTTACTAGAGCATTTAACGACGCAACTAGAGATAGAGGAAGTGAACCAGTTCCTGTAGAAATTACTGTATATAAAGATAAATCATTTGATTTTAAATTATTTACATCACCAGCTTCATTTAAACTTTTACAAGCTGCTAAATTATCTAAAGGTTCACAAAATTCAAAAACAACAATCGCTGGAACAATTTCAGTTGATCAACTTAGAAGTATTGCTGAATACAAATTACCAGATCTAAATACTGATGATGTTGAAGCTGCTATGGCAACAATTGCTGGTACAGCTAAAAACATGGGAATCTTAGTTGAAGGATACGATGATATTGCTCAAGCAAAAGCTGCTGCTAAAGCTGCTGCAAAAGAACAAGCTTTAAATAAAGCGAGAGAAGAATCACTTGCTAAAGCATCACAAGAATTAGTTGACTCAAAAGGTCAATCAATTAATGTTAATGTAATCGGTGAAGAAGAAAAAGGAGAAGAATAATGGCTAGAAAAGTTTCTAAAAAATTACAAGCTGCTAGAGATAGCTTTGATAGAACAATTGCTTACGATTTAGAACAAGCTATTGAAATTGCTAAAAAAACTTCTTATACAAAATTCGATTCTTCAATTGACCTTGCATTTAACTTAAACCTTGATGTTCGTAAAGCTGATCAACAATTACGTGGAGCTGTTTTATTACCATTTGGAACAGGTAAAAATGTTCGTGTATTAGTTGTTACAAACAACGTGGAAAAACAAAAAGCAGCTAAAGAAGCTGGAGCAGACATCGTTTTAGATGGACCAGCATTAGAACAAAAAATTAAAGAAGATGACTTTGATTTCGAAGTTATGGTTGCTGACCCAGCTATGATGCCTATTTTAGGTAAATACGGGAAAAAACTTGGACCTAAAGGTTTAATGCCTAACCCTAAAACAGGAACAGTTACACCTACACCTGAAAAAACAGTTGAAGAACTTAAAAAAGGTAAAGCTAACTATCGTACAGATAAAGCAGGTATTGTTCACTCATTAATTGGTAAATCAAGTATGCCTACTGAACACTTAGTTGAAAATGCTAAAGTTTTAATTTCTTTAATTAGAAAATTAAAACCAGCTGCTGTTAAAGGAACATACATGTTAAACTTAACAGTTTCAGCTTCAATGGGACCAAGTGTTAAAATTAAATTAGATAAATAATTTTAGAACGTTGATTAGTTTCAACGTTTTTTTGTTTAAATTTGGCTATAAATTTAAAATAAGTGTATAGAAAACACAAATGTGAAAAAAACACTTATTTTTTATATATGAAATATTTTGACTTTCCAAGATAAGAACAAAAAGATTATTTTTAGCGAAAGTTTTGCTATAAATAAAACTTTTTTAAAAATTTACATAGGAATTTTTAGGTTTTATTAAACTTTCCCACTTAGTAGTATAAATAAAACCACCAATTGGTGGTTAATTATTAGGGAAATCTAATAATTTATTTCTATAGTATTCATACTGTTGTTTTCTAAGTTTGATTTCTTTAGGGAGACCTTCATAAATTGAATTTGATATTTTATATAACTTATTCAATTTTTCAGAAACTAAATTTTGTATATCAATACTAGGTAAAGGAATATCTATTTTACCTAAATTATCGGTTGAAATTCTTATTATATTTGTACCACTTAAATATCTTTCTTTTTGTTTTAAAAATCTTTCAGTTGAGAAAAAATGATTTAAGAAATATGGATTTACATCTCCTCTAAAAATACACATGTCACTTGAAATTCCAATTTCATAATCACCGCTTCAAATACATGTTTTACATACGCCATCATTATCTTCAGAAGTTAATGCTATCATTAAATCATTCTTAATTGCCTTTTTAAGTTTCTTGAAAAGATCATTATTAGTAAAAGAATGCGTAAAATCAGTTTCAAACTTATATTTAGTATGTAACTCACCGTATCTAACAACAGGTCGACCACTATTTCTTATTTCTTTTTTTGTCAGATTATTACCTCTAATGAATACACCCAATTGATTTAAGGCTTTATTTTCAACAATACTTTCAGTTGCATATTTATTGGATAAAAATTTTAATAAATCATCATTAAAGCATAGTTCATTATAGTATTGATATTGTTTATTCCGGCGCTCCAACTCGCGCTCCAACTCTTTAACATAAATGTTGAATTTATCAAGTATTTTTACAATTTTGTTTTGTGTTTCTATTGATGGGATAGGGACTTTAACCTTTTCTATATCTGATTTGCCTATTGTAAATCTGATCTCACCATGAACTAATTTACATACTTCATCCTTAAATTTTTGACTATCGAAATAATAATTTAAATAGCACGATGTTATTCAATTATATGTCTTTAATCTTAATCTCATGATATGATAAGAATACACAGTATTTTTCAAATCTTGTGCTATAACTGAAGTGTTAAAAATATCATATTTAGTTTCAGAACTAGGAGTTATAAAAATATCTCCTTTTTTAACATCGCAACTAATTATTTTTTTATCTGATGTAGTAACACGCATTCTAGGAATTAATGAATCAATATATTTGTTTTTATATACATCCATGTAATTAAGTAATGTAACAAACTTTTCATTGTCATTAATTTTTTTATCAACTCCAGCACCAGTAACCACACCAATCTCACCTAAACTTTTTCACTCAACTTTTTCGTTTTTAATCAAATCTCAAATTTTACTCATAAATCTCCAATTGTTAAATTAATTATATTTTATTAATGCTTTTTTTGCTAATAAAAATATTATGCTACTAAATGAGAAAGTAGGATAACCAATAAAAATTCTTATGTAAATTTTATAAAAATGCAAAATTTTAAACATATTTGGTCAAAAAAACAACTTTTTAAATTATTATTGGAAAGTTAAGAGTTAAAATAAAAAATAAGTGTTTTTTCATATTTATATTTAACATGCACTTATTTAAATATTATTATGCTACTAACTGGGAAAGTAGGATAAAACAATAAAAAATTCTTATGTAAATTTTTAAAAAAAGTCAAATATTACAATAATATACTTAAAAATTAACTTTTTATTTTTTTCTTGGAAAGTCTATATTTCATAAATTTGTAAAATAAAAAACCTAAATTTCTTTAGGCTTATTTGACATCTACGACGTCGGCTCAATGATTATTATACACTAATCATAAGTTACGCCACGAAGATTTTTAAGAAATTGCAAAAATCACTTTTGAGTTCTTAATTCATCGGGTTTTCCGTCTTTTGTTAAGAATTTCTTAATTTGTGCCAACTTAAAAAATTGGCTATAAACAAAAACTCTTTCTTCAGATGGTTCCACACCTAAATCTTTAATAATATTTGGATAATATCTTGAAACTAAACAATAACCTGCGTAAGAAATTAAATCTATTGGAAAAATAGAATTCTTAATTGAGTCGATAACACTTAATTTTATAGCAACTTCAAGATCATCGATCTTAGGCATTAAAATTCCAGGTGTATCCATAAAATAGAAATTATCAACAGCTACTCATTTAACTACAGTAGTTACACCAGGATAGTCAGCAACTTTAAGATTATTTTGATTTGTCATTAAATTAATTAATGTACTTTTCCCTGCATTTGGTACACCAACAACCATAACTTTAATTTTAGGATTTAGAAATCCTTTTTCTTTTTTCTTATCAACCATTGGTTTCATTATCTTATTTATTTTGTTTAAAATGATTTTTTTAGAAGATTTCTTTCTTAAATCGGTTCATAATACATTTTCGGTTCCAAAACGTTTATTAATCAATTCTTTTTTAGAAGAATCCATCATATCTTCTTTAGTAATAATAAAAAGTCTTGGTTTTTGAGGTGAAATCGAATCAAAATCTTCATTATAAGTGCTAATTGGTGATCGAGCATCTAAAACAACAATAAACAAATCACAAATATTCGCATTTTCTTTAATATTTCTCATTGCCTTAGCCATATGGCCTGGATATCACTGAATTAGATTTTGTAAATCTTTAGTTTCCATATTTTGTTGCCTCTTTTAATAATTCATTCAAGCGTTTATTTTCGAATTTTAGTTCATCCAATTGTTTTTTTAGTTGCTTATTCTCGTCTAAAATCTTTTGCTTATTATCTTGTTTAGATTCTTCATTTATAGTGAAATTATATAATGTGGTTGAAATTAAATTGAGAAAAACATCCACTTCAGTTGGAGAATAACCGTTTAGTTCAAGTGTAAAATTCTTATTTTCTATATTTTTTAATAATTCAGTTAATTTCATTTTTATCCATTTCTTACTTTGTTTAGAACAATAGCGGCTGCAGTTGCTACATTAAGACTTTCAAATGAAATTGGAATATAAATAAATTGATTTACGTATTTCTCAATTTCAACAGTAATCCCATTCCCTTCATTACCAAAAATAATTAAGTTTTTTTCAGTAAATTTTACTTCATTCAACTTAACTGAATTTGATTTTAATGTTGTTGCTAAAATATTGAACTTTCTCGACTTAACTACTTTTTCAAGGAAATTATAGTCTTTTACATTAATCATTTTCTGTTTAAAAAATGATCCTTGTGATGCTCTAATTACTTTTGGGTTGTAAATATCAAAATTTTGAACCACTAAAAGATCAATATCAAATGAACGACATAATCTGATGATTGTCCCAATATTACCTGGATCCTGGACTTTTTCTAAATAAGCAATATTTCTAATACTATTTAAATCAATGTTTACTTCTCAATCTTTAGGTTTATATTTAACAACACCAAAAATATTTTGTGGTGTTAATACTTCTGAAACCGATTCAATAATTTCTTTTGAAACCTCAGTACTACTTTTGTAAAGAAATCTTTTACTCTCGCTATATTCATAAATATCAATATTCATTTTAGCAGCTACAGCTTCATTAACTAAATGTTCGCCTTCCACAATGAACATATTGAATTTTTCACGATATTTTTTGTTTTTTAATTTAATTATGTGTTTAATTTTAGGATTATTAACACTGTCTATTTTTTGTCTCATTCTAAAATGAAGTTTTTACCTTTCTGTACTTCAAACAAGCTTAAATCTTTTCATTTAAGTTGTCTCATAATTTCAAATCCCACAATTGCAACACAATTAGCTAAATTAATTGAACGCATTTCTGACATCATCGGAATTCTTAAACAATTATCAACATTACTTTTTAAAATTGACATGTCAATACCTGTCGATTCTCTTCCGAACATAACTCAAATTTCTTTTTCTTTATCAAAATTAGTTTGATAATCAACTTCATCATAAGTTTTAAGTCCATATCTAGTTATATAAAAAATATTCTTTTTACCATATTTCTTGTTAAATTCTTCATAAGAATCATGAACTTCATGTTGAATATCACTAAGCATTCTTCCAGCTCCATAACGACGTAAGTATTTTGGATGTAAATCAAATGCTATTGGCTTGATGATGTGTAATTTAGCACCTAAAGCATAACATGTACGAATGATATTTCCTGTATTAGGACAAATTTCTGGTTGATATAATACTACATTTAACATAGTTTAATTATATTATTAAATACTAATTTATAAAATAAAAGTAGTCAATGACTACTTAAATCTCTCAACAAATTCATCTAGCACCAATTTAATTTTCTGAATTTTTTCCAATGCTTCATTTTTTGTTATTCCATAAGCATAAATATAAAACTTAATTTTTGGTTCAGTTCCCGAAGGTCGATAAGAAATAGTTGATTTATCTTTTAGAGTGATTTTAATCATATCTGAAGAAATTTCTTCATACTTATAATCTTTTATTTCAAAAGAATCTTCATAAAATTCCAATTTAGGAAAATTGTTTCTTATTGAATTTATTTTTTGGATTTCATTAAACTCATATGAAATAGTTTCACTTTGAATATAACCATATTTTTGATAAATTTTTTCAAGATATTCAATTAAATTAATGTTTTGTTTTTTAAGTTCACTAGCTATAAAACTTAGTGCAACAACTGATTGAATTGCATCTTTGTCTCTAGCTAAAGAAGGTTCGATTAATGAACCATAACTCTCTTCAAAAGCAAAAACAGAACATAAATTATTTTTATTAATCACATCACCTATTCACTTAAATCCTGTCGGAACTTCATAAACATCAATGTTATTCAATTCAGAAATATTAGCTAAAAGCGGACTTGAAACAAATGAATAAATAAGTGAAGAATTTTTTTTATAAAAATTATTTTCAACCAAATAATTAAAAATAATTAATGCTGTTTCATTTCCATTTAGCAAAATAAATTCATTATTATGTTTTACAGCAACACCAACTCTATCAGAATCTGGGTCTGTAACTAATAAAAGATCAATATTTTTATCTTTTGCAGTTTTGATTAATTCATCAAAAACTTCTTTAAGTTCAGGATTAGGTTTTTTAGCATAAGTAAAATTTGAATCCTTTACCATATGTTTTTCTGCAAATAAATAACTTCCTTCAGTATATATTTTATTTAAAATTATTGGCACAAAATAAATTCCGGTACCATGAAGTGGACTATAAACGATTTTCAGGTTAGATATTTTTTTTATATTTTTACTTAAATTAGCAACATTAACTACCTTTTCAATATAATCATTCTTATCTTCTTGTGATACTAAATGTAAATATGAGTTTTTATTTAATTCAATATTATTGATATTTTTAATTTCATAGTATTTCTTAAAATATTTTTTTAGCTCAAGCACTTCTTGTGGAAGCAGTTGATTAGCTTTATTGTTGTAAAGTTTGATTCCATTATATTCAGCGGGATTATGACTTGCTGTAATGTTGATTCCTAAATCAGCCTTATGTTTCAAAATTAAATAACTAACAAAAGGTGTCGGTGAAATTTCTTCATTAAAAAGAACATTTATTCTATTTTTTGTTAATAGGTTAGCAAAATATACACTAAATTCATAAGACATTAATCTATTATCTCTACCAATAACAACTAGTTTTTCACTCTCATTTTGGCTTTTTAAGTATTGAACAATTCCGTCAGCAATTTGTTCAACATAACCATAATTTAATCTACTTGGTCCTTCACCTATTATTCCACGAATACCCGCAGTTCCAAAATCTAAAAATTTTTCCATATTAAAATTATATTAAATAAAGTATATTTGCTTAAAAATTAATTTCTTGACCTATTATTTAAATCAAAATATCAAAAATGGTAAAATATAAATAATTTTAATTAAAGGAGGTCAAATGAGCAAAAAACCAACTTCAAAATGAGGATTTTGAGTCTCTTACTTCTTTAGATTTAAAATTATTGATTTAAACATTTCAGCGTTTTTATTAGCACTTTTGATAATAATAACTTTTCTTACAAAGTACACAGCGTTAAAAGTAATAAATCTAAACTTTGAATATTTATTTTATATACTTCTGGGGTTTTTTGTTAGTCTATTTCCAGCGCTTGTCGTTGCTTTAATTGGTGATACGATTACATTATTTATTTCCGGAAACATAGGATTTTGACATCCGGTGTACGCAATCACACCTTTACTGATTACAGCAATGTCATTTTTCTACTTTAATGTACTAAGAAAATTAGATCATTATAAATTATTAGTGCCAAATATTTTTATAACAGTTACAAATATAATCTTAATTATTATTTGTTTTTGACAAATTAATAGTGCTATTAATGCTGATTATTTAAAAATTGGTAGAGTTTTTGGTTTTACCAAAATTAGCATTGGTGTTATTTATGCACTTATTGGATTAATGGTAATTTTTCAGTGAATTTGTGCTATCACAACGATTATTTCTATCATTAAGAAAAATCAAAAATTGGCACAATTTTCAATTGCTTTTGGAATTGTATCAATAATACTAGTTATTTTTAGATGATTTTACGGGCCTTATGCATACTTTGTATTTTTACAATACATAAACTATTCTCCAAATAGAAACTTAAGTGAGTTCTATCCAATTTGAATGGCCGCATTTGCCTTAAAATCACTAATTAGTATTCCAATCTATACATTAATTTTATTCCCAACTTTGATACCATTTGAATTTTTAAGAAATCGCTATATTTTACAAAATAAACAAAATCAATACTAATAAAGGAATTACATATGTCAGAAACAATAAAAAACAAAAAATACCCTCAAAAATCTATGAGACAATCTAGAATAGAAGTTATTCAAGTTCTATATAAATTTATTATTTTAGAACGTGAAATAGATCCAGCTGTTGCTTTTGAAGAATTTGACTTTTTAAATAGAACTCAACTTGAAAAGTTGGATAAAATTGCAAGCAATTATGAATTTATCAAAAAAATGATCAAAATTAATCTTAGTTCGGATTGATCATTTGAAAGACTTAACCCTATAACTAAGGCTATTTTAATTAATGCAACTTATGAACTTTTTGTTTTAGATAAAGCAATTGTTATTAATGAAGCTTTAGAAATTGGAAAAATGTTTTTTGATGTAGAGAATTTTCAAGCTAAAAAAAATCTTAAATTTATTAATGCATGCTTACAAAGTATTTTCAATGCTTTAGTTATTCTTGAAAAAAGAAATAGAAAATTGGAAAACTCGAATGAAGAAAAATAAATTCAATAAAGCAATCATTTTATTCAATAATTACTGTAAAAAACAAAAAATAAATATTATCGATATGAACGAAATTGCTGAATTTGTTGATAAAAATGTTTGCAAAATTTCTTTTAATGAGATTATTGAACAAATAAGTTCTAAACTGGATACTAAGAATAAATGAGAAGACAAATTGCTTTTAGACTTTATTGAATTCTCACTTCTAGAGGGTTTCTACAAGAAGATAAAAATTAAGAGACATTTCAATCCTTATGAAAATTTAAATGTAGAAGAAATTATTAAATTAAACGAATATAAAAGATCTAAATATGTTGATTTTTTGGTGGCTTTAGAAAATTTTGATGGTCATAATATTTTTTTACAAAATTTATTAAAAATAATTAAGTAGGTATATATGAACGATTTTGAAAAATTAAAAAATGAAATTCGTAGTGAATTTCCTATACTTAAAAACATTGTTTATTTAGACAATGCTGCTCAAAGTTTAAAACCAATTTCTGCTATTGATGCCATCAATACGTACTATACTTATGAATCAATCTCTGTAAGAACCGGCGATACACCATTAGGAAACAAAATTAATCAAATTTATAAGCAAACCAAAGAAAAAATAGCGATTTTAATTAATTCAGACCCCGAACAAATAATTTATACAAGTGGAACAACTGATTCACTTAATACTTTTGCTTTAATGTTTAATCAAATTTTAGAACCCAAAAAGAAGATTTTAATTTCAGCTTACAATCATTCAAGCAATATGCTCCCTTGAATTGAGTTGGCTAAATCAAGAAATATTGAATTCATCATAAGTGAAGAAATTTATGAAAATATTGATGAAAATATTCAATTGATTTGTTTGTCACAGAGCACGAATAATTTTGATATCAAATATGACATAAAAAAGATTTACGAAAAGGCTAAAAAATTCGGAGCTATAGTTCTCAATGATGCTGCTCAATCGATAACTCATGAGAAAGTTGACCAAAATTATGCTGATGTTATTGCTTTCAGTACTAATAAATTGTTAGGACCTTCTGGTCTAGGTGTGTTATCAATAAAAAAAGATTTATTAAAGAAAATTAGACCTACTCGTTTTGGTGGTGGATCAGTTCACGACATAGACAAAAGTGGAAACTGAATCCCCAAAGAAACTATTCAAGCATTTGAACCTGGAACTCCTAATATTGCTGCAATTTATATGTTCAATAAATCTTTAGATCTATTTCTTAAAATTGGATATGATAATATTCAAAAAATACTTTTAGAATTGTCTAATTATTTATATGATAAATTAGTTAAATTAAAAAATGTTGAAATTCATACCCAAAAAGGTTCGATAATTACTTTGTTTAATGTAAAAAATATAAATTCTCAAGATGTAGCAACTTATTTAGGTTCAAAAAACATCTATGTTAATGCAGGAATTTTTTGTGCACCATTTGTTAGAAATATTAAAAAAGAGCGTTCTTACATTAGGGTTTCATTGGGAATTTATAATAATTTTGATGATATCGATAAATTAGTATGCGAAATAGAAAATGGGGGTGATTTTTATGCATTTTAATCAAAATCAAGCAAGAGAAATAATTATGAATAACTATATAAATAATCATAAGGATAATTTAACTGAAAATCATAAAAAAGTTTATTCAACTTCATGCGCTGATTTATTAGAAATCGAACTTGAAATAGATCAAAAAATAAATAACATCAATACCAACGCAAACGGCTGCGCAATTTTTGTTGCTTCAACAAACATTCTTAAAAAAATACTAAAAGATAAAGAAAATCAAGCAGCAAAAAATTTATTAAAAAAGTTTATTAAATTTGTTAATCAAGAAATTGAGCTAGATGAACAAGAATTAAGTGAACTTGAAGAACTTTGAGCTTTTTATAATGTAAAAACTCATCTAAACAGAGTTGATTGTGCTACACTAACAGCAAAATATATTTTAAATGAACTCAAATAAATTCATTTTTCACATTGATTTTGACTCATATTTTGTGAGTGCATTAAGAAGTATTTTTCCAGAATTGAAAGATAAACCTGTTGTTATTGCAACCAAATCAAGCAAGGCAATAATAAGTTCAGTTTCATATGAATTAAGATCTAAGGGCATAAAAGCTGGCGATTCAGTTTCTCTAGCGTTCAAAAAAGAACCTAAAACAGTTATTATTGAACCTAGATATGATTTTTTTAATGCATTAAGTAATGAAATATTCAAGCATTTATACAATAATTACACTAAGAAAATGGATGTTGGTTCTATTGATGAAGTCTATCTTGATATGACTGAACTAGTTAACAATAAGATCAATGCCATGAATCTTGCCAAAAGCATTCAAAAGGAAATTTTAAATAAATTTAAAATCCCAATCTCAATCGGAATAAGTCATACTCGTTTTTACGCAAAAATGACCACAAATATTGTTAAACCTTTTGGAGTTGGATTTACAGGTGAAAAAGACGTAATAAAACATTTTTATAACTTAGATATTTCTGAAATTTTTGGAATTGGTAAAAAAACCGAAATAAAACTTAAAAAATTAGGAATAAATAATTTTAAGGACTTAGCAGAATTAGATGAACAAGATCAATTCATAAAATCAGTAATTGGTCAAAACGGTTTTAAATTAATTAGCTCAATTAAAGGTTTTGAGCATACTCAAATTGAGAGCTTCAAGAAAGTATTTAAAGGTATTGGTTTTGAAAGATATATTTCCGAAACAACTGATGATAAATTGCTTCTAGAAAAAAAACTTGATTACTTTGCTACTAAAATTTCATCAAAAATGAAAAATAGAAATTTAGTAACAAACAATATTACTGTCGGACTTCGTTATGAAAAGAAAATTTGATTTAATAAATCATTAAAATTATTCAATTATACAAATGATTACAAAACACTATTCAGCAATTCCCTAATATTATTGGATCAAATTTTCAAGGAAGATAAAGCTATACACGGAATTAGATTAAGAGCTAATGATTTACTACCTAGTTTTCAGGTTTCTTTAAAAAGTAATTTGTTTGAAGTTGAAAAAGATCATAAAGAAAAATCAGAAATAGATAAATTTGTTGATGACATTAATTATCAACTAAAGGGAAAATTTTTATTCACTGCTTCTGAATTGATTAAAAGCAAAAATAGAACAAGAAAACAACTTAAATTTGTTGGAGAAGATTTGGAAGAATAAATATTACATTTCAGTAATATAAAGTACAATATAAAAGGAGAAATAATGAAAATAGGTATTTACGGAGGAAGTTTCGACCCAATTCATAAAGGTCATACTAAAATTGCAGAAATAGCAATAAATGAATTAAGTTTGGATAAATTGTTATTTGTTCCTGCATACATTTCGCCTTTTAAGACTGGTAAAAATATTGTTTCTGCAGAGCACAGAATAAATATGATTAATTTAGTAAAACCAGACAAAACAGAGGTTTGTGAATTTGAAATTAAGAGAAATAATTTGAGTTACACCATCGATACAGTTAAATATTTAAAAAATAAATATAAAGATGATGAATTGTTTTTAATCATTGGAAGCGACAACATTAATTTGTTACACAAATGAAAAGACATTGATGAAATTGCTTCATTAGTCAAAATTTGTGTGTTCAAAAGAACAAGAAATGTTAATAAAACAAATATTAAAAAATATAATTGTTTGTTATTAAAAAATCCTATTTACGATTATTCTTCAACTGAATTTAAGAAAGGATTTTTAGATGTTGTTGATGAAAAAGTAATCGATTATATTGGTGAAAATAAATTATATTCAAAAGAATTAGTACATAATATGCTTAGTGCTAAAAGAGCAAAACACTCCGTTGCGGCCGCAGAGTTTGCTGCTTCACTCGCTAAAAGTTGTGGTTATGATGCTAAAAAAGCTTATTTTGCTGGACTTTTTCATGATATTGCTAAAGAATGGAAACCTGAAAATTCACTAGGATTTATTAAAAGCATTTTAGGCAATTCAACCGATTTTTCTAAACATGAACTTCACCAGGTTGCTGGTTCTTTATGAGTTAAACATATTTATAAAATTAATGATGAAGATATTACTCATGCAATTAGAGTACATACTACCATGAATGAAAATGGTATTTCAGAATTAAATACATTGGATAAAATTCTTTATATTTCTGACAAAATTTGCATGGGAAGAAAATTCCCGGGTATTCAAAAATTAAGAGAAATAGTTCATCAAGATTTAGATAAAGGATTTGCCTTAGTTGTCAAGAGAACATATTTATTTGAGAAAGAAAAAGGGACGAAATTTTCTGACTGACAAGAACAAATTTACCTAAATTACATCAAAGAGGTAGAAAAATATGAAGCATAGATTACAAAAAATACTTTCTGAGGCTGGTATTGCTTCAAGAAGAAACTCTAAACAATTAATTAAAGATGGAAGAGTCAAATTGAATGGTAAGATAGCAACTTTAGGTGATAAGGCTACTTTTGGTGATGACATATTAGTTGATAATAAACCTATAAAAAGGGAAGAAAAAGTTTATTTTGTGTTAAACAAACCTCCTAAAACTGTATGTACATTAAAAGATAATTTCGATAGAACAATAGTAACAAGTTTGATCAATACTGATGCTAAAATTTTTCCTGTTGGTAGATTAGATTATGATACTACCGGTGTTTTACTTTTAACAAATGATGGTGATTTATGCAATAAATTAATTCACCCAAGATATCAAATACTAAGAAAATATCGAGCAAGATTGGATGAACCACTAACCAACGAGCAATTAAAATTATTAAATAAACCAGTTTTAATTAAGAATAAACCTTCATATCAAAAAGTGGAACAACTTGATACAAAAACATATTTAGTTTCACTTTCAGTAGGCACTTACCATCACGTTAAAGAATTATTTGAAACGGTTTCAAGAAAAGTTATTAACCTTAAAAGAGTTGAATTCGCTGGAATAACATGCGAAAAAATTCCTGTTGGTGAATATAGAAAATTAAATTTTAAAGAAGTTAAAATGTTAAAAGCCTTGACGGAGCGCAATGATGAAAAAAATAAAAAAATTTAGTTTTATTTTCGCTTCTATTTCACCGTTAATTTTAATGACACAAAGCTGTTTTGGTTCTAGTTTTGATAAGCAAGCCGATTTAGAAAATAAAGAATTTGTAAATAAAATAACTAACTACTTAAATAAAATTAAAAATAAGAATAATGAATTCAAGAATTTCTTAAACAATAAAAATAATTCAGCTATTCCATTAAATAATATTGATGACTTTTATAAACAACCTAACCAAATTGCTATTGAATTATCTAATCACTTAAATAGTTTTATAAATGAATTATCTAATAAAAAAGACGAAATTACTAAATTTAACGAATTAGACATTTTGTTGTCTCCAGCAAAAGAAGACAACGAAAATAAACTAATCGATTTGATAAGTAAATTAAACTTCATTAACAATGATGTTCAAAAATTAGTTGAAGAAAAACAATTATTAACAAAAAACAACGATGATGCTTATTCGGTATTAATTAACGACTTAGAACAAAATCTTTCAGCAAATCTTTTTACAGGCCAAAGTCAAAAAGATACTATTAATCGTATTAAAAACTCGATAAATTCAGTATTACACCTCCCTTTAGGTGAAGACTGTGATTGTAAAAATATTTTTTATAAGTCTAACTACTATGACTCAAGCGTTATTGATATTAATTACAACTTAATCAAAGCTTATTTAGGATTTAATTCTGAAAATGGTAGCACTTCTGAAGAAGATTATCAAGAATTATTAAAAATTCACACTCATGCATTAGCAAATATTATTCGTGAATGATTATTTATTACAGTCGAAAATGAAGATTATCAAAAAAATGCAAGATTTAGACTAAATAAGTGAGTAGAGTCAATTAAAAATAATTCAGATACTCATAATTTTATTATTTCGAATAATGAATTAAAAAAATTATTTAATGCAATTGAAACCAGTTTAGATATGTTAAACAGTTCTATCGAACAAATTAACAAAAACAATTCTGGTAAATATCCTTTTGATAAATTTTTAAGTTTTATAGTTGATGTTGATAAGGAAACAAAAAATATAAACGATGGAATTATGGGTCAATTAAACTACACTATCAAAGAACTTTATGAGTTATTGGATAGTAAAACAAAATAAAAATCACCTAATTTTTCAATACGGTGATTTTTTTTAACTGTTTTTCTTGATTAATTCATTATTATATGATAAAAAGGCACTATTCACAATCCATTCTTTAACTTTTTCAGAAAAATGAGTTGTCATACTCATAACAATTCTTATCAACGCTTTTATATTAGCGGCTTCATATTTTTTTGGTGTTGGAGTTAATTTACCGGCAGTAAATTCATTTATTTTGATTAAAACCATTTCATCAAAAACTTTACTTTCTTCGTAAATTAATCTTTTTTTCAACATTTGTCAATGGATATCAGGATTCTCATTTTCGCCAATAATAGTTTTTATAAAATCTACAACCACATAATATCTTACATGATTTTTTGGATTAACCTTTGATCTGACTTTGTCATTATCAACAATTTTTTTTAATTCATTCATAGAGCCTCTTTTTAATTATACTTTTAATTTAACAAAAGACTGATAAATATAAAAAAATAGAATTTTTT
The DNA here is from genome assembly GCF_007859615.1 of Mycoplasma anserisalpingitidis. Lineage (GTDB taxonomy): Bacteria > Bacillota_I > Bacilli_A > Mycoplasmatales > Metamycoplasmataceae > Mycoplasmopsis > Mycoplasmopsis anserisalpingitidis. The sequence goes on along the minus strand of NZ_CP042295.1, from coordinate 95,173 downwards.
TCACAAAAATTCCACTTTTTAAATTGAATTAAAATTATTATTAATTATAAAATACTCTAATATCTTTGAATCATTATCTTTCTTACCATTATAAAGAATATGAATAATTTGTTTATTTTCTTCAATCAAATTAATAAACTTATTATTTTCATTAATTTTTAATAATTGCTTATTAAAAACGTTCATAAATAATAAGGCTTTTTTACCAAAGAATATAAATAATAAACCTTTGAAAAATTTGGATTTTTTAATAATAATCTTGTAATTAAAACAAATTATAAAAATTTTCTTGTTGGTATAGAAAAATATTAAAAAGAAACAAATTCAACAAATTAAGCAAATCAGTGAAATTAATAAAACTCAATAACTATGGATTGAAAAAGATCTGTAAGCACCAAATCAAACAAAAATAATTAACAAAATTGAAATAACAATATTAATATATAATCAAAAATTAAATTTATGATAATAATTTTTATTCTTCATTTGGGTTCTCTTCTAATTTTTTAAGTTCTTCGTTTGATATACTCCGTGTGTATTTACAATTTGGGAAATTTTTACATCCAACAAACTTTTGTTTCTTTTTATTTCTTCTTATAACAAGAACCCCAGAGTCTTCTGGACATGATTCTTCTAAAGCTAATTGGGTTAAAACAGTTTTTTCCATTGTATCTTTTGCTTTATCAAAAGTGTCATTAAATTTTTCTCAAAAGTTATTCATTACTATATCTTTAGAAACTTTTTCTTCTGCAATTAAATCTAATTCTTCTTCAACTTTAGCCGTATATTCCTCATTAATTATATTACTGAATGATGCTGTAAGTTTATCGATAACATTTTTACCAAAAACAGTTGGAACTAATGAAGAAGACTTCGAAACGACATACTCTCTATCTTTAATTATTTTTACAGTAGTAGCGAATGTAGATGGACGACCAACTTTAATTTTATCCAACATCTCAATCAATGAACCATCAGTATATCTAGGTGAAGGTTTAGTTTCATGATCGCTAAACTTAAATTCCTTTACTTTAACTTCTTGGTTTAATTCATAATTAGGATCTTTTAAATCAACTTCCTTTTCATCATCTATAATGTAGTAACCATCAAATTTTATAGATGAAAAACTGTTTCTGAATTTGTATATGTCGTTTTCATATGTATAAGTTTTAATGGTTCTAATTGGTTGAGAAATTAAAGATTGCATTGTTATTTTATAAATTAACTTATAAATAGTAAATTCTTGCTTACTCATTTCAGGATATAAAGCTAAAGCATTTTCTGGTGTCAATGAAACATCAGTAGGTCTTATGGCCTCATGAGCATCTTGATCACCAGAAAAACCTTTAACTTCTGAAGCCACATAGTCTTTACCAAATTTGTTATTAATATAAACTTTAGCATTATCGATAAATGTTTGGCTTAGTCTTGAAGAATCGGTACGTGGATACGAAATAAGTCCGCCATCTCCAAAACCTTCATAAAGTTTTTGAGCAGCAGATTGAGTTACTTGAGCAGAATAAGGACTCTTTTTATATAATGCTGCTTGTTTTAATGGTGTTACTGATGCCATTTTTTTATCAACGACATTAATATCAGTAACTTTTATGATTTTCTTAGCACTTTCAAAGTGTTTTTTAACTAAATCAATTTCATTAGGTAAAATTCAATCCCTCTTATCACTAGGATTGTTTGTATTGATATAACCAGCAACGATTTTTGAACCGCATAATGCATCTAATTTATAGTATTGTTCAGGTATAAAGGCTTCTATTTCTCTTTCTCGATCAACAACTAATTTCAATGCGATTGATTGAACACGACCTGCACTAGCTTTTGTTGGTGAATTAGAAATTTTCTGATTAATTAAATAACTAAGTCTAAATCCAATTATTCTATCCAGCATTCTTCTTGCTTTTTGTGCTTCAACAAGGTTATAATCAATTAAACCCGGTTTCTCAATAGCCTTTAAAATAGCATTTTTGGTAATTTCATTGTATTTTATTCTATTGTATTTTTCCTTAACATCCAAGTATTCAACTAAGTGTTCTCCTATAGCTTCACCTTCACGGTCAGGGTCGGTTGCAATAAAAACTTTGTCACATTTTTTGGCGATAGTTTTTAATTTTTTAATTAATTCTTTTTTACCTTTTTCTAATGAATATGAAGGCTCTCAATTTTCAATATCAATACCTAAACCATATTGTCCACTAGTCTTTAGTTTAGCGATATGACCAATACTAGCTTCAACTATATAATCCTCACCTAATATTTTTTTAATTGTATTTACCTTATTAGGTGACTCTACTATAACTAATGTTTTCATATATTTAATATTTATACCACAATTTAAAAAATTCAGTAATATTATTGGCTTTGCTTAATTGTTAAAATGAAAAATAGATCCATTTTTAAGATCTATTTATTTTTTAAATTCAATATCGCAACTGTTTCAAAATGCATTGTTTGTGCAAATATGTCATATCCTTTATAAAATTCTATTTTATAATCTTGTAATAAAAATTCCAAATCACGTAGCTGAGTCTTAAAATCGCATGAAATATATATCAATTGTTGTGGTTTTCACTCTAAAATTTTATTTATCAATTCTTTATCAATACCTGATCTAGGTGGATCTAAAATCAAGGTTGTTTTCGAAAAATCAAAGTTTTCTCTTTTGATATTTTTTGCGTCTCCAACAATATATTTAGATTTATCAGAGGGAATATTATTGATTTTGAGATTCTGATCAGCTGTTTCGATTGCTATTTTGTCAATTTCTATACCATAAATACTAAATTTTTCATTGTATAAACAAATCCCTAATGTACCTACACCACAGTACAAATCAATTAAATGCTTATTATTTAAATTAATATAATTATTCACATCTTCAATTATTTTAGAAAAAGTTTGAGTATCTATTTGAAAAAATGAATTTATATCAACAATGAAATTTCTGTTATATAAAGATATAACTGGTTTTGCTAAGTTAGTTTCATTAGAGAACAATAAATTATTTTTTCTTCCTCTAATTTCAATTTTTAATAGACCATTTTCATCATTAATAATATTTTTTAGCTCAGAAATACTGATTCTATCATTATTGACATTTATCCTTAAAGAATAATTATTTTTATCATAAATTCTTCCAATAATTTCATAAACATCTAGCTTTTCATAACTATCTAACTTTGTCAAAATATCACATATTTTTCTAAATAAGTTTTTATTATCAACTATCGGGCAATCATTGACTTTTATCAAATTATTTGTATTGAATTCATAGCTAAATAAACAATTTTTATTATTAACTTTTTTTACTACAAATCTCGATTTATTTCGATAATGAGTTTTATTAAGTGATTTTTCAATTTCGATTTTTTTATCTAATAAATTTGGATATTTTCAATTAAAGAATTTATTTATCAATTCAGTTTTTAATTTTAGTTGTTCTTCATAATCTAAACCATATAGTGGAGCAGATCCTGAAATTGTATAAAATAAATCTATTTTTTCTCTTTTATGTGAAGTAGATAAATATTTATAAATAGATCCAAAACAATATTTAGAAAGAATTTTGGTGACTTTCACCAGTGCTTTTTCATTTATGAATAACCCTAAAACAAATATTGGTTTATCTTGATAAAAACATTTTCCAAGTCCTTCATAAGTGATTTCAACACATTCTAATTCTATTATTGAACCTAATTCCAACTTATTTTTCATTTAATGTCTTTTCTATCTTAGCTAATAATTCCTCAATATTAGAATCTAACATATCAATTTTTTTATTTACATCTTCAATTATTTCCACTTCACTTTGACTTTCTGATTCAAAATTAATTTCATCTTTTATAGTTTTTTGAGTTTTCTTAATAACACCATTAGCAAAATTTTCTACCTTAATCTTTGAGAATTTATCATCAGTTTTTGAGAAAGAATATTGTTTAATTGAGTCTAAATGCGATAAACCTTCTTTATCTCTTACTAGAATAACATCACTATCTCTCGTTGAATAAATTTCATTGATAATATAAGGTTCAAATTTTCTGTTTTTAAATAATGGTTTACCTTTATTATTTTTTGAAACATATAGAATATCTTTAGCTCTAATTTTCTTAATCATTCCATCTTCAGTTAAAAGAGTTAAAACATCATTATTTTGAGCAACTGTAAAGGCAACAATATAATCATTATTTCCCAAATTAGCACCTTTAATCCCTTTTGCTTTAGTTCCGTAAATATTTATATCATTTTCAGTATATTTATTACATAAACCAAAACTAGAAACTAAGATGATGTCTTTTGAACCATTACTTAAACAAGCATTCACAACTCTATCATCATTTGAAATACTTATGGCTGTATAAGTTTTAACTGTTCTTGAAACTTCAAAATCTTTGATAGGTGTTCTCTTAACAATACCATTTCTTGTAGCAATAGTAACAAATAAATTGCTATTTCAGTCACTTACTTCAATAACACTAACTACAACTTCACCGCTTTGTAAATCAACAAAATCCGAAAGATGAATTCCATTATCTTTTCACTTACATTCTTCTATTTTGTAAATAGGAATTATTGCATAATTACCAAAATTTGTAAATATTAAGAATGTATCCATTGTATTTACTTGATTATAAAATGTTAAGTAATCTTCATCTTTTAAAACATATGTTGAAAAATCATTAGATTCTATAACTTTTTGACTAAGACGTTTAATATAACCAAATTTTGAAATTGCTACATTAATAATTTCTTCTTTGATTAAGTCCTTTTCATCATAGTCAAAGTTATATTCTCTATCTACTATTTGAGTTCTTCTTGGTGAGGGAAATTCATTTCTTAGTTCTTTTAATAAATTAATTAAATAGAAAGTAAATTTATCTTTATCTTCTAAAAGTGAATTAATATAATTAATTTCACTTTCCAAATAATCTTTTTCATTTTTGAATTCATTATAGTCTGTTTTTGAAAGTTTATAAAGTCTTAATTCAGCAATTGCAGTAGCTTGGTTTTTTGTAAACCCAAAAATATTCATTAAATCTTGGATAACACCAGCCTTAGAACCTTCGCTTTTTCTAATAACTTCAATAATTTCATCGGTTATTTCAGTAACTTTAAGAAATCCTAAAACAATTTCTAATCTAAGTTTATGCTTTTCAACATCATAGGTCAAAGTTTTGGTTTTAATATCGCTTATATGTTCAACATACGATGTAATTAAATTATTTAAATTTAATAACTGAGGAGAGTTGTTTTTTATAACCATATTATTGTAGCTATAATTAATTTGTAATTTAGTTTTTGAAAAAAGATATCTCATTATACTTTTTTCATTAGCATCTTTTTCTAAAGTAATCACAATCTTGATACCTTCACGATCTGATTGATCTTTTATTTCTAATACACCATCCATTTCATTTTGAGAAATCAAAACATCTATTGAATAAACTAAATCAGACTTAACAACACCATATGGAATTTCAGTAATTTCTATATATTTATTTTTATTATCGCTTGTAATTACAAATTTTGAAAATAATTGAATTTTATTTTTAAGCGTTCTTCCGGTTTCGAAAGATTCTTCAATTCCTTTAGTCCCATAAATTATTCCACCAGTAGGAAAATCAGGTCCTTTAACAATTGAACATAACTGTGAAAAAGATAAATTAGGATTTTGTAATTTTGCAATAGTTGCATCTATTATTTCTTCAAAGTTATGCGGCGGCATTTCAGTAGCCATACCAATCGCTATTCCTGTTGTTCCATTAATTAATAAATTTGGGAAAATAGAAGGTAAAACAGCCGGTTCTAATTCAGAATCATCAAAATTAGGCACAAAATTCACTGGATTTTTCTTTAGCTCACCTAAAATTAACTCTGCAACTCTGCTCATTCTAGCTTCAGTATAACGCATTGCAGCTGCACTATCGTTATCAATAGAACCAACATTCCCATGCATATCCACAAGAGGCATTGAATTTTTTCATCATTGAGCCATATTAACGATAGCTTCATAAACAGAACTATCACCATGTGGATGAAATCTACCTATTACATCTCCTACTACACGTGCAGATTTTTTAAACGGTTTATTATGAAAAAGACCCAATTCGTACATTGAGTATAATATCCTTCTTTGAACAGGTTTTAGTCCATCTCTTACATCCGGTAATGCTCTTTGTTGGATGATATATTTAGAATATCTTCCGAATCTTTCGGCCATTATTTTATCTAAAGATTCATTAATTATTTTTTCAATTACGCTGTTTTTATCCATTTTTACCCTTTTTTATTTACTAATTATATAGTATTTTATGTCTTAAAATTGGGTTAAATTTTTCACAATTTTGTAAATTTTAAGTGATTTTTTTAAAATACTAATGAAATTTTGTGTAATTTTTCTAAATTTACCTATTTTTTAGTACAAAAAGGAAAAAATTTTGTAAAATAATAATGAAAAGGGGACTTATGACAAAAAAAGAATTTATTAGCAAAATCGCCGAAAGATGCGACGTTCCTGTAAAAGAAGTAGATAAATTTTTCGATGCATTCGTTTTTGTTCTTAAAGAAGAATTAATTGCTGAAGAAAGAGTTCAACTTTCAGATTTAGGAACATTTACAACACAAATTAAACGTGGACGTACAACAACAAATCCATTTAGTCCTACTAAAGAAGTTATTACTGTACCTGAAAAACGTGTTGTAAAATACAAACCATCTAAATATTTACGTGAATTAGTAGACTTTTAATTAACTAATTATTGGTATAAAATCTAATATTCCTGGGAAAGTTAATTCAACTTCTTTGGAATATTTTTTTATATTCAAATAAGTTATTGAAATATCTTCAATCATAAAATTCTCAATTGTCTCTGGTTCTACAATCAAAAATTTATTTTCCGTAAAAAAATATAGAACATAAAATGAAATACCACCAAATTTCTTTATTTTTAGTAAAAATTCAAGTTGATGTAACTTAAAATTCGACTTCTCTATCCGAGTTCCATGAGTGCTTTTTGCTTCAAAAGCTATAAAAGTTCCTTTTAAACATCCCCAGTAATCAACTGTGGATTTACTCTTTGCAATATTTTTATTACTTGCATTTTTTAATTCAACATGCTTCTTTTCAATATGTGCTAAATTATTTTTTATATAAAAATTGCATGTTAAATTCAAAACAGTTTCTAAAAACATACCTCTATTTTTATGTAATATCATCTCAATAATATATGTAAATTTGATGAATTATGAACTGAAAGTGGACTAAAAAAGTAATATAAAAAAGATTTCTTTTTATTTTCATAATAAATTATGAAAAGTAAATAAATAATATATTATTTAAATATTGGAGGACTTATGAAAAATACAATTATTATTGGAAACTGAAAAATGAATAAAACATATTCTGAATCAGTTAAATATGTTGAAGATTTTGAAAAATTATATAAACAAAACTCAAACAAAATTATCCCTAACTTGACTTTCGGAGTTGCTGTTCCTTTTACAAGCTTAGCTGTATCAAAATTAAATAAAGTGAATGAATTAAATTTTGGAGCTCAAGATATGTCATTACATGAAAAAGGCGCTTACACAAGTGAAGTATCTTCAGATATGATTGTTGATCTTGGTGCAAAATATGTAATTTTAGGACACTCAGAAGTTAGAAGTTATCACTGCGAAACAGATGAAATTGTAAACCAAAAAGCTAAATTGGCTATTGCAAAAGGATTGACACCTATTGTTTGTGTTGGTGAAACTCTTGAAGAATATGAATCTGGTAGAACTAAAGAAGTGGTTGCACAACAACTTGCTCTTTCACTTAAAGATTTAGATTTAAGTAAAATTGTTTTAGCATATGAACCTATTTGAGCTATAGGAACAGGAAAAGTCGCTACACCTGAAATTGCTGAAGATGTATGTAAATTCATTAAAGAAAAAACTTCTAAGGATTTAATTGTTCAATATGGTGGTAGTGTATCTCCTAAAAACATTAAAGAATTACACGATCAACCAAGTATTGATGGATTCTTAGTTGGTGGTGCTTCTTTAGAACCAGAAAGTTTCTTAGCTTTATTAACATTAGGAAAATAATTAAAAATAAAAACTGAAGCAATTCAGTTTTTTGTTTAGCTTTATAATCAAGGTGCAAAAATAATTAAACAAATTGCAACATTAGCAATTATCAATCAAAATAATGATATCTTCTTTCTATAAAGAATGAATGAAATAATTGCTGAAACAGGCACATAAATGTATAAAACTATTGATCTTCAACCACTGAAAAATATAGCTTTAGAACTGTCAAAATCAAGTTTAAAGTAGTCAGAAGCAGAATCATTAAAAATTAAATAAGGGAAAATAACATTAATAATTAATTGCACTGCAAGTGAAATTACTATTCCAGCTACAACTGGTTTTAAAATTATTATTAGACGTTTAAGAATTGGAGAATCATTAAATTTATTAATATATTTCATACAATAAAACATCATCAAAATTGCAGGTGCAATAAAGAAAATGTATGTGATTATTGTTAAAAGATGTCCATATCAACTTCCGTCAGAAATGAAATATCCTGTAAAAAAGGCAAATTTAGTCGAAAGAATTCCTGGTGTTGAATTAGAAACTGTGAAAGCATTATTGATCATAGTTTCACTAATTTCGATATTAAAATTTTTAGCAATAAATAATCACATTCACTTAAAAATTGGCATGAATATTTGCCCACCACCAAAAACACTTAGTGAAGCTATAATAAGAAATAAACAAGTTAATAATAGCGCAAAAACAAACATTATTTATCTCCTTTTTTGTTTTTTAAACCTTTTTTATATGATAAATAATGAAATAAACCAAAGAAAATAAAAACAATTATCATAACAACAATAGGAATATTAAAGGGACTTGGAATAAATAAACAAAATGCAAACGTAAATAAAAATAATAAAAATCAAAGTGGAATTGACATTTGTTTTTTACTTGATTTCATATATTCATAACCGAAAGCCAAAAGTACACCACTAATTGCTGTTAAAACTCCAACAGAAATTACACTAATGTAATTTTGAGGTAATAAATAGATTAAAAAATAAAATAAGTAAGCTAATAAAATGTGTGGTAACATAGCAAAAAAAGTAATCAGTGAACCTTTTCAAAATCCGAAAACTTTTATAGCAAGATATGAAATAGCTTCAATAACTGACGGCCCAGGTAACATATTTGAAACAATAACTATTTTGTCAAATTCTTCAACAGTCATTCATCTCTTTTTATCCACAGCTTCATTTTTTAAGACTGGCATTAAGGCATTACCTCCACCAAAACCTATGAAAGTCAGTTTAATAATTAAAAGCATCATTTCTCAAATCTTTGGTTTGTTCTCCATTATAACTCCTTGAATTTCAACAAAAAAACAACCTTTAGGGTTGTTTTAATGAAATGGGGCGAACGACGGGATTCGAACCCGCGAATGACGGGACCACAACCCGCTGTGTTAGCCGCTTCACCACGTTCGCCATGTGTATTAATTATATATGAAAATATAAATTTATAAAACTTTTTATAGCTTTTATTTGTCGAATAAAATTTGATTTATTATCGAATTTTCAACTCAAGTATACAAAAACAAATTTTTGTCTTATTGTTATATAATTTATTGAAATCGGAGGTTTGCATGAAAAATTTCTACAATGATTTAATTAAAGAACTAAAGGTTAAAAGACCTACAAATGGGTTAATCTTTGGATTATTGACTTTATTTTTAGGTTGAACTGGAATTAATTGATGATATGTTAAGAAAAATAATTTATTTTATACTTCAATTGGTATTACAATTATTTGCATAATTATTCCTACAATATTTATTTTTGTTCCTATTTTATCTGTGATTCTTTCAATTATTCCTACTGTTTGGGGATTAGCTAACTTTATTTATGGGATAGTAGTTCTTATTAAATCTTTCGAAAAAGAAAATCATGAAGTATATGTATAATAAAAAGCTCGTTTGAGCTTTTTATTATACATACTTCTCAGGGTGTTTAGCTTTCATTTCTTTTAAGAAATCTTCTTTGCTTAATTTACCGTATTTATTCATTAAGTGAACACATTCTTCATATTCATTTAATGCTCATTCAGTATCTTCAAATCCACCAACACTTGTTATTCCTGGACGTTTTCAGTTTTTGTATGTGCTGAAGAAAGTCTCAACTGATTTAACAAATTCTTCTGGTAAATCCTTAATTGAGTTTATATTATCTAAACGATAATCATCATGGTGAACAGCAACTAATTTTGTATCTGTTTCACCGTCATCAATCATTTTCATAGCTCCGATAATTCTTGCGTTTAATTTAACACCAGGAGCAAACACTTCAGGAGAATAAACTAGAACATCAAGTTCGTCACCATCTCAATCAAGTGCTTCTGGAACAAATCCATAGTTACATGGATAAACAAAATCTCCTCTTAAAATTCTATCTACTTCGATTTCATTTGTTTTACGATTGTATTCATATTTAATATTTGAATTTTTTTGAATTTCAATTTTTACTTGTATTACATTTTTCATAATTAATATATTACCACTTTTTTATTTTTGTGAAATAAAGCTAATAGAATTAATGATTAAATTCAGCAAATTTACTTAAAATTCCCTCATATAAATCTGCTTTAGGATTTCTATTTTGAGTAATTCTTTCAATAAAACTACCATAACTAGCATTTCCAGGAATTAAGATGTATGAGGCTGATCAATCTCTAGCAACTCATTGTTTTGTTTGAACATCATAAAACTGCTCTTTATTATTAATATCTAAGTTTCCGTAAAGTTTACCTACTTCAAAATTACTAATTAAATCGTTAACTATTTTATAATCATTTACTACACTGGCATCCTTAGTGAAGTTATCATTAAAGTCATTTATATCATCGCCAACTTTCATAACAACTCTAAAACTTACACTTTTTCCTTCTTCAATCTCTAATTTATTTGAGCTAACAAAGTTCATTCTTTCTTCTTTAGAGCTTTTTCCATTAGAAGTTATTCATGGTTTAGCTACTGAACCTGAAGCATTTGTTCCTTTCATTCATCAAATTCATTCAGGCATGTATGCATTATCTAAACCAAGTTTATTTAAGTTTGTTTTAGAAGGTTCAATATGGCTCTTTTGTTGTCTGTTAGAGTTAAACATAACAACACCACCATGGTCATATACATATTTAATAAATTCAATTGCCCCTTTAACTTCTGTTGAAACAGCTGAATTTACAAAATTATTCCATTCTGTCCAGTTATAAGTTTCATTGTTTATTAATAAGTAATTTTGGTACGCCATATTATTTAAAACAGTTTCATCTAAGTCCATAAAAACAACAGGAATGTATTCATTTTCATTTGTTGCTTGCACTTCAATAGTTGTGCTTTGTCCTTCTTTATTTACTACAACTTTATCTGTTACAATGCCTTCTTGTTTACTCATAACATCAAAAGCATGTTTTGCTAAATTATAAACTGTAAGACCCATAGCACTTTTTTCAGGTGCTAATGTGTTTCATAAATTTGATGAAGCATTTAATTTAGAATTTAACGCATCTTTAGCAAGTGCTTTTTGATCTGCTAACTCTTTTGCATGAGCTTTTTCCATTTGTTCAATTTTGGCTTTTAATTCTTTAACTTCTTCATCATTTGTGCATGAAATGGTTGCACTTAATAAAGGTAAAGTTATAATAGTTGAAGCAAAACCTAAAGCTAATAATTTTCTTTTTTTCATTAATATCTCCTATAAATTTTATTTATCTTTTCGATTTATCATATGGAACACCAAGAGCTTCAGGCGAAACAGTTCTTTTACTAAATGCAATTAAAGCAATAATAGTTACAACATATGGCACAGCTTGGAATAATGCTCCATATCTCTTAATTTCAGCAATTTCTATAACTCCATAAAATGATCATGAATATAGAAATGCGAAAATCATTGAAACAAATACTGAATAGTGAATTTTTCATTGTGAAGTGATCATGATTGAAAGTGCCATGAATCCTAAACCTTGAACATCTATAGATTTAACAAACAATGTTCACTGCATCTGTACAAAGATTGACCCAGCAACACCTGCGATTAAACCTGAAATAAATACACCTTGTCATTTCATTCTCGAAACATTAATTCCCGCAACATCGGCAGCTTGAGGGTTTTCACCAATCGATTTAAATCTAAGACCTCACCTTGTTTTTTGCATCACAAAGATGCTTATCACTACAATAATAATTGTAATAAATATTTTTAAAGAAACTAAATTTTTTCAGGAATTAGGTGATGGATTTAATGTCAATTCGGTAGTTCCGTAGTTTTGTAGTATCCCCGCACCTTGTTTTGTACGTAAAATATAAACACCAAATGCTGAAATTCCGGTAATTAAAAGTGAAATTGCAAAACCAGCAACGGTTTGATTACCTTTTAATTTAATTGTCATAAAACCAAAAATTAATGCAAAAATCCCTGTAGCTAAAGCGGCTAAAAAAGTAATAGGTATTTGGAATCACATGCTTATTTGACTTTGATCAAAAATCAAATCTGTAAGAATAAAACTAATAAAGCAAGTTATAAAAGCTCCGAAGACAACAAAACCATTAATTGCGATATTTACTATTCCTACTCTTTCAGAAAAAATTCCAGAAATAGAACCAAGAAGTAAAACACAAAAGATTAAGGTTGCGAAAATAACAACTGTTACTGACATTATTTTTCCTCCTCAATCACTAAGTTCGAATTTCTAAATATTTTATTATTAACAAATTTCTTGAATGTTTCTTTAAATAAATCTTCTTTATACTTTTTAAACTTATTTTTGTTCTCTCTTTTTGTATTCTTATAGTAAGAGATATAGTCGCTATATACATCCAGTCCAGCTAGCCTAACTTTTTCGTTGTATTCAAATTTTAGTTTTGCTAATTCTTGATATACTGAATTAATATCTATGTCCTTTTTGTTTAAGTCTCTTTTAAGTTTTTCACTAAGACTTAAATAATTTTTAGTTTCATTTTTAAATTCTTTTTTACGTTGAATACTCATTTTCTTGACATCTTTTACTCTTGTTTTATGCTTGCTATACATTGTTTTTTTATCAGAGTAATATTCTTTTCTAACTTTTCAATATTCTTTATTTCTAACTAAAATTATTCATTTAATAAGTGATTTAATTGGTGTTAGTTTACTAAATATTACAGCAATAGCAATGATAAATATCATCAATCCAGTAACTATTGGATAAAACTCATTAACAACTCCTAATTCAGAGAAAAGAGGAACTTTAGATGTATAAATAATGCTGTAAAATACGCTTGAAAATAATACACCAATAGGATTGTTTAATGCAATTAAGGCAACAGCAATTGATTCAAACCCCATTGCTATAGGTCCAGATTCTAAACCTGTAATAGCACAATCTTTAATGACAAATAAGAAAAATCCTGCTATTCCACCAAGTGCACCCGAGATTGATAGCACACTTATAGTTAATGCTTTTTGATTTACACCAACATAATCAGCATTGTGTTTATTCAAACCAATCATTTTAAGTTTGTAACCGATAGATGTATTTTTATAAATAAATCAAAACACTGCAGATAAAACCACCAACAAAATAACACCAATTATTTTAAATGTTTCAATTTGATCAAAACTAATTGATAATCTTGATGTTATATATGGTAATGTTGAGAGAAATATACCAATATTTTCGTCTGAAATAGGTATTAAAATTTCATTTTCCTTTGCTAATAATCATTTTCCAACACTAACAATAATTCAGTTTAAGAAAATTGTTGATATAACTTCATGCACATTAAAATATGCTTTTAATAAACCAGATATCATTCCACAAACGAATCCAACTACTATAAACAAGAACATTCCGAAGAAAAGTGTTAATGTAGAAGGCTCAAAATTTCTGTTTAAGATCATAAATGAAAAGAATAATAACGCAGGTAAAGTCATTTGTCCCGATACCCCAACATTAAAATATCCTGTTTTGAATGCCACAGCAATAGCTAGGCCTAAAAACCCAAAAATTGCAAAATATAATCAAAAGTTGGTTATATTATATTCATCAAAAGCTGATGTTAATAAGCTAGCGATAAATTCGAATGGATTACCAAATGTCCCGCTACTGATGAAAATATAAAATCCATATCCAATACCAGACAAAATAATTCCTACTAATATTGCTCAAATGGAACTAAAAACTTTTTTGATTGTTGATGAACCATTTTCAAAAGTCAAAACTTTTTGAAGTTTATATTTTTTATCTCTAAATTGTTCATTAAAACTACTAATGAACTTATTTTCTTTAGGATTATTCATTTTCACCTCCAACTTTCTTGTGAGACATATAAACCCCAATTTCAGATCTACTTAAATTCTTAGATTCTCTGACTACACTCAATTGTCCTTCATTTATAACAGCAATCGTATCAGCTAATGCGATTACCTCATCAAGTTCATATGAAATGAGTAAAACCCCTTTACCTTTGCTCTTTTCTTCTAAAATTTTCTCATGAATGTTTTTTATTGCACCAACATCAAGGCCACGTGTAGGTTGTAAAATAATTATGAAATCATGTGGATTTTCCATTTCTTTACCTACAATAAATTTCTGTTGGTTTCCACCCGAAAGAGATCTGGAAAGTGAATTTCCTCTTCTTGCACCTCTAACATCAAATTTATCAATAATTATTTCAAGATCTTTTTTAATATTTTTTCTCCTGAAAATACCAAACTTAACATATTTAGGATCTCATAATCTTCTTGATTGCATGTTGTCAAAAACACTATAATCAAGAATCATTGAATGTTTATGTCTATCACTTGCAATATATGAAAATCCTAACTGAGAGATTTTGTATGTGCTTAATTTATTTAGTTCAATGAATTCATCTTGATCTTTATTAAAATCACTGATGAGCTTGATGTTTTTAAATAGATTAATTAAATAAACAATTAAAATAGGCACTATTACAAGCAATAATAAAATACACAAAGTTAGTATTAAGTTTAATGATATGACTTGAGAAATTGATTTAGAAATTCCCATTAAAATTATTAAAATAAGCGTTATTGCAACCAAAATGCTTAAATAAGCAATATTCATTTTTTTATCTTTTTTAAGCATACTAAGATAATTTTGTTTAATTAAATTAGTTTTCTTTAATTTTAATGAACCTGAAGTAGGTTTCTTTAGACCAGAAACAACATACTCCAAATCAGTTTGCCCATTACCTTCAACACCAGCTATAGCAACTATTTCACCAGAATGAATATCTAAACTAAAATTCTTAAGAGGTTTATCTCCTTTAGTAGATACATTTTCTATTTTTAAGATAACTTCTTTATTGGAATTAATTGAGTGGTTATTTAGAATAGTTTCAACTTGTCCACCAACCATAAGTTGAGCCATCTCTTCAATCGAAGTATCTGAGACTTTAAAATTACCAGTAACTTCACCATGTCTCAATATAGTTGCATAATCTGCGACTTGTTTAATTTCTTTTAATTTATGTGAGATGAAAATTATTGTTTTACCTTGTTCTTTAAAAAGCTTAAATGTTTGGAGTAAACCTTGAATTTCTTCATCAGTTAAAACTGCAGTAGGTTCGTCGAAAATTAAAATTTCAGAATCCCTATAAAGCATTTTCATTATTTCAACTTTTTGTTGAACAGAAACCGGTTCGCTACCAGTTTGTTTATTAAGGTCAAAATGAAGATTAAATTTTTCTTGAATATTTTGAATTTTTTTAATTGATGGTTTTCTATTTATTATTCTAAATTTAGAAAATGTTGTTTCATTACCTAAAATAATGTTATCTATATTTTTATAAACATTAACTAATTTAAAATGTTGATGAACCATACCAATTCCAAGGTCATTTGCTTGATTCGGTGATAAAATCAATGTTTTTTTGTCATTGACTTTAATAAAACCTTCATCAGGTTCATAAAGACCAAACAAAATAGACATTAAAGTACTTTTCCCTGCTCCGTTTTCTCCGATTAAAGCATGAATAGTTCCTTTTTTTACACTAAAATTAATGTTTTTGTTTGCCTTTATATTTCCAAATGATTTTGAAATATTTACAAATTCAATTGCGTTTTCAATTTTGTTATTCATTACAAATAAACCTATTAAAAGTAAAAAGGCTTTAAAGCCTTATTACTTAAATTATTTATTAGCGTTTTCTTTAATAGCTAAAATAATTTTTTCAACTCTTGTTAACTGAGTTTCTTCATTTTGTTGGTTTCCATCTTTATCATAATATTTAGATGATGAAATAAAATCTTTTTGTTCTTTACTTAAAACTTCAAATCTTTTTTGAGCATTCATTAATGCTTTGTCATAAAGTTTTCTATCCTCTTCATTTTCTAATCTTGAAGCAGAAAATTTAGTTCAGCCATCTGTGTATGAACCTTCAATGTTATAAATTTTTGCAACTTCATCACTTTCAAGGTATTTATTATTATCTTTGAATATGTAGTCAAACACTAAATCATAGTATGTTTGCCCATATTCCTTAGTAATTGATGAGGCGAACTTTGTGGCATTTGAAGTGTAAGCATAACCTTGATCAGAGTCTACACCTATAACTATTTGGTCAGTTTTAAGGTTATTAATAAGCTCAAGAACAACTCCTGTTGCAGGACCAGCCACTGGTAAAATTACTGTTGGACGTCCCGATTGACCTTCATTAACACCATTAGCTTCCATAACAGCTTTAATTTTTGGTTGGAAAGTTGATTCAGAAGGTGCAAAACCAGTTGTTGATTCAAATGTTCCTGAAGCTAATGTATTGTGAACAGTTTTTTTATTACCTTCAATTAAATTATAATCATAAATTCCTCTAATAAATCCTTCATTAAAATTCAATACTCCAGGGAAATTTCCTCCACCGAATGATGCAACAATTCTTTTTTCAGGGTTATTTGGATATTTTAATGCTAAATACTCAGCTGTTGCATTACCAACAATGTAAGATGATTCAATAAATTTGCTATTTGCATTTATTAATTTTTTATATGGACTTTCAGAAATTTCGAATTCCGAACAAATAACTAAAGGTGTATTTTTGCTTTTTTGGTCATATTTTTCTAAATAAGCAGCTAAAGTTGAACCATGTGTAAAACCATTGATGACAACTATATCAGATTTAGAAAATGTGTTGTTATAAAAGTCATTAAAGTTTGCAACTGCTGATGGGACAACAGGATTGAATTTAACTTTTCCTTTAAATTTTGGATCAGCATCAAGTTGGTCTTTCAATGTCAATAGGCCTTCTCATCCTGATTGAAATAAAGCCTTATCTTTTAGTTGACCAACATCAATTAAATATGTAATTGTAATAGAATCTTTTCTAAGTTCAAGATTGGTCATTTCTCTTTTAACTATAGGTGTGATTCTATCAGTTTCTTTGATGTATTCTTTTTGAGAATCTTTGCTACATGCGGCTGAAAGAGCCGTAAGAGGTACAAACGTCGAAATAGATGCACCCATTATAATAAATTTTGTCTTTTTCATATATCTCCTAATTTTTGTTATATTTAAATTTTATTTTATTCTAGTTTAAATAATCAAAATTTAACTAATTTGTGGAAATTTTCACATTTTATTTTTTAAGCAAATCTTTAATTAAAAAATGCAGAGACAAAATTTGCTCTGCTGCTTTTTAAAAACCACTATATCAATTTAGCTGATAAACGTCTTTTTTCATTATCGACATTTATGATTTCTAAATTAAGGTCATCTCCGATTTTGATTGAATTAATGTTTTCAATTTTTGAACTGTGAATAAATACTGAATCTTTAATACCAATGAATACAAAGATACCAAAGTCTGTAATATTTTGAACTCTTCCGACAAACGAATCTCCAACTTTGATTTCTTCAAATTCTGTAATATTATCATTATTTACAAAACCTTTTTTGTTATCTCTAATATCCTTACCTGGATTTAATAATGAATCAATAATTAAGTTTATTGTGTAATGATCGCTATTAAACTCATTTGTTAATAATTCAACATCAATTTTTTGAGCAAAATTGTGTTTGTCTTGATCATACTTATAGGTTTTCATTATTTTTTTCGCTAAACTATAGCTTTCGGGGTGAATGTTGGTTTGGTCAAGAAATTCTTCAGAGTTAAAGATTCTTAAGAACCCAATTGCTTGTTCAAAAGTTTTTGCCCCAAGCGCTTTAACTTTTTTAAGTTCATTTCTGTTTTTAAATTCACCGTTTTCTTTACGATAATTCACAATATTTTTTGCGACAGTTTTACTTATTCCAGAAATTTTTGTTAGTATAACTTCAGTAGCACTATTAAGATTTACACCAACGCTATTTACAACTTTTTCAACCTTAAAATCAAGTGCTTGTGCTAATTCATTTTGATTTAAATCATGTTGATATTGTCCAATACCAATTGATTTTGGGTCAATTTTTACAATTTCATTCAATGGGTCTTGAAATTTTCTACCGATATTAATTGCAGAACGCATTTCAACTTTTAAGTCAGGGAATTCTTGAATAGCAATTTCACTTGCTGAATAAACGCTGGCTCCAACCTCAGAAACCATTTCAACAGGAATGTTTAATTTTAAATATTTCACTAGTTCCCGCATAAATTGACAAGTTTCGTTAGAAGCTGTACCATTACCAACAACAATCACATCAGGTTTAAAATTAACAATAACTTTAGCACTTATCTGACTTGCATCTTTAATCTTTGAAAGAGGTTTATTTGGATAAATTACTGCTGTTTCAAGCAAATCACCATTTTCATTCAACATAGCCAATTTGCATCCATTTACATAGGCTGGATCGACTGCTAAAACTCTTTTGTTTTTCACTGCGGGCATCATAAGCATTGATTCAAGATTATTAGCAAAAATTTCAATCGAACTTTTTTCAGCTCTATCAAATAAATCATTAAACACTTCTCTCTCAATAGAAGGAATAATTAAACGTTTTAACGAATCATCAGCTGCATTTCTGATGAGAGTAAAAGTTCTTTTATTTTTAAAAAACATATTCGAAATGTTGTAATGTAAAAATTCGAACTTAATTTTGAATTTTAAATCAATAATTTTGTTTTTTATTGCTCTGTTTATAGCTAAAATTTTATAATTTTGTATTGTTTTAACATTTTGAGAAAAATCATAATAGTTTTCATAGGTTTTTAGTTCGTCAACACTATTTTTCTTTTTGCTTGTTTGAATTAGACTGTAGTTGACGAATTGTTCTTTAACAAAATCATGAACTTTTGGATCTTGACTTATTCATTGTGAAATGATAAATAAAGCTTGTTCGATTGCAAATTCAACACTTTCGACTTTATCATTTACAAATTTTAATGCATGCTTATATGGATTATAGTTAATATCAGTATTGTTGAAAATTTCATGTGCAAGAGGTTCAAGTCCAAGTGCTATAGCTTCAGAAGCTTTAGTTTTTTTACCAACTTTAAATGGTTCATAGATTGCTTCTAAATCAGCTTTTTTAGTTGTATTATTAATTTTTTCTTCGATTTCTTTGCTTAAAAGATTACGCTCACTTAATATTTTAAGAATGCTTTCTTTACGCTCTTTAAGTTCTTCTTGATATTTAAAGATTAAATAAACTTGATGAATTTGTTCTTCATCAAGTCCACCAGTAATATTTTTACGATAACGAGCAATGAAAGCAACCGTAGCACCTTCTTCAATCAATCCTAATACTGCATTAATTTGCTCTACTTTTAATTTTAATTCTTTAGCTACTATTTCTAGTGTATTCATTATTTTTTACCTTTTATTAAACTATTAAATTTATTTTTTTCATATACTCTTTTAATTTTCATGTCTTTTAGTACTTTTAATAAATATTTAGCATCAAATTTATTCAAACTGTTGTTTGTTTCAATAACAACATCTCTAACAGTCTCATCAATGGCGTTTTCATTAATGATAATAGTATGTGAAGGAATATTTGAAATATTAAATGTTGCGCCATCTTGAAGAACAATAAGTGAATAAGCACTAAATTTTAAATTTGCTAATTTATATAAGTGTTTAATATGCTTTGTGTTTTGTAAAATTGGATTGCTGATTGCGAATTTTTTACCTTTACGATCAGTTATTTGTAACTCACTTGATTCTGCAAGACCAGAAATATTATCCTTATAAGCTTTTGTTTCAACTACAATTGCAATATTTTCATTAAATAATATTCCGTCAATTTCAAACATATTTCCATCATATGAAAATACACCACCTTCAATGAAGTACATATTATTTCTTCTTGCTGCATCTTTTAATTTACTTGTTACATTATGTTCAAAGATAAAACCTTGTTTTTCTTTTCTATATTTAAATATAAATAAGTATGTTAAAAATGCAATTAATCCAATTAAAAGCAATCCTACAATAATTCCACCTGCTATTGTATAACCTAAATTTTTTGTATATATATTAAAATCTGAACCGATTTCTTCATTATTTATTATTAAATTTCGAATCATGTTTATATTATAGTTCAATAATAAAATATTTTATTTTTAATTACAAAAAAGTCAGATAACAATAACTTTAATAAGGATGTTATTTATTTTGTTGTGAATTATGTATGTAAAACTAAAAAATAAAATGCGAGAATTTAACATTTCGCATTTCTAATCAACAATAATTTTTGCAAATCTTTCTTTTCCGTTAATATCTTTTGTGATTTCCAAGTTATATGCATATTTTAATTCTTCTCAAATGTGCATATGTTGTGGATTTATTTCAAAATAAATTTGCCCGTGTCTTTTAAGAGCTCAAGTAGATCTCGAAAGAATCTCTTTGTAGAAGAAAAAACCATCATTAGGAGCTTTTAATGCAATTGCTGGTTCAAACTTTTCTACAGATTCAGGTAATTCTTCTAAATCAGATAAATATGGAGGATTCGAAATAATTACATCAAATGGTTCTTGAAAGATCATATCCGAAACACCGGAAAATAAATTGCTTAATCTTATGTCAATATCAACTTTATTTGTTTGTGCGTTGATTGTTGTTTGTAAAACAGCATTATTATCAACATCGACAGCCACAATTTTCAAGTCAGGACGGTGTTTTTTAAGAGCGATTGAAATAAAACCAGAACCACAACCAATTTCTAAAACCTTAGAATTTTGTGGAATTTCTTTTATAGCTTTTAAAACTAATTCTTCAGTTTCGTATCTAGGAATTAATACATTAAAATCTAGAAAAATTTTAACGTCTGCTAATTCAACAAAACCCATAATTTTTTGAACAGGCATTCCTAGATCAAGTTTTCTTTGTTCTTCATCAGAAATAACTTGTTCAAGTCCATATCTTCTTTTTTCAAGAAGTAAGTCTTCTCTTGTTGGCATTTTATAAACCCGCTTCCTTGATTTTCTCATTTTGTTCTTCGGTTAATAGTGCATCAATAATTGAGTTAATTTTTCCATCCATTACCGGAGATAAACTAGTTGAGAAACTGATTCTATGATCTGTTACCCTATCTTGTGGATAATTGTACGTTCTTATTTTTTCGCTTCTAGCACCTGAACCAGCTAATTTTCTATATCCAGATTCTTCTTCTAATTTCTTTTGAATTTCTAAATCATAAAGCTTGGATTTAAGAATTCTAAGTGCAATTTCTCTATTTTGAATTTGTGATTTACCTTCTTGACATGAAACAACAATACCAGTTTTAAAGTGTGTAATTCTTACAGCACTATCGGTTGTATTAACTGACTGACCTCCATTACCACTTGAACGGAATACATCAACTCTAATATCTTCAGGCTTAATTTCAATTTCTACATCATCATCTATTTCAGGCATTACTGTAACTGTTGCAGTACTTGTGTGAACTCTTCCTTTGGTCTCAGTAACCGGAACTCTTTGAACTCTGTGCACACCACTTTCAAATTTTAGTTTCGAATATGGTTTCTCACCAGAGACTGAGAAAGTTATTAAAGTGAATCCTCCTGCCTCAGCTGGTGTTGAATCAAGAGTTTTTCATTTGAGATCATTTTGGTCGCATCATTTTGTATACATTCTAAACAAATCACCAGCAAAGATATTAGCTTCATCTCCTCCGGCAGCACCTCTGATTTCAACTATAACATCACGGTTATCATTTTCATCTTTAGGTAAAATTAAAATTTTTAATTCGTCAGTTAATTTAGACATAATCTCTTCAGAACTAGAAATTTCCATTTTAGCTAAGCTAACTAATTCATCATCTTTTTCTTGCAACATCTCTTTTGAAAGAATCAAATTATTTTCAGCTTGTAAATAAGAGTTAAATGCATCAACAATATCTTTAATTGAGTTTATTTCTTTTGTTATTTTGGTGTATTTTTTGATATCAGAAACCACTTCAGGATCAAGAAGTTGTTTTTCCATTTCATCGTGTTTTTCTTTAATCTTTAATAATGAGTTATACATTGTTTGTTCCATAGTTATTTTATTATAACAAAATCATAAATTTTAATATTATAAAATGGTTTTGACCTTGAATATATAAAAAATAGTTTGTTTAAGTATCTAAAAATACTAAGTAAGCTAATTAGTGAATAAACTTTAGATTAATGAAAATGTGAATATTAAATTATTTTATTTATGTGTAATATTTTTTATTCTGATGTTTTTTTATATTATTTTATATAATTAAGAAATGTATGAAATAAATTTAGTTAAACTACCAAGAAAAGTTTTAAGAGAAAAATCATTAGAAGTTCCAATTCCTTTGTCTGATGAGGATATTGAATTAGCAGAAAAAATGATTTATCATGTTGATGATAGTCAAAAACCTAACACTAAATTTAGACCAGCTGTCGGAGTTGCTGCAGTTCAATATGGAATATTAAAAAGAGTATTTTATATCCACGTAAAAGATTATCAAGATAGAACTATTTTTAGAGATGTTTTGTTTAATCCTGTTGTTCTTAATAAAGCTGTAATGCTTAATGCTTTAGCTGAAGGCGAAGGATGTTTAAGTGTTGATGATAGTTGACCTAATCAAGAAGGTTTTATTCATAGAGCAAATAGAATTGTTGTAAAAGCTTATAGTTATTTTCAACAAAAAGAAGTGACTTATGATGTTTCTGACTATGTAGCTATTGTGATGCAACATGAATTAGACCATCTAGATGGTAAATTATTTATTGACCACATTAATAAAAAACACCCTTGAAGAAAAAAAGAAAAATGTAAATATTTATAGAAAGGATTTAAAATGGAAGAATTTATAAATCAACTAAATGGTATTCTAGATTTTAAATATACAACAGCAATTATGGCTGTTTGATTTGTTTTGGTATTGATCTTAGGTTATTTATGAGGATTTAAACGTGGATTGATTGCGAATATAATCAATGTAGTCATTATTTTTGCAGCCTTAGTTGTTGCGGCAATAATTTCTGTATCTCTTAGATCGACAATAGGTAATGCTTTATCTAGTGCTGATGATACAGGAATGTTAAAAGATTCTGGCCTTCTAGACAATATAGTAGGATATTTAGCATTATTTATTCATTTAATTACTTTAATAATTTTTATGATCATTTCCGGTATTATCGGAATGTTTAGAAAAAAACCTAAAAGAACTTTCATGAGACCTTTTTATGGTTTAATCAGTATGGCTGGTTCATTACCTATTGCAGCTTTTTCAACAGCAATAGTTACACCAATCACTAAACATGATAATGGAATGAGCAAATTTGTAAGTGCTTTAAGTATCGGTTTTTCTTTCACTACTGCTAATGGAGCAGAGGGAATTATAGAATCCTTAGCTAAAACTACGGAAAGTATCAATAAAATTAATAGTGATAATCCAGAAGAAAGAAAAGAAGGAGCTCATAATATTCTTAATGATCCTGCTATAGGTAATTTATTAGACAAGTTGATTACTCAAAACAATAAAAAAGAAGAAAACAAACCTATAGAACCCATGCAACCTAACACTTCAGACGGAAGCTCAACAGAAACAACAAATCCAAACCAACCTGCTGAAAAACCATCTGAAGGAGATTCAATTAATAAAATTTTTGAAGAATTAATTGGCGATAACGAAGGTTTAGTTCAAAATCTCAAAAATAACAAAGAAGTTATCGAAGGTCTAAATAAGATAACTGAAATTAATACTAATGAAATAACAACTGAACAAATAAATGAATTTACAGCTGAATTTATAAAAGGTGCTAGAGAAAATTTAGGAAATTCTAAGCAATTAGATGCTTTATTATCGGTTATCGAAGAGGAAGGTTTATCATCATTATCTAACAATGGTGTTAAAATTGTTGAGTTAGGTGTTTCGCTAGTTAAAAGTCAATTAGGAAACGAAAGTAATATTAAATTTGATGAAATTAATGATAAACTAAAAGACATCATTAATAAAGCAGTTGAATTAAAAAATTCAGGAAATTAGTTTAGATTAGCACACATAGTTGTGCTTTTTTTAATTAAAAAATCAACCCCTAAGGTTGAAATTTTAATGATTATGAATTATTTCACGTTTAACATTATTTCAATCAATGCATTCACATGCAAATTTTGAATAATCTGGATCAAGTGAAATATGATCTAAATATTTTGAATAAGTTTTCTTAAATTCAGGATTTAATTTATAAAATACATTAGCACCATTTTTAAATGATTCAACTAATTTTAATTTCCTTAAATACATAAAATGTTTTGAAATATTAGCTTGTTTTTGACCAGTAAGTTCTACAAGTGATTGAACATTACATTCGTTTTCTTCACAAAGGTACAAGTGAATTAGTAACTCTAAATTTATCTTTGAAGAACAAACCTTAAAGAAATCTTCTAATTTAATCAAAATTATTTTTCCTTAGTAATTTTTGAAGAAGTTTTTTTAGAACTGGTTTTTTTAGTTGGTTTTAATGCATTATTTTCTTTATTTTTTGTTGCTTTTTTAACTACTTCAGGTTTGATCAACTCTTTTGTATTAGCATCTTCCTCTTTTTCCTCATCACTAAAGTATAGTGCTCATTCTTTAGATAATTCATTAATATCTTTAGAAGTGTTTTCATTGTAGAAATCATCAGAAAGATTTAATGCAATTTCTTCATCATCATTATTTCTAGTGAAATTATTTGCTCCATAATTTGAATTAATGAATTGCAATATTTTGCTATCTTCATAACATTTCATTTCGCTGTTTTTAACGATTGCTCAATTAATGATATTTACTAATTTAACATCATAATTTTTAGATTTCAAGAATTTATATTTATCCTTAAATTCAATAAAATTATTTACGTTTTTAACATAACTAAAATCATCAAAAATATAAGCTTTATATGGTTTTTTATCAACTAAGACCATTAAATCAATATTTAATGTTCCAACAGAGTAATTTTGAACTAATTCAACATTAGTTTTATTTCTTGTAACCTTGTCAATGTCATTAACTACAATTTCTGAAATGTTATTTTCATAACTGGTTAGAGTTGAATTTTTACCACGATTAATAGCGATTTTTACAAAATCACGTCTTTCTTGATCTGTTTTTTCTAGGAACTCTAATCAAAGTCTGAAAATCATTGTATCGGTACTGTTTGTGTTGTTTGAAATATCTGTTGATTTAATTGTTTTAATAACAATCATTTTGTCTTTTGCACGAGAAATAGCAACATTTAATGCGTTCATACCACCTGTACGACCAACATATGTTGAGAAAATTTTAGCTGTTTTATCGTAAGCCACCGTAGCTACAACTAAATCAGCCTCGTCACCTTGGATATTTTCAAGATTTCTTATCATAAGACGATTTTCTCGCATCGCCATTTCAAGATCAGGATATTTCTGAATAATTAAGTTGGTAATATAATCACCTTGCTTAGCATTAAATGAAAGTAAAATGATTTTTTTATAATTATCTATGTTTTCTTTGAGAATCTCTATAGCTTTGTTAGCTTCTACGATATTTTTGTTGTCTTCTCATTTACCATTTACTTGAATAACTTCTATAGCGTCTTCATCATTAGCACCAGCAACATCGACTACGTCAAGTTGTGATTTATAAAAGTGTTTTGACGAGAAAGTCATTAATGAAGCGTGGTTAGCACGATAGTTTTTGTCAAGTAAAATTTTAAATACACCTAAACTTAGTGCATAATCAAGAAGTGATTCAACATTTCCAAAAATTGTGTCATCACTACTTCTTACACCGAATCAGTTAGTTGGACGCATTTGATTTTCATCACCAGAAAGAATTTTTGTTTTACCTAAATAAAGTAATGGTAAACCTTTCTCGATAAAAATCTGTGATGATTCATCAAGAATAACATAATCAAACTCGCCTTTTTCTCAAATACTTAAGTCAGTGTCGGGAGTAGTAATTACAACAGGAATGATTTTCTTAATAATTCTTCCATAATTTTTAATGAATTTGTGCGGGTCCATATTTGCTAATCTAATTGTTGCAGCAAATTCCTTATACATTTGTAAATCTTCCGGACTAAAACGAGTAATTTTTCTTATTGTGTTAATTGTCATGATTTTTTTGATATTTTCAATTTCAGTTAACTCATTACGATCATAATCAGGTTGTCTGCTTGAAATTGATTCAACTCATTCTAGTTGTTCATATGAAACTGAAGCTGTTTTAATAAAGAAATCACTAATTTGACCTGAGTAATTACGTGGTAATAAGTTTTCGATTTCTTTAGCTCGTTTTCTTAATTGTCTATAGTGTTTAAAGTTCTCAGGATTTGTATATCTAGTAAAAGCATTTGATTTGTCATTCAATCTCATGAATTCTTTTTTTCATGGACCGAATTCAGTTAAATCTATAGTTCCGCTTTGTGAAACACTATGAGGCATTTCAACATTTTTAGCTAAAATTCTTAAATTATCATAATCAGTTTTATTTAGTCCTGTTTCACTTAAATTTGTTGCAGATTCTTTAGTGTTTGAACTCAATGCTTTATAACAATTAGACATTAAAAATCTATATGTATCAAGAATTTTATCAACCGATTGACTTTTATTTATATCTTTAGTAATTTCAATTCATTTTAATTCATCATCTTGAATTATTTGGTTACCACCAGCTGGAAGAGATTTAAATTCACTAAAATACTCTAAATAATCAATAAATGCTTGAAGAGGTTCATAAAAACTTCTTTTGCTAAAATCTTTACTTGTTAGTAAACATAAACAGAACATTCTAAGATCTTGTAAACGGTTTCTAATAACTTCAAGAGCTGCTTTTTTTTGTGAAGCAACTAAAGCGGTTCTTCCAACAAAAAGAATATTAGCAAGTAAGTTAACAATAGTTTGAGATTTACCAGTACCAGGTGGACCTCAAATAACTGTATCTTGGATTAGCGATGATAAAATAGCTCTGTCTTGTGAGAAATTTGTTTTAGTGATGTTGAATAATTTTGGTTTATCTGTGAAAATTTGTTTATCCAATTTTTTAGCATATGCAGATTTAAGAAAATCAATGTTAAAGATTTTATCAATTTCATCATTATCAATAATTTCTTTCATTCTCTTTCTTGAATATCCACCACCAGGTAAAAATATACCTAAAACCATACCAGTATGGAATTGGATGGTTTTATTATTAATGTTGTCTGGATTCTTTTTCTCAAAAGGAGTTACTATACTTTCTGGAAGTGGGAAAACATTATTTCAGTCTCTACTTAGTCTAAAGATTATTTGTTCAATAGACATTCCTGAATAATCAAATGTTATATTGATATTAAAACCAGCATTATTAAGAATAAACACAAGTTTTTCATTTAATTTAACATTTTTGTGAACAATTAAAAAAGGTCTACCATTTTTAAATTCAATACTTACTTCATGAAAAAATAAGGGTGCATAAATTTTCTTATCTTCAATAGAAACTGAAACATATAAGAAACCAAGGTGCATTGGTCAAATATTAGTTTCATCTAAAACAGAAAGAGCTTTTCTTTCAAGAATTTTTCATTTCAATGCAGATTTTTGAATGTCTACTCTAATTTTTTCAATTAATTTTGGTTTAGTATTTTCAAAATTAGAAAATAATTGTGATTTAATGTTATCACTTAATTCAAGGTCGTTATTTTTAAAAAGTTCAAGCATCAAACTTGGTTCTTCAATGTTTTCAGCAGCTTTTCTAACTCTTGATAAGTTAGATTCAATAAATGGCAATTCGATTTTAGCCCCACTTGAAGAACTAACTCTTACTAAAGCACTAAAGTATTCTCTACCAAAAACTTTGTAAAAATCATAGAAATGATTTGTATTAAGAGATGTAAAAACTGAAGGGTCATTCTGAGTTACTTCGAGTAAATTATCTAAAATTGCAGCATATCTTTGATTAGGGTTTTTTACAAAACTGTTTGATTGATTCATATTATTTACCTCTTAATGATTCTAATTCTTCTTTTACAGCTAAAGTGTATTCATTTAAAATAATTGAAATTTTTTTAGAATTTAACATAATCCCACTAACTTTACCTATTTTTTTAATATTTTCAATTTGTATTTCTTCAGGATTTATTATTTCTAAAACCAATCTTGAACTTGTATTTGAGATACTTTTTATATTATTTTTACCAATATATTCAAGCAATTTATGCACATTAATACCACTTTTTTTGGATTGATAAATTGTGTTATCTTGATTTTTTGATTCTTTAGTTCATTTTATTCAAATAAATCCAAGAGTTATAATGCTTAAAAAAATAACTTTTAACTTCATCTTAAAATTCATATATTAATTATATTATTTAAAATAATTAGCAAAAGTATTTAAAATAATATAAAATGGAAAAATAAGAACGAATTCCAATTAATTCATTTTTAAACTTAGCAAATATTTAAGCAAATAATGAATTTAGCAAAAATAAACAATCTAGTAAATACTTCATTTATAAAAAAACACAACCATTGATTAGTTGTGATAAAAATAGAGTTTAAAACTTGTAATTACTAATTTGACTTAAAACATTTTCATCTTCTTCGAAATGTTTAAACTCTTTTTTTGATTTAATAGTTCAAATATTAAGTGGTAATTTAAATGACGATATTAATTCTTTATTTCTTTTATAAAGTTTTGCTCAAGGGTGTAAATAATCAACTGTGTCAAGAATTTCTTGTTTTGAAATTTCTTCTATTTGACTTTTTTTTCAAAATAGGAATCCTAATTTTCATTTAGGATTTATTTTTTTAAGTTTTCTTAGACTATTAAAATTGAAGGAACTAAAAACTAATTTATCTTCAATATTTGGGTATTGTAAACATAAATCATTGATTCTTTGTTCAATATTATCATATTCAATAACATCAGTTTTAATTTCAATATTAATCATTTTAAATGTCTCAACATAGGCATATAAATCCAAAAATTCTTTCAATGTTAATAATTTTTGTTTTGGAGTTGCAATCTTAAAAAATGAAGAGTAGTCAAGATTTTCAACTTTTTTGTAATTTGTGTTTAGTATCTTAAAATCTTCTTTTGCTGTTCTTAATGTACTTTCATCATGTATCACTACTAATTCTCCATCTTTAGTTTGATGAACATCCATTTCAACACCATCAAAACCAAAAATAAGTGCTGCATCAAAGGCTAGTTTTGTATTTTCTGGTGCAACTGCTGAATAACCTCTGTGTCCTAAAATCAATTGTTTTTTCATTTTATTACCTCTTATCTTTTTAGTGAAAACTACTTAATACTATTAAGAACTTCTCTTAATTTTTCAAAGTTTATTTGTTCACCTACTTGTTCTTTGATTTCAGAATATAC
Organism: Mycoplasma anserisalpingitidis; assembly: GCF_007859615.1. Classification (GTDB taxonomy): domain Bacteria; phylum Bacillota_I; class Bacilli_A; order Mycoplasmatales; family Metamycoplasmataceae; genus Mycoplasmopsis; species Mycoplasmopsis anserisalpingitidis. The sequence goes on along the minus strand of NZ_CP042295.1, from coordinate 65,359 downwards.
TACTTTATTTTCTTTATCTAAAACAAAAATAGATCTTCCTAATAATTGCAATTCGTCAATTAATAGTCCAGATTTTTTAGCAAAATTTTTATTTCTATAGTCTGAATACATCTTAATTGAACCAGTAGGATGCATTGATTTATATGAATTTAATGCAGACGGTAAGTCTACAGAAATACCAATATAATCAAATTCTGGATATTCTGAAGTTATTTTAGATAATTCTAATACTTGAAAATCACAAACACTAGTATCAACTGATGGATATGTTGTTAAAATTTTGTATTTTTCTTTATCGAATTCAACAGTTTGTCCAGCAAAACTTCCAGCTGGATATAAATCACTAATATTATTAAGAGAATCACCTACTTTTAATTGTTCTCCAAATAAAGTCACCTCTAAATCTTTAAAAAATATTTTTTTCATATTAATCCTTTCTTATAAAACTTATAAATATTTCACCAACTTTTTCAAATCCTAATGAATAATATAATTTACCAGCATTTGGATTATCGAAAAATAAAATTGGAATTTTGTTATTTTTTATTATTCAGTTACACAATCCCATTAATGAGTCTTTTGCATAACCTTTATTTCTATATTCGTTTAAAGTGTAAACACCTCCAATCATAGCTGCGTTTTTTGTTGAACAAGTTACAGCTGCGTGAGAAATTATTTTATCAAATTCTCTAACAATAAATGGTACATAAAAATTTTGGTCAAATTGTTTGGTCATAATTTCAACACTTGTTTGACTTTCATCAATGGTAGTAAATTCTTTAATTTGTTTTCTTCCTTCGATTATCAGTTCAATTTCATCGCGTTCAGCCATTCTTGATAACAATCCATACTGTTTAGTTCAAGTTGGTTTATCTAAAATTAATAGCTCTTCCATTGAATTTCTAGCTTTAAGATTTAATAAATCCAAAGTATTTTGAACAGATCTTACATTGTTCTTTTGGTAAATGATATTTCTTATTTTATGTGTTTTAATTACTTGAGCAATCTCTTTTTCACTAATCAGCGAATCTTCATCAACTAAAATCAAGGTTCCTAGAAAAACAAACGCTATTGCTCTTATTTTATTTTCTACCCTGATAATATAGGTTTTGGTTGTTTCACTTAAAATACCAAATTGTTCAATATCACCAATCACAAAGAAATTATGATAAGGTTTTTTATTAGCTAAAGCTAAAATTTCATCCTTACTATTTTCATCAGCTAATTCTAATTTGAATGATTGTTTATTTTCAAATTTAATATGACAATAAGCTCCTTTGTTTTTTTCAAGATAATCTTGGTGATATTCCTCAGCAAGATAGTAATTTTTAAGTTCTAAAACTTCAGTTGCAAGTTCTTTATTATAATTTTTGGCAATTTTATCTACAACTTGTTTAATAACTTGCTCGTCTTTAGAATCAATAAAATAAATTCCATTTCTGTATTGAGTACCGACATCTTCGCCTTGCTTGTTTAACTCAGTTGGATCAATAACTTCAAGTAATTTTTCAGTAATTTCTCTAAGTGAAATTACATTTTCATCATAGAATATTTCAACTGCTTCAACTGCACCGGTTTTCTGTGATTTAACTTCTTGATAAGTTGGATTTTTTGTTTTTGAATTCGCATAACCTACTGTTGAATTTATAACACCTTTTATGGTGTTAAAGTATGCTTGAACGCCCCAAAAACAACCTCCAGCTAAATATATTTTTTTCATAACTATCCTTTCTTAAATACATCTTTAATATTCTTTTCTTTTCAAAAACCTTCTTCTTTATTTTTGGATTCACTCTCAATTAACAATAATTTTTTATGATATTCTTTTTCAAAATCAGTTTTTGTATAATAAACACTTTTTGGATTTGAACTTATATAATGAACTCTGGCTAGACCTGATTCTACTAATTTTAAGTTTAAATCTTCATTATTTCTTGAATAAATTACTCCTAGAGTTCTCTCGTATTTATCAAGTCCAAGATCCTTGAGTTTAATTATTCTTTGATTGCTTCAAATCATATCTTTCAATTCATCTCTTGCTTTAATTGCATAGTAATTTTCAAGTCGTGCTAGACTATCTTTATTATCACTTCCATCTGAGTAGATTTTATAAGTTTCAGGTGTATCAATACCATATAATCTAACTCTTACCTGTTTATCATCCTTATCAATGATTATTGTGTCCCCATCAATAACATTAATTACATAATATTCATTTCCATACTCGACTTTATCTTTGTTTTTGCCTACCTCAGTGTTATTTTTAACTTCAATTCCACATGAAGCACTAACAAAAATGAAACTAAACGAGCTTAATGAACTCATTCATAAAAATAAACGTTTTAATTTCTTCATGTCAATCCCAGTAATATTGTATATTAAAAAATATCATTTTTGAAAAAAAGTTGAAAAAAGAACTAAAATGAATTAAAAATGAACTTTTTTGGAAAGAATGTGGAAAATTAAAATAAAAAATAGGCAAAATGCCTATCACCATACTAAGCTTTATTATTTGAGCCAAATTCGTGAATTTTGTCTCTAACAGTTTGACACATAGCTTCATAACCAGATTTTAATAATTTACGTGGATCAAAGTTTTTACCTTTAAGATCTTCACCAGATTCAATGTATGCACGTAAAGCTTTGTGGTTAGCTTGTTGTAATTCTGTGTTAACATTAATTTTTGTAACACCTTCACTGATAGCTCTTTTGATTTGATCGCTTGGAATACCACTTCCACCATGTAATACAATACCGATTCCAGCAGCTTTAGAAATTTCTTGTAAAGTTTCAAAACTTAATGATTTTCATGATGCTGGGTAAGGTCCATGAATGTTTCCAATACCAGCTGCTAAAACATCGATTCCTAAAGCAGCCATTTCTTTAGCTTGTTTTGGATCAGCTAATTCACCATTTCCAACAATACCGTCTTCTTCACCACCAATTGTTCCGATTTCGGCTTCAACTGACATATTGTGTTTTTTAGCTAATTCAACTAATTCTTTAGTTTTAGCGTAGTTTTCTTCATATGGTAAGTGTGAACCATCAAACATTAATGATGTATATCCAGCTTCAACAGCTTTTTTTGCTCCTTCATATGAACCGTGGTCTAAGTGTAAAGCAACAGGAACAGTAATTTTTAAGTCTTCAACAAGTCCTTTAACCATTCCAACAACAACATTAAATCCACCCATGTATTTTAATGCACCTTCACTTGTAGCAACAATAACAGGTGATTTTTCAGCTTCAGCTGTTAATAAAACCGCTTTAGCTCATTCAAGGTTATTAATGTTAATGTGAGGAATTGCATATTTACCTTCTTTTGCTTTTCTAAGCATTTCTTTAGCGTTAACTAATGCCATAAAATATTCCCTTTCTTTTTAGCAAACTATAATTACTTATTTGATGGACTTCAAGTACCATTATTATTACGAATGAAACGTCCGTCAACTGTTAATAAACGATATAATTCACCTATTTTCTTTTCTCTTAATTTTACATATGGTAAATCATCATTAACTAAATTTTGAATTCAATATCCTCTTAATTCATCTTCAACAACATCAAAGATCTCATTAAATTCAAAAGCACTTTCATGTTCTTTGTTGTAAACAAAATCAATCGCAATATCTAACATTGTTCTCATAGTCGCTCCTTTAATTTTTTTAATTATAAAATAATTTTATATTTATTTAATTGTATCAATATTTAATTTTTTTAATTAGTGGAAATGTTGCTTACTTTTTTTATTTTTAATTTGTTTTAATAAAGCTGGTACAAACATAATTAAGATCATCAAAATTAATATAAAAATGGAAATGATATAGCCATTTATTTTTGAGCTCAATATATTTGTATCAATGTTTAGTGAATTGTTATTTATCTGGTAAATATATAGTGATAAATCAACAAAAACACTAACTAAATTCGCTAAGATAGCAAAATAAATTATAAATACAATGAAGTAATTCATAAATTTAAGTATTTTTTTGTTTTTGTCTAAACTTTTTGCATAACCATAACATGCAGTTGCAATAAAACCAAAAATTATCAAGCTTATTCAATCACTAAGTAAATTAGCAAAATTATAAACATTCGACATTCCACTTCCGTAATTATCAAAGAACTCATCCGCAGTTTTTGGGTATAAAAGTGAACCGATTACAAATAAAATAATAACTGCAGGAATAATTATAAGTGAATAAATTACGCCAACAATTGGTTTTTTTGGATTGATTTTATAGATAAATTTATCTCAAAATGGAATTTCTTTTTCTTTTATTAATTCTTCAATAAATCGTGGAATTAGAATACAAAAACCATTTACAATTCCTAAAACACCTATTCCTATAAAAATATTGATCAATCCAAAAATTCATCCAAGATTTTTTTCAGCTAAAAAATCTAAATATTCCTTAAAATCCCCTCGACCATTTAAACTCATTGAAATTGCCATAATTAAGTGAATTACAGTCACTATCGTAAGACCAAAAAGAAGAATTTTAGGTGTAGATTCAGGTTTTTTTAAATCTTTTTCAATACCAGTGGAAACGTAAAAACCATCATAAGCAAAGAAAATTCCAGCTCAAGAAAGACATACTCCCAAACCAGGAATAAAACTATAAGAATGCAATGTATTTTTGATATCAAAATTATATTTAGGAAGATAATTTATATCAATTTCATTTCTTTTTTCAAAAAAGAAAACCAGAGCTATTACAATCGACATTAAAATTGCAATTAGTTTTATAACTAAAGTAATTGTATTTTGGATATTAGCTATTTTAATGCTTAATCCAGCACTTAGAATTAGATATGCAACAATAATTAAAAGCAAAATCATTCAGATCAATCAATCGAAATTAGTGTTAAAACTAGGTGAAATATTGAAAGCTATAAGACCATCTTGAATTGACATTAATGCAAAAAGCGGCATGAAAAAGTATGTCAGGGTTAAATTGATATAAAAAGCAAAATTTTTACTCATTTGATATGTCATTCAACTATTAAATGTCTTAGATCAACCAACAAAACTTAACTCACCTTTAGATTTAGCAGAAATTCCAACAAGTGAAAAACTCATCATAATGATTATAACTGAGGCGATTGCTCATGAAATTCCACTCATTATAACACTTGAGTTATTGAAATCCAAAACCGCTTTAGACTTAAAAAAGATTCCAGCACCAATGCTTGAACCAATTACAAGAAGCATTCCAAAAATAAAGTTTAACTTTTTAGGTTCTTTCCTATTTGAATTCATTTTACATTTGTTCTGGTGCAGATACACCAAGTAATTTTAAGCTGTTATATAAAATTTCCTTAACTGCCTTAACTACAGTCATTAATGAAGCTTCATTTTCACTACCTAAAATTTTTGTATTTGAATAAAAACTATTAAAAGCACTAGCTAAGTTCATAACATAACTACTTAAAAGTTGAACTTTTTTAGTTTGTGCAACACTTCTTAAAACATCAGGTAAGATGTCTAATTGGATAATTAATTTTCTTGTCTTTTCATCGAATTTTGTATCAATAGCATCAAAATTATTGTTGTTATATTTTTTAATTAATGAGCAAGCTCTTGAATGTGCATATTGAACACCAAAAACTGGGTTATTAATGTCTTTTTGATTTGCTTTATCTATATCAAAGTCAAATTTAGTATTTGCATCTCTAGTAAGCATTGTGAATCTCACAGCATCATTGCTACTTGCCTCGAGTAAATCAGCTAAAGTAACGCTTGTTCCAGCACGTTTGGACATTTTAAATTCGCTTCCATCTTTAAGCAATCTTACTAGTTGCACAACTAAAATTTCCATATCTTTTTTATCATAACCTAAACATTGAAGTGCGATTTCCATTCTATTTATATAACCACTGTGGTCAGCACCTCAAACATTAATTAATTTATTAGCTCTTTGAAGTTTATCGTTATGATATGCAATATCGGGTGTAAAATAAGTTAAACTACCATCTGATTTGATTAAAACACGGTCTTTATCATCCCCAAAATCGCTTGTTTTAAGGAATGTTGCTCCCTCTTTTTGATAAATATAATTTTTTAATTTTTCATAAATTGGTTCAATTTTATTTTTATTATATATATCATCTAATTCACTTGTAAATACATCGAAACTTACGTTTAGTTCACTTAAATGTTCTCTAATTTTGTCTAATAATTTAGAAATACAGATTTGTCTAAATTTCTTAATTTTTAAATCAAAATCATTTAAAAATTCATCTCCATATTCATTTTTAATTTCGCCGGCAAGCCAAATAATATCTAAACCACGGTAACAATCTTCTGGCATTTGCATTTCTACATCAAAGAGATTAAAGTATCTTACTTTAGTTGATTCAATTAAAACATTAATTTGATTTCCTGCGTCATTAACATAATATTCAGCAGTAACATTAAAACCAACATGTCTAAGAATTCTTACTAAAGTATCACCAATGATAGCACCTCTAGCATGTCCAACGTGAAGAAATCCAGTTGGATTTGCTGAAACAAATTCAACGATGTATTTGTCTTTAACATCAAAAAGTTTTGTTCCATAATTGTTTTTACTATCGATCACATTATTCAAAACATTTAAAAACGCTTTATTGGATAAAACAATATTTATAAAACCTGGTCTAGCAACATCAACACATTCAATTAATTCATTAGAAATTAATTTTTGTTGGATTAATTCTGCTAATTCCATTGGATTTTTAGATGAAAATCTTTTTACAACCATAGCAATATTTGTTGCATAATTGTATTTAGTTTGTTCATCTTTTTGGATGTTGGGTTCAGCTAAAGTGAAATTTAGTTCAGCTAAATTCAACTCGTTAGACACAACATTTTCATTCTGAAAATCAGCAATAATATTGATTAAAATTTCTTTAATTTTAGCGTTGATATTGATCATTTTTTACCTCTTTTAAATATATTTTTTATATTTTAACTTATTTTATTCTTTTTTATATAAAATATATATGTTATGCAAAAAATATATGTTTGTGGACCTACTGTTTATAACTCAGTACATATCGGAAATATTCGCCCAATTTTAACTTTTGATATTATAATTAGGGCTGGAAAGAAAATTGGTGAACAATTTTATTTTGTACATAATATCACTGATATTGATGACAAGATCATAAAAAGAGCAATTGAAGAAAAAGTAAGTGAAACTGTGATATCTTCTAAGTATGCAAGTGAATATATTGAATTGCTCAAAAAATTCAATATTGTTTCAGTTGATAAATTTGAATATGTAACCGATAATCTTGATTTGATTAATGAATATATAGAAAAATTAGTTGACACTAAAAATGCTTATCTAGATAAATATAACAATGTTTACTTTGATGTTGAAAAAAATAAAAATCACTATGGTTCTATATCAAATCAAAATATAGAAAAAATGCAATTTGAAGATGAAAATAACATAAACAACAAAAATAATCCAGCTGATTTTGCATTATGAAAAAAAACTGATTTAGGTATTAAGTACAATTCAAAATTTGGAAAAGGTAGACCTGGTTGACACACAGAATGTTGTGTACTAATTTACAAACACTTTGGAAGTGAAGGTGTTGATATTCATGGTGGTGGAATTGAACTTATTTTCCCTCATCATGAAAATGAAAACATTCAACATCATTCACTATTCAAAAGGGATCTTGCTAAGAAATGAATTAGAACAGGGATGTTAAAAATTAATGGTGAAAAAATGTCTAAATCATTAAATAATTTCATTTTAGCTTCTGAGTTTTTAGACAAATACAGATCGGATATTTATCGTATGATGATTTTAAATACACAAATTGCCGGTGATTTAGATTTCAATGATGAAACAATTCATAATTCAAAAGTAATATTAAATAAATTTAGAAAAATTTTGTTTAGCTATCATGTAAACAGTAATCAAACAGATGGAAGTGTTCAAAAACAAATTGCAGAAGAAATTTTTAATGATATTTATAACAATAATTTTGCAATCGCAACAAGAAAAATAAATGAATTAATTAAAAATATTAATAAACAAAATAATACTAATGACGTGTTGACATTAATTGAAATTTTCAAAACTTTAGGATTTGATACAGAGATTGAAAATTTAGATTTTTATAAAAATATTTATTTTAGTTGAAAAGAAAAATTAGCTCAAAAAAATTATAATGAAGCCGATAAATTAAGAGAAGTTTTATACACAAATGAATTAATCTAATTTTGCTAGTATAAAAAATTTTTAGGAGAGAACAAAAATGAATAAACAAGACAATAAATTTAACAAGCCTAAAAATAAAAAAGAACTCAAAAAAACTCCTAATATGTCAAAATTATTAGTGTGTGGTAAAAACTCTGTTTTGGATGCTATAAATAATGGCTGACCAATTAAAAAAGTTTGACTACAAAATAATAAAAATGAGGAGTTGCTAGTTGAAAGAAATATTAAATACCAAGTGGTTGATAAACAAACTTTAGATTTATTGACAAGCGAAAATCATCAAGGTTTTATTGCTGAATTAAATGAATTTAATTATTCTAATTATGATGAATTAATTAAAGATAAACCTAACTTAATATTAATTTTAGACCATATACAAGATCCGCATAATTTTGGGGCGATAATTCGTACTGCTAATGCAGCCGGTGTTAAACACGTTATTATCCCAAAAGATAGAAGTGTTGAAGTTAATTCTACAGCTCTTAAAACGTCTTCAGGTGGTTTTATAAATATGAAAATATTTAGAGTTAATAGCATTCAATCCACAATTGAGAAACTTAAAAATGATGGCTTTTGAATTTATGTTTCAGCATTAGAACAAAACTCTGTATCATACAATGATATCGAGTACAATATACCAACTGCTTTAGTTGTTGGTAATGAAGGAAGTGGTTCTTCAAAAACAACTATAAAGCAAGCTGATCAGTTAATTCATATTAATCAATATGGAACGGTACAATCATTGAATGTTTCAGTTGCCACAGGTATTTTGCTTTTTGAAATTGTAAAAAAACAAAATGGATAAAAACAACAAAAATTCAATACACATAAAAATATTGGAATACTTTAATTTAACCAACATCAATAAGATTAGTGATAGTTTTTTAATAAACTTTTTAGAGAAAAAGTATAAAAAACTCATAATAAAAAATATAAACTTATGAAGTATAAAATTCTTCTTTATTTCAAAATATAAGGAATATTTATTAAGTGAAATTGTATATTCAGTTTACTTAAAAATTATCGAAAGTAAAGAATTAAATATTGAGAATGTTGAACAATATATAATGGGAGCTGTTAAATATTCTTCGCTAAGTTGTATCAAGAAATATATTAAAAAACAAAGTCTTTTTGAAGAATCTTTAATTCCAATGAAAAATAATGGTGATATCAAAGATTTTTCAACAACACAAGAAATTAATTTTGAATTATCAAAACTGGATTTCAAAAGTTTTTTAAAATCATTAAATGAAGTTGAAAAGAAGTTCGTTAGAGAGGATGAAGAAATTGATTTGTATTCTTCATTCAAAAGAAACTTAATAATTGAAGGAATTCAATTTAAATATAATAACTATTTGAGTTAATTTTTATTTAAAAAGGTAAAATTGTAATGTTATTATAAAAGAAGGGAATGAAATGATTAAAAATATACAAAAAGAGAAATTGACTAACGTTTTAACTCTTAAAGCAGTTTTCAAAGGTGATGAATTACCTAAAAATCTTGAACAAAAAAAATCAGTAGTTACAAACTACTTTTCAGATGATTTAGCTTATGTTTATTTAGATGAAAAATCTAAATTAGACTTTAAAACAGTAAACGATTTTGCTAAAAAAATCGCTTTATCAAGTACTGTTGAAACACAAATTGATTTAGATACTTTTGTTACAGAACAATTAAGCATTTCTGAAGTAGTTAGAGCTTTTGTTGGTGGAATTAACTTTGTTAGAGCAGAACTTTGAAATGCTAAGACAAATAAAAAAGATGAAGAAGTTAAATTACACTTAGTTTCATTAGCAAATGAATCTGAATATTCTGCTGAATTAAATAAAACATTAGTGTTATCAGAATACCTAAACTTCACAAGAGAACTTCAAATCACACCTCCAAATATCTGTAATTCTGAATGAATGGCTGATAAAGTATTTGAAAAATTATCACAAAACAAGAACTTAAAAATTACAGTATTAAATAAAAAACAAATAGAAGAACAAAAAATGGGATTATTACTTTCTGTAAATAGAGGAAGTGTTTATGAACCAAGGGTTGTTGTTGTTGAATATAATGGAAATCCAGAATCAAACGAAAAAACAGTTTATGTCGGAAAAGGAATAACATTTGATTCAGGTGGATATAGTTTAAAACCTGGTAGAAGTATGTTAGGAATGAAATTCGACATGTCAGGAGCTGCTATCGTTGGTAATGCTCTTGGTGCTATCGCAGAATTACAACCTAAAGTTAATGTTGCTGCTGTTTTATGTATCACTGATAACAGAGTTAATGGAGATGCTTCATTACCTGATTCAGTTTGAACAAGTATGAATGGAAAAAGTGTTGAAATTAACAACACTGATGCCGAAGGTCGTTTAGTTATGGCTGATGGTTTAACATATGCTGTAAGAAATTTGAAAGCTACAAGATTAGTTGATGTTGCTACATTAACTGGTGCTATTGTTGTTGCTTTAGGTTCAACATATACAGGGGTTTGAACAACAACTGAACAAGCTTGAGATGAATTGAGTAAAGCTGCTCAACAACAAAATGAATTAGTTTGAAGAATGCCTCTTGATGAAGAATTTGCAAGAGAAATCAGAAACTCACATGTTGCTGACTTAAAAAACACAGATCTTTCAGGAGCTGGAGCTGGTTCTTCAAGTGCTGCTATGTTCTTAAAAGAATTCACTGAAAATGTTGAGTACATTCACTTAGATATTGCTGGTACAGCTGATATTGGTGGAAGACCTTTTGCACCTATGATGAAAACTTTAGTTCAATTAGCATTAAATAAATCAAATTAATACACAAAACACTACATAAGTAGTGTTTTTTAATCTTTTGTTATTAAATTTTAATCATTACATAAAAATTTAAAATAAAAAAATGGCGATCACGAGAGGATTCGAACCTCCGACAACAAGCTTAGAAGGCTCGTGCTCTATCCAGCTGAGCTACGCGACCACGCATTAATATTGTAGCACATTTTTTTAATATGCGAATAATTAAATAAACTTTATTAAAATTGTGTTTTTTTGCTCAAAAAAATGCGTTAAATTGCACTTTTTTAATTATTCATTAAGTAATTTCTTAATTTCTTGATCATAAATTGGTTTATTATCAACTCAAGGTGTTTCTAAAATAATAGGAATATTATAAAAATCAGGATCATGAACAATTTTATACAAAGTATCGAAACCAATCTTACCTTTTCCAATATTTTCGTGTCTATCTTTATGAGAATTTAAATCATTTTTAGAATCATTTAAGTGAATGACCTTGATATATTTGTATACGCCAGAATTTTTCAACTCGTTTTTAAAATTATCATAATCTTGTAAATTATATCCAGCATCTCAAACATGGCAAGTATCTAAGCAAACTTGTACTCTTTCATCATTAACATTTTCTATTAAATACATTATTTGTTCATAATTAATTCCAATCTCACTACCTTTACCAGACATTGTTTCTATGCAAATAACAACATCTTTAGTTTTTGAAATTATGTATTTTAAACTTGCAACAAGGGTATCTAATGATGTTTTTGGATCAAAAGTTGTGTAAGCTCCAGGATGCAATACAAGATATTTTGCACCAATCAAATTCATTCTCTCTATTTCTTGAATCAAAAAATCAACAGCGAATTTATACTTTTCTGGATTTGCGGCATTCGTTATATAAGGAGCATGAACAATAATATCTTCTGGTTTGATCAATTCTTTAAAGAATTGATTATATTTTTCAATTAAATATTTTTCTGGACTGACTCTTTTTGTAGTTTGAGGTGCTCCTAAATATATCATCATACAATTAGCTTTGTTAGCCAAACTTTCTTCAACTGCACCAACAAGATAATTTGGTGACTTAAATGAAATATGACTTCCTAGTTTTATCATTTTTTCTCCTTTAATAAAATAAAAAACAGTTTAATAAAAGATAAACTGTTACTTTTGAATTATAGATGGTTTAATTAATTTAGATGTTGGAGTTTTATTGATGTTATGAACTCATAGAATATTTTCAATTTCAATACCTATATTAGCATAGTCAATAAATATTTTTGATCTATATGAATTCATATGGTCATAAATTGACTGGTAACCAATATCTGTTAATCTAAGTGATTTATCTCCTAAAACACTAAGAGCGATAAATAATTCATGTGTTGAACATACAATATTTGAAATATTGTTTTTTCTTGTGTGTTTATTAAAATTGTTAATAGCAACTTTATCTCTTGAATTTAAATCCACAATTTCATATTGAATTTTTAGTTCATTGCATGCATGTTTGAATCCAGCAATTCTGTCATCTGAAGTAGATTTGTTTAATTTTGGGTCATTTACAAATACCATTTTTTGATTGTCAATTACTGAATTATAGAATTTGTGTGTTAAAAGATAAAAAGCGTGTGTTTCATCAATTTTTACTCAACATAAATCATCAACATCATATCCAAAAATTACGATTGATGTATCTTCAATAGTTTTGATAAACTCAATTAATTCTTCATTAATTTCAGGTAAAAATAAAACTATTGAATTCGGTCTTCAAGAAAGCACAAATCTAACTGTTTCAATATATTCTTTTACTCCTTTTTCAGAGTAAGTTATATTAACTTTTCTTTTATGGATTCTAGCTGCTTGAATAATACCATTACAAATGTCTTTTACACTATTTTGAGGTCATTCAGGTATAATTACAAAAATAGAATTGTCTCTTCCTCTAATTAATCTTGCTCCATGGTTTGGGTAATACTCAAATTGTTTGACTACTTTATCAATTCTTTCTTTTGTTTTTTTAGAAACATAACCATTGTTATAATATCTACTAACTGTTGAAATGGAAACTTGCGCCATTTTCGAAATATCTTTGTAAGAAATTGTTTTCATAAATATATGATACCATAAAATGAAAATTAATTTCCACATTTTGCATTATTTTTTCATTTAAAACGTTAAATTATTGCGATATCAATTATTTTCTTTAATTATTCATAATTTCATATATAATAACATAGCCATTAGAACAATAACCCAGTAACTTGGTCAGGGCGTAATTGCAGCAGCCACATCAGGAAGTGTTGTGTCTAGTGGTCTTTTATAAAAAATAAAAAAAATCTAAAAAATATTTTTGAAAAATAAATTTTAGTGTTATAATTAGTTAGCAATAAACGCGAGTGTAGTTTAATGGCAGAACTTCAGCCTTCCAAGCTGACTATGAGGGTTCGATTCCCTTCACTCGCTCCATTTCTAGGAAGCTAGACCGAAATGAAGATAATTTCTTCATTTTTTATTATTTTTACTAATTTTAGAAAAATAAACAACTTAAAAAAAGAAATTATTATATAATTACACAAGTACTATTTTAAATATATTTAAAAAGGAGTAAAAAATGCCTAGAGAAGGTTTTACATTCCAATGCACAGAGTGCAAAATGGAAAATTACATTAGCAAAAAAAATAAAAAAGCTCACCCAGAAAAAGTTGAGTTAAAAAAACACTGCTCAAAATGTAATGCACACACAACACACAAAGAAAAGAAATAATTAGAGCTCTGCTCTTTTTTATTTTTAAATTAATTTATAATTTAATTTAGTTAAGGAGAAAAATGAATAGAAGTAAATTAGAACAATTATTTGAAACTAAAAAAATCGACGCTTATGTTTCTGAAGCACCACAAACTAGATTATGATATGCTGGTGTTCAAACAACTGATGGTGTTATCATTATTGAAAGAAACAAAGCTTATTTATTTGTTGATGGTAGATATATTGAATATGTTTCAAAAAATGCTAAAAATGTAGAAGTTAAATTAATGGTTGGGACAACCTTAAGAGACTTTTTTGAACAAAAACAATATAAACATGTTGCTTATGATGAAAACTATTTAACTAAAGCAACAGAAAATTGATTAAATAAATTAATTAATCCAGAAAAAGTAACTTGAATTAATGCACAGCAATTGAGAATCAATAAGAGTGAGCATGAATTAGAACTAATGCAAAAAACTATTGATATTTCGTTAAAATCTTACGAACAACTTATGCAATGAGTTCAACCAGGGATGACTGAAAAAGAAGTTGCTGCCAAATTAAATTACCTTCTTAAATTAAACGGTGCTGAAAAGGAAAGTTTTGATGAAATTATAGCTGCCGGAGCTTCATCCGCTGAACCACATCACCATCCTACTGATAAAAAATTAGAGTTTGGTTCATTACTAAAAGTTGATTTTGGTGCCTTATATAAAGGATACTCAGCAGACATTACAAGAACTTCAATTCTTGGTGGTGAAGAAAATGTTAAAGATCCTAAAATGTTAGAAATTCTAAACATTGTTAAAGAAGCTGCTAGACTTGGTAGAGCGCATGTAAAACCTGGAATTAAAGCATCAGAAGTTGATAAAGTATGTAGAGATTACATTGAATCTAAGGGATATGGAAAATATTTTGTTCACTCAACTGGACATGGATTAGGAATTGATGTTCATGAACTGCCAAGCGTTTCAAAATTATCTGAAACAATACTTGAACCTGGAATGATTATTACAGTTGAACCTGGAATTTACATTGAAGGTCTTGGTGGAGCTAGAATTGAAGATGATGTTTTAGTAACAGAAACTGGACATTATGTTTTTTCTAGACCTGATGAAAAATAATAACACAAGTTATAAGCTTGCTTATAACTTTCATTTTATTTAAAATATATTACTAAAGTGTAATATATAATATATAATTATTGTGCTGAAATATTGGAGGAATATGAAAAATTATTTTATTTTTATGTTGAAAATGACTTCAAAAAAGAAAAACACCTATATATTACCATCGATAATAATTACATTAAATTTATTTATCGGATTAATTCTAAATGTAATTAGTTTTAGAGAATATCATTATCCTGTTTTCTTTTTTTCACTTTTATTTGTGAATCTTATCGCTAGTGTTTTTTATGGTTGTCTCAAATCATTAAATATTTTTAGCGATTTAGAAAAAAATGGAACTGATTTAATTCTATTTTCCAAACCCATATCAAGAAAGAAAATGATATTAAGTAAAACTTTAGTTTTTGTTTTAATAGGTTTTGCTTGATCACTAATAAATTGAGTTTCATGAACTGTTGGATTCTTATCAAAAATTACAGAATTGAATTATTTTCTATTTTCATTAATGATGATTTTAAGTGTATTTTTTGCTTATATTATTTTTGGTATCATATCAAGTTTAATTTCGTTAAAATTTACCCAAAAAGTGGCTAT
Source organism: Mycoplasma anserisalpingitidis (assembly GCF_007859615.1). GTDB lineage: Bacteria > Bacillota_I > Bacilli_A > Mycoplasmatales > Metamycoplasmataceae > Mycoplasmopsis > Mycoplasmopsis anserisalpingitidis. Next base: position 49,883 of record NZ_CP042295.1, on the reverse strand, counting down.
GATTTTACCAATCCTCATGACAGCTAGTCCTTTTTTGGCTGGTATTATGATAAGAACAATAGTACGTTCTTCAAGAAAAATTAGCGACGAATTATTAAAAACTAAATATGAATATCATCATTCAAAAAATGAAGCGGATGTTGTGACTTTCTTTCTAAACGATGAAAAAGATAATTATTACATTATTCCTAATGGTGATTTTAAAAAAATAGATTTTGATCCATACCAAAAAGATTACATAAATTTAGTGAGTGAATATTCAAAAAACGCTGCAAAAGAATGACAAATTTCTTCATGATTATTCATTCCATATCAACTTGTAAATTCTTTTAATACAAAAGATATTGATATACTATCACTAATAAAAAATAATGAAAAATCATTTGATAATTCAATTTTATACTACAAAGATAATGATAGTCTTTCTTTTTCGTATAAATTAGTTGATAATGCAGATTTATTAAAACTTAAAATTTCTGAAAATAATGATAATTCATTCATTATTCCTTCATTGTTGAAATCGAATTCGAAGATAAATAATGATCTAATAAATAGAAACATTATTTATGTTAGAAATAATGCAGATAAAATTGATATTGACTTTCCTGAAGATGAGTTTTCTTATTCTAATCCTAATAATTTAATTGGAAAAATATATTGAGAAAATATTGAACAATTATTAAAAAATAACGATTTTAATGATTTTGCTAAATCATTTTTTGAAAAAATAAATGAGCAAGTAACAAATAATAGAATCAATGACCCTAAAGTAATTAAAAGTTCAATTATAAGAGAAATTGAAAATGAATTAAACAATGATGATTCATGACTTTTTAACTTTTCTAGCAAAGAAATAACTCTTTTTGATGAGAACGCTGTTAGAAATAAAAAAATTTCTTCAGAAATAGAGAGAAAAATTTATTTTTCCATTTCCCTTATGTATTATCTTTATTTTAGTAAAAATGATTCAATTTTACTAACTTCTCTTTTATTAAATGATGATCCCCTAAAATATTACAGTCCTGGACAATATGAAATAAAAATCGACCAATTCGTTTATAAAATAGGTGGTTTTGAGTCCTATAGTACCAAAGAAGTTGTTAAAACATATCCTAATGGCGAGAAAAAAATAGTTTTTAGATATGAATTAGAAAAATCAGATAATTTCATATTTCAGGCTATAAATGAAGTTTATTCAATTCAGAGAGATAAAAAAATTGTAAATAAAGCTTTTTACCCATTGATTTGAACTAGCTTAAGTATTTTATTATTATCACTTAATGGATTTTTATATTATAGAAAGGACTATAAATAATGAAAGAAACTATATTAAAAGTAAGTAATTTGACAAGACTGTATGATAAAAATGGTTATGGTGTTAAAGACTTAAGTTTTGAAGTTAAATCTGGTTCATTTCATGCTTTTATAGGTGAAAATGGAGCAGGAAAAACAACAACAATTAAATCGATAATTGGTGCAACTTTTAATTTTAGTGGTGAAATTTTGATAAAAAATATAAATAATAAAATATCAGAAAGCAAATCAAATATAGGTTATGTTCCTGAAAAAGCTCAATTTCCGAAGGAAATCACTGTTTATGAATATCTGAAATCACTCGCTTTATTAAATAATTTATCGAAAACCGAAGCTGATAATAAAATTTCAGAACTACTAAAAAAATTTGATATTGAAGACTTAAGGAATAAAAAACCATCATTTTTCTCATCTGGTCAAAAGAAAAAAGTATTATTAATCCAAGCTCTAATTCACAATCCAGAATTAATTATTTTAGATGAACCGGCAGCTAATTTAGATCCAACAGGTAGATTTGAATTGTTTAATTTATTAAATTCACTAAACAAAGAAGGAAAAACAATTTTAATAAGTAGTCACATTTTAGCCGAAATTGACCAATTCGTTGATAGTTTAACTCTAATACATAAAGGTAAATTAATTTATAACGGAATAAAATATAAACCTCTTGAAGATATATATTATGAAAAAATTATTCAAAAATAAATTGATATTTTTTACACTAGTTTCTCTCTCGACAACGACCCTTAGTTGCACGAATAATTCCGAAAAAATTAATTTTCAAAAAATAGGAGATCAAAAGAATAAATTTATTTCTGATAATAAATTTATACAGCAAATAATTGATTTTCAGTTTGAAAACATAACCCAAAAAAAAGAGTTCATATACAACCAATCTAAAATAATTTACAATAAAAAACAAGAATTAAAATCAGCTTTGGTTTGATTTAATCCTTTAAGACCTTATCTGATAAACACACAAAGTGATTATAGAAATTTAGTTGAAACAAGTTATAAAATATTAGAAAAAAACATAACTCAAAACTGATTATGAATTTTGGATAACATTCAGGATTTTCAATTTGTTTTTAATCCTTATGGATCAAAATTTGATGATGAAAATGATAATTACTTTGAAAATATTATTAGAAGTGTCGATCAATTTAATCCTAGTTTAAGTATTTCTATTAAAAACAAAGATGTTGTTGATTTATTACAAATCCCACTTGAAAAAGATGATTACGACAAATTTGAAAATAAAGTTGCTAATTATTTAATTTATGATTCAAATAAGGCTATTAAAATTTTAACTTATACTTATCAAAATAATAAATTCGTCACTTTAATTCCTGATTTATTTTATTCTCCGGATACAGAAAATATAAATGAATTCAAGAATAAATTAATAAATCTGGAAAAAGAAAATAATTTATCCAAAAACATACTGATTAATAACGATATCGAATACAATGAATATTTTGGAGAAGAGTATGATTCTACAAAAAGTTATTATAAATTCAATGATTTAAATCAATATAAAAATTTTAGTTATACATATTCCGACATTCAAAAAACAACATTAAAAAGACTACTAACTGAAGAAAAATTCAAAAAAAATAGAATATATAGATATACATGAAAGGCTATAAATGAGTAGGAAATACAAAATTTTAACCACATTGTTAAGTTTATTTAGTGTTGTTTTTTTATCTTCATGCAAAGATTCAGGAAATGAAATTAGAAATTCACTTAGTAAAATAGTAGATAATAAATTTGACTATATTGAAAAGGAAGATAATTTAGAAGTTAAAAGAACTGAAAAGATTTTAAATGACTTATTAGATAAGGTTTTTGCTGATAATATAGTTCAAAAAACAGAATTTTTGAATAATCAAAATAATAAAAATTATCAAAATGAACAACTAAAAAAATTGAAATTTATGTTTGAACAATGTCAAAATGAAATAGGTTTAATTAGCGATCCAAATGAACAAAAAAAGAAAGAAATAGAATTTTATGAAAAAAACATTTTTCCCTTCTACTCGGAGAATTGGTATTTTATATTAAAAAATCTAAATATTTTTTATGTTCATTTTTATGATTGATTAACTATTCCTGAAAATCAAGACTTAAATTCATCTCATTCAGAAGAATTTTTAGAATCATTAAAGAACTTAAAACTGCCTGATGATACTTGATTAACATCTTCGTTATTAGATAAACTTGAAGAAGGAGAAGAATCTGCAGAAAGTTATAGCAATTATATTTTCTATCTTTCGAAAGGTAAAATTATTTTTAGAATTAAAATTGATAAAAATTCAACAAAAAACAATAAATTAGAAATAGAACCATGAATTTGATATTTTTCATTTTCAAAAACTAACAACATTTCTATTAAGCTAATATCAAATATCTTACACTCAGCTTATGTACATGGTGATCAAATTGGTTATGATCGTTTTGAATCTGATTTGGTTAAAAAACTTAGATATGGTGTTCCTTCAAAAATAATATTAAAAATTAAGGACAATTATGAGATTTAAGAAATTATTATTTGTTTTGCCTTTATTCAGTTTGATTCCTATAAGTACGGTTAGTTGTCAAGATAACAATGAAGCACACAAAAACATAAAACAAAAACTGTACACAGAAGAGTATAAATTAAATCAAAATTGAGAAAACTTTCTCAATCAAGAAGTTATTGAAAAAATATTAAATTTAATTTATAAAGATAGTAATGACAAACAAGATTTTATCAATAATCAACTAGAATTAAATAAAAACAAAAATTACTTAAACCAAATTAAAAAAAGTTTAATATTTTCTAACAATATTTCGCTCAGTTTCGGTCATGATGGTGGGTTCTTATCAAAAAGACCATATTTACTTAGTGATTCAATAAAAAACGTTGAAGAAGCTAAAACAAAAAATTGACTTTGGCTACTTTTTAATATTGCAAAAATTGAGTTTGTTAGTTTTCCAGTATTTGATCAGTTTGTGTCTTCAACTGAAGAAAGTTCATTGGAAGCTAAGAAATCAGGTATGGAATTAGGTTTATTCTATACTCCTAAATCTAATATTTTTATAGATTTTACCTACAAAATAGAGATAGAAAAGGATTATTCTGAAACCTATCAATTTTATTTATTAACAAATGAAGGCTTTATAATTAATCTAAACATCACTAAATACATTGATAATTACTCGTGAGAATTCGAAAATATAATAAATAATGATGGAGAGGATTTTATTGATCAAATAAGTAATCTAATAAATTCTATTGATGATGAATCTGATAGAAAAAATGAATTATTAGACATATTTAATAGATTTAAACCAGTACATGATTTATACAAGTCAAAAATCAATAATTTAGAAAATTTAAGTGAATATAGGGTTGAATTTGATAATTATTCATCTGAGTTAACTAAATTTAAAAATAAACTTGCTATTTGAAAAGGAAGCGACCTTTCTGAGTTGCACGAACCAACTAAAGCTGAAGAACCAAAAAAGGATGAAGTTGAATTATTTTCTTATTTATATATTTACCCAAAGGTTTTCTTCAGTAAGGATAAAAATGGCTTTTTTGATATTAGACAGTATGTTAAAAATACAATTACATTCTCTGAAATAACTGAAAATAATCAAACTAATAATATAATATATAATGATTATTATGGTGGTAGACCAATAAGATATACTTTTTTTGATATAAAAATATAGGAGAATTAAATATGGAACTAACTTTTATTATTCACTATACAGGTAAAAATGGCGATGCTTTAAAGTTTGCTAAAGAAATGACTGAAAGCGGAATTGTAGGAAGAATAAGAAGTAAAGAGGGTAATTTACAATATCAATATTATGAGTCTTATGATGATAAAGAAACCATTATACTAATTGATAGATGAAAAAATCAGGAAGCACTTGATTTGCATCATGATTCAACAGAATTGGAAGAAATTCTTAAACTAAGAAAAAAATACAATTTATCTCTCAAGGCCGATAAATATATACCAGATAACCAAACAATAACTACTAAGGATCAAAAATTTATTAATGTGTAATTACTTTGTCTGACACTTCGTTTAGCGTTTAAGCGCTATTTTTTTATTTAAAACAAAAATGAAGCATTAAGCTTCATTATATTTTTAATTATTAGTTACCTTTAACTACAGACATAACTTCATCGGCAAAGTTTGATTCAACTTTTTGGATTCCTTCACCAACTTCAAATCTTACTGCACTAACTAATTTAGATTGTGCGTTTGCTAAGTATTTTTCAACTGAAACACCATCATCCATTACAAATGGTTGTTTAACTAATGTAATTTCAGATAATTGTTTGTCTAATCAACCTTCAACAATTTTTTCTCTAATTTTTTCAGGTTTACTTGCAAAGTTAGCAGGTTCAACAAAACCAGCTTTAATTTGTTCCATTCTTTCAGCAGGAATGTTTTCAACTAAAACGAATTCTGGGTTCATAGCAGCAGAGTGCATTGCAACATTTCTTGCAACTTCTGAGTTTGAACCTTCAACTACAGTAATTGAACCAATACGTCCATTAGTGTGAAGGTAAAGACCTAAAACTTGGTTTGCACCAGCAACAACTCTCACAAAACGACGAAGTGAAATTTTTTCACCGATTGTTGCTGTAGCTTGTGTACAAGCTTCAGATACTGTAACACCACTTTCAAGAACAACTTGTTCTGCTTCTTCAAGTGTATTTGCATTTGATTTGAATAAACCATTAGCAACTTCATTCAATAAATTCTTGAAGTTTTCATTTTGAGCAACGAAGTCAGTTTCACTATTAACTTCGATCATAACTGCTGATTTTTCATCACCAACAATAGCTACTAAACCTTCAGCAGCAATTCTTCCTGCTTTTTTAGCAGCTTTAGCGATTCCGTTTTCACGTAATCATTCAATAGCAGCTTCAACATCTCAATTTGTTGCTTCTAAAGCTTTTTTACAATCTGATAATCCAGAGTTTGTTCTTTCTCTTAATTCTTTAATTAGGTTAATGTTTGACATAATTATTCCCCTCTTGATTCTTCAGTTTGTGATTTAACTCTTCTTGGTTGAGATTGTAAAGGTTGTTTTCTTTGAACTCCTTGGAATTCTGGTAAAACAATTTTTTCATCTGGTTGGTAAGCAAATAATTCTTTACCACCTTGAGCTTTAACAATAGCATCAGCAAGAATTGTCATAATTAATGAGATACATTTTGCAGAATCATCATTAGCAGGAATTCCAAAATCAACAAAATCTGGATCTGCATTTGTATCTAAAATAGCGATAACTTTGATACCTTTTCTTTTAGCTTCTTTAACTGCAATTGCATCTTCATTAGGATCAGCAACAATCATAACTTGTGGTAAACGTTTCATTGAACGAATTCCATCAAGGTTTTTGTGTAATTTATCTAATTCTTTTTGGAAAAGAATAGCTTCTTTTTTAGTGTATCCTTTGAATTCATTTTTAGCTTTAGCTTCAAGTTCTTCCATTTTTTTAACACGTGACATAATTGTTTGATTATTTGTTAATGTTCCACCTAATCATCTTTCTGTTACGTATAATGAGTTTGATCTTTCAGCAGCTTCTTTAACAGCACTTTGAGCTTGTTTTTTTGTTCCTACAAAAATGAAAGAAGCTTTTTTACTTGCTAATTTATTTACAAGCGAGTAAGCAAATTCAAGATATTTTTGTGTTTTAGTAATATCAATGATGTGTGCACCTTTATTTTTTTTGTTAGGTACAATGTAATCTTTCATTTTAGGGTTTCAAGCATGTGCTTTGTGTCCAAAGTATGCACCTGCTTCTAATAATTTATCCTTTGATACAATAGGATTTTTTGGTTGTTTTTCAACTTTTTCTACTTTATTTGTCATTTTTCTCCATTTTTTAGTTTGTTAGTTTAACTTTTACTTCTAACGCCTAGCACTTTAAAAAAGCACACCCATGCGAATCCATAAAAGCAATTTGGTTTAATTCAAATTTTAATTAGTATTAAATATATTTAATACTTTTTTATTTTACCATAATAGTTATTTTAATGAAATCGATTTTTATAGGTAAGTGATTCATTTTTAAGATAAAAAAATATCAAAAAACAATAATGGCTGTACATTTTAAAGAAATAGTTTCCTTATTGTTTTTCTTCATAGTAATGCATTTTTTAGATTTAAATAATAAAATTTTAATAAGTTATTAACACTTGCACAAGGATTGTTAATTTAACTTATTAATTTATTTTATAGTTAAATTAGTATAAAAATATTAAATATTTAAGGAGAAAATATGCCTCAAAATAAACGTGAAAGTTTAATTTACACAGTTATGATGTGTTTTGTAATGGTTTTATGAATGTCTTTTTACAATGTTTTTACTAGAACCTTAAAATTTGATACATCTATTTTTACTGAAGGTTGATTAGGTTTTCCACTCACTTATATTGTTGCACTATGCTGTGATTTATTATTCGTATCAAGAACAGCTAAATTTATTGCCTTTAAGTGAATAAAAATAAAACCCCAATCTCCAACAATAGTTAAAGTTTTAGCTATTTCTGGTGTTATGGTGGTGTTTATGGTTTTAATTATGTCGTTTTATGGTTCTATTGTTGCTTGTGTTGCGACAAATGACTGAAAAAATTTATTTTTCATATATATTAACACAGTGTGAAAGAACTTTTTAATGGCATTCCCATTTCAAATTCTTGTTGCTGGAACACTTGTGAGATTTGTATTTCGTAAACTTTTCCCAGTTGGTTCTATTAAATAATTTAATTCAGGAATTGATTTTTAATCGCTCCTGATTTTTATTTTTTATATATTATCATATGCAATGATTTTACTTAATTTTTTCTGTTATCATCATTTAACTTTTGTGATTTAATTTACAATCTAATTTACCTAAAAATATCATGGATAAATATAATTAAAACTTGAAATAAATATATTACCAAAATGTAATATAATGGTATAATAAATCCATGAAAAAAATAAGTAAATTGATATGTTTAGGAACTTTGACTTTATCCTTAACACCTCTCTTATCAATGAGTTGCACACAAGGAAAAACAGATAAGGTTGACAATGTTCCACCAACAATAATAAATAAAAATCAAGAATTAAAGGATACTGTTAACGAATTTAACAATTTATTGAATCAAATAATTAATGAAAATAATGATTTGACTTCATCTATAAAAAATGTTGAAGAATTTTTATTTGAAAATGATTTTAATCAACAATTAAATAAAAACAACAATAATATTTTTAACGCGTATACAGAATTTAGAAATTCACTTGGTGAATTATACAAAAACGAAAAATTTAACGAATTTAAACAAGAACTATACACTGAAGTTCTGCACCTAATTCAACATAACAGAGAAAATATTTTAATTCAAATTAAAAACATTTTAGAATTTAATAAAAATGCCAATTTCGATACTTTTATAAATAAAATAAATTCAAATCAAGAACCTAAAAATGAAGATATTCAAAATCACAGCTTGAAAATTTCGAAAACATATGAAAATTATGTTTTTGACAAACATTATTATGAAGAAACACAATTAGGTGACGAAGAACATGATGAGAACAATCATGAACATAAACACATTGATGTAGATGAACAAGAAAACCACAGTCACGGTTTAATAAATCTAATTAAAGATATCGACTTAGCTATAAAAAATAATTTAAGAAAAATTCATTTTGATAAATTTAGTGATTCGTTGAATGATGTGCAGTTAGAAAAATTGGCTAATTTACAAAATGCGGTTGAAAATTTTGTTTCAATATACAATCAAAACACTTTAGAAAAATTAATTAATAAATTAATTCAACTAAGCACAAAAATTAATGTGCTTTCACAAGAAATTTCTCAAGAATTAATTAAATAATTAATATAATTAATTTATGAGAAATTTCGTTAGATTATCAGACAAACAAAAGTACTTGAATTATGTAGATAAAATGAAAGAAGCAACCAAAGGAAATAACTCTTTAATTTATCTAATATTTGTATTTTTAGGTCTAATTTGTCTTGGATTAGGTATTTATAATAGTTCAACAATCGATTATAAAAACATTGATTATTTTGGATTGATCTTTGCTTTAATTTTACTATTAGCTGGTATGTTTTTTCTTGTTTATGGCGCAGTTTTAACAATTACAAATTGAAAATTTATTGAGTCTAAAACGCATAAAGAAAAGATTAAGTGATATAGAATTAGCAGAAGATTTTTATTTGATTTTCGTCCATACATTTATGAAGAAATGTTTAAGAATGAACTTCAAAATCCAGAATTTGATGTAGTGAAAAATGAAGAAGACATTTACAAAAGACTTTTTTAATTTTTTAAAAAAATAGTATGATTTTTAAGCATTGGTTGACAGCTATTATTTTTTAATAATAGAGGAAAGTCCGCGCTAGCACAGGCTGCGATGCCTGTAGTGATCATGCCAACACTAATAAGGTTGGGGTAATTTATTACACGACTAGCACCACAGAGACGAGAATTGTGAAACGGGTAAGCTCCATGAGCTAGAAACTCAAATTAAGGTAGAGGAATCTAGATTCGGGAATTGAACCGATATAGAAGTTTATAACTAGATAAATTGTCAACGCCTATTTTATAGGTACAGAACGCGGCTTATAGATGCTAAGAAATGGCTTATGCCATTTTTTTATTTATTAGAGTAAAATAGTTATATGAAATATAAAGTTGGTGAAGTTGCTTATGGCAAAGTTTTTGAAATACAAAATGATTATATAATTGTAAAGACATTGAATCAATGAACATTCAAAATTTATTTATCTGATATTTCTGATTGAAAAAATATTGACTTAAACAAAGTATTTAATGTTGGTGAGATAATCAATTTTATTATTAAGAGTGTTAATCCATCAAAAAAAGGTATTGGTAATTTTAAAGCTAATCACCCAAATTTTTTAAGAAGTCCATTCAATCATGAAATTTTAGAAACTGCTGGTCATTTTGATAGATTAAAAAAACATAGTCTTAATGAAATAGGTTTTTATGAGTATAAAAATATCAAAATCAAGAATAATAAATAATATTGAATTTAATCCTAAAATAATGAATAAAATTAATGAAGCAAACTCAAAATTCAAAAGCAAAAACTTTATAAATAGTGAATATTTTGAATTTATGGAGATTGCTTCAAATTTTAATACTAAGAAAATTGACGAAATCATTTCTTGTTTAGAGCAAATACTAGTAAATAAAACTCAAACTTTGGTGGTATATTCTAATTCAAGAATCGAAAAAATTGTAGGCACAATCAAAAATTATGTTTATGGTAAGTCAAAAGAATGATTTAATTCTCCTATAGAAATAATATTTCTTAATTCAGATGAGAATGAAATTAAATACGAAAATAAATTAAATTTTATTTTGAATAAAGTTTCTAAATTCAGTTTCATTATCATAAAAAATGAGTTTGATTTATATGAAAATGTAAAGCGTTTTCAAACCTTTTTGAATTTATTTACAAATAAATTAGGTTTTGAATACTTTGGGCAAAATAGTTATCTTTTTTTACCTTCAAATTCAACCAAGTTTATTAATGAATTTTCATTGAACAGTAAATACATTTCACTTATTAGTTCAAAACTTTCACAAAACTTGTTTTATTTTAGTGAATTTATGTTGCTTCTTTTTGCATTCGCAGGAGTAGATATTTATGAATTTATTAAAGGTTATAAAAATGCATTTATGTTAAGTAGTGAAGAATTCGATAATAATATTCCTTTACAAGTTGCTTCACAATTACATTTTAATTTATCAAAAGAGGATGAATTCAATTTTATTTTTATTGTTTTTAATTCACCATCATTGAATTTAATAATCAATGATTTTACAACAAACTTAAACTTTATAAATCCTAGAAATTTTTTCGATAAATTTGAAATACCAGGTAATATTTATAAAAATTATCAGATGTTTTTGGAAACTGATAAAAATAAATCTGTTATTTTTTACAATCTTCAAAGTGAAAAAATCGACTACCAAACTAGTCCGGAAGTTGATTATGATTTTATGGATCAAAATATTATAATCAACTCTCTTAACCAACTTAATTTTGACTTTTCTAACTTATTTATAGATAGTTTGAGTTTTAATAATAGTTATACACAATCTTTAAGTGTTGAAATACCAAAGAACGATCACTATTATTTAGGGTATTTATTATGTTTAAATTCACTTGTTTTAGTTTATTACTCAATTTTTAATAACATTAGTGCATTTAAAAAATAAAAAAACTCACTTAAATGAGTTTTGACTAGACTAGTATTACAAATGATATTCAGAAAATAAATATTGTAATTCCAAAAAAGATCAAGGTTGATATAGCATCAGTTAAAGTTGTTAAAATTGGTGCTGACATAACAGCTGGATCTTTTTTTAGTTTCAGTGCAAAAATAGGAATAATTGTACCAAGGAATTTAGCTAAAACAATAACAAATCATAAAGCTATTGAAGATGCTAAAATCATAAAAATAATCGAAGTTCTCTCATCAGCATGAAGTAAATCACCAGAAATTAAGAAATATATACTTAATCTTAAAACATTAACAAAAAATAAGATAAGACCAACAATCACAGAAATATTAAACTCTTTTAATATAACCTTTTTAATATCTTTAGATTCAATTTCTCCCAAAGCTAGTGAACGAGTAATTGTGGTAGATGATTGAGAGCCTGCATTTCCAGCAGCTCCAGAAATAACTGGAATTAACGAAACAATAATAGCTGTGGAAAGCGTTACACCAAGAGATTTAATAAAGTTTTCAGAAATATCTGTAAAACTTTGAATGATAAATTGGCTTAAAGTAGCAGAAATCATTAAAATTATTAATCAAAGAATTCTCGATTTAACAATACTTAAAACAGTTGTTTTAATATAAGATTCTTCTTTATCTTCTATAGTAATTCCGGCCATTTTATACATATCTTCAGTAGCGGAATTACGAACGATATCGATAACATCATCAGAAGTAATCATACCAACAAGGCGATTATCACTTGTTACAACAGGAAGAGATGACATATCATGCTCAGCGAAAATATTTGATGCATGCTCAGTGTCGTTGTGAGCGTAAACTGATGGAACAGCAGAATAAAGCGATTCAATTTTTTCATTTTCATTAGCAAAAACAATATCTTCAAGAGAAATTGAACCAAGTAAAACGCCTTTATCATCTGTAACGAAGAAATAGTGAGATAACTCAGCATTATTCTTTTTATAATCACGTTTAATTTTGCTTAATGCTTTTTTACAAGTATAGTCAGCTCTAATTGTTGAAATATCAACTGACATAATACTTCCTACTTGATCTTCTTTATATTTTAAAATACTATTAATCAAGTTTCTTTTTTCAGGTGGAGTTTCAAAAAGAATTCTTTTTTGAATGTTTGCTGGTAAATCTTCAATAACATCGGCAAGTTCATCACTTTGAAGTTCTTGAAGAATTTCCATACCTCATTCTTCAGTAAAACTAATTGCTAATTTTGCCTTTACTTCATCATCTAAATAGCTGAATAATTCAGCCGCTTCATCTCTTTTTAAGACTCTTAAGTAGAATAATTGATCTTCGAGTGAAAGTTGTTCAAAACAACTAGCAACATAAGCAATCGGGTATTCATCAAGGAATTCTCGTGATAATTTTACGCTTTTATTTTTAATTAATTTTCGCAATTCTTCAAACATTTGATCAATGTTATTGTCCATACGACCTCCTTGATGATTTTTAAGGTTAAAAAACTAGTATTATCTAGTCTTTTAAATATTTAATTAATTGTTCTTGGAACTCTTCAAGTTTAATAGGAACTATATTACCATTTTTAGCAATCGAAATAGTTCCTGTTTCTTCAGAAACTACTATAGTTGTGGCATCACAAATTTCACTAATTCCCATAGCAGCTCTATGTCTTGAACCATATTTATTGTCCATACTTTTTCTTGTTATTTTATAGAAAGTTGAAGCATAATAAATTTTGTTGTTTCTTATTACAACAGCTCCATCATGCAACGGACTTTCTTTATTGAAAATTGAAATTAGTAAAGAACTTGAGATATTAGCATTAATAATAACTCCGTCAGTTCTCAAGTTATCAATATTATCACTGTTTTCAATGGTAACAAGTGCACCAACCTTATTTTTACTTAAAAATGCTACAGCTTCTCTAAGTTGATTGATCAGTCTTACTTGGGTGCTTCTCCCAAGTTTATCATATTTACTTTTCATCATTTTAGTTTTAATGATTTCTAGTAACTTAGGTAAACCTACTAATAATAAAATTAGTGAAACTAAAACAGTAATAATGATTAGTAAAATTAACAGAGTAGTTTGCATCATATTTTTACTAGGAACACTTTCGTTAATCACTGTATCAGCAACTTCTTTTAAAACATTAATTGACATCATACCCCCTATATTAAGCGAAGAAATGAACAAATGCAAATGCTAAAACTATTAAGGACATCACTAATAAACTTCCTAAAATTTTATAAAGTAATTCACTTTTATTACTTTCTCTAACAAATTGACTTTTAGCTTGTTTTTTAGAAATTTTAACAGTAACGTCTTTATTGTTTAATTCATTTTGATTTTGTTCATAGTCATTTTGAAGAGCTTTTCTTCTTGCTTCTATTAATTCATTATTGTTCATTTTACTCCTAAATATATAAATTATACTAAATAATTTATTATGAAATTTTAATGCTTTGTATTTGTTCTTTGATTAATTTTTCTTCTAAAGAATTAATCATGTCTAATTCTTCCTCTAATTTAATTACAGTTTCAAGATCCGGTTTTGTAACTGGTTCTTTTGGTGCAAATAATTCACAAGTTTCGTTCGCTTTAATAATTGAAGTTTCATATGTACCTATTTTACGGGCTATATTGATTATTTCATTCTTATCATAACTTAAAAGAGGGCGAAGAATTTGCATATCGGTACTTTTGCCAATTACTGCCATTGATTCAAGTGTTTGTGAAGCCACTTGACCTAAATTATCTCCGTTCGAAAGAGCTAATATTCCTTTATTTTTTGCAATTATTTCAGCTATTCTATAAAAACTTCTTCTCATTAAAGTTATTTTGTAACTTTGATTCGAAGTTAATGCTAAATAATTCATTAAAAGTGTGTAGTTAGCTAAATGTAAGTAACTCACGCCTTGATATTTACTTAAAACTTGGACAAAGTGTTTCATTTTATTTACTGTTTTTTCATCGGTGTGTGGTGGGGTTATAAAACTAAGAAATTCAACTTTCAGTCCTCTTTTCATAAGTTGCAAGGCCGCTACAGGACTATCAATTCCTCCACTAAGCAAGTGCAAAATCTTTCCACTCGAACCAACAGGTAACCCACCAATACCTTGTATATAATCAGAGAAAATATAAACATTCTTTTCTCTTACTTCAACATAAAATGTTTGATCCGGGTTATGTACATACACTTTTAATTTAGTGTTTTTTAAAACGTGACCACCTAAAATATTATTTATTTCAGATGAATTTACTGGGTACTGTTTGTAGTGTCTTCTAGCTTCAATTTTAAATGTTTTATTATCATCTCTTACTAATTTTAAGACATTTTCTTTAATGTGATCCATCTCATGTGAACATACAACAACAGGAGAATATGAACTTATTCCAAAAATATACTGAAGATTGTTTACTGTTTCTTCTGAATAATCGGTATACATTCTGTCGAACTGAACGTCAACTTTTTGCCCTAAAATTCTTTCAGCATTTTGTTTTAGACAATTAGTAAAAAATTTTCTGTTTTTCTTTTTTAGTACTAATTCACCATATCTTATTAAAATTTTGCTATACATTATTGTGTCTCTCTTTCTTTTGGTAAATATCTAAGATTTCTCTAAATGCTTCACTGTATTTTTTCTCATTATATAAATTAATAGCTTTTTCTAGTGTTTCATTATTAATTGTTGAATTTTTTAATTGGTTAATTTTATCATAAATAAATTCAAATGTGTCTTTATATCACCTTGCTTGAGAATATAAGTTAATTATATAAATTAGTTGACTTTTTCAAGCATCCATTATTGAATTTATTTCATCAATTTCAATAAATTTATTCTCTAATGATTTTAAATAAACTGAATGAATTTCTTTTAGTTTATTTATTTCATTTTCTATTGTTTCATTATCTAAAATATCAACAGTTAATAATTGATAATAAAGAGATTGAGTGTTATTAAAATACTCTGTAAAATTATTTTTTGTGCTATTTTCAAGTGTTTTATGGTTTATATTTTGTTCAACTATAATTAAAATTTGTGAAGAATTGTTTAAGAAGAAGTTTATATTATTAAATAAATCTTGATAATTTTTATCGTCAGATTTTAATATTATTTCATATGATTTTTTAATATTTTCAAATAATTCCGGAATTTGTTCTTTATCTTTTAAGTTGAATTTAATAAAATCAATGTAATCGTAAATTTCCTTAAAAAATTCAATAAATTCTTTTATCTTTTGAACTATTATTTTTTTATTATTTTTATTTGTATAAAGTTCAAAAATTAATTTATAAATTTGTCTTAATTTCTTTTCTGTCGAATCACAATTTTCAACCTTGAGGTTCTTTTGAAGTCTTAAAATATCATTTTTTAAATTTGATAAATGAATATTATTTTTATTATTATTTAACACATCAGGTAAATTTTTGTATAATGATCACTCAAAATTAGCTGCCTTATCAATTCAAATTATTAATTCATGCATTTTGTTTTGCAATTCATTAATAATGAAATCCAAATTATCAAAATCAGCAGAAACTTTTCTATTTTCAACATTATTCAGTTCTTGAGAAATAACATTTATTTGATCAATAATATAATCAAAAGTATTAACTAACTTAAAATGGTTTAAATTTGAATATTGTCTTAAATTTGTAATTATTTCATACATTTTTGATCAGATTTCATCTATTGTATTTCACTTTTCATTCAATTCTTTAGAGATATCAAAAAATTTAACAGTTAATGTTTCGAACTTTTCATTGTTAACTTTAATTTTTTTGTAATTTTTAACTAAATTGGATAGTTTTTTTATTGAATATAATTCATTCATTTTCACATAAATGTCTTTTATTACATCAGTTTCAAGAATGATATTTCTATTTAATTCTGAAAGCTCTTTATATGAAATAATTGAGTCGTTCTTCCTTTTTCTTACATTTTCAAATCTAGTCATAATATTGCTGATTTTTTGAGCTTTTTTATTGACAGAGATTTTTAATGAGTTTGTTTTTTCATATATTAACTTTACAATTAATTGTAATATTAGATAAATTATTGCTGCAAGTAAAATTACAACAGCAACAGAGATTATTGTAATAATCACAATTTTTGCTGTTTCTGACTTATTTGCAGTATTATTAGTAATTTCGAATAACTTATTTTTAATATCCATAATTTAGTTCCTTTAAGTATTGCAAAATAATTATATAAAGATTAGTAAAAAACAGAAAATATTATAAAATATTTAAGCATAAATACAGCGGTTTATTATTTTTAGGACTGAATTTATCAATTAAATTGTAAAGTAGAAGAGCTGAAAATTCGAAATCTTAAGATAAAATCACCTAATCAGGAATAAACACCTTTATGCAGAAAGAGGAAAAAATGTCAAGATATACTGGACCAGTGTTCAAAAAATCACGTCGTTTAGGTTACTCTATCTTAGAAACTGGAAAAGAATTTGCTAAAGGTAGAAAAAGAACATATGCACCTGGACAACACGGAAATAAAAGAGTAAAACTTTCTGATTATGGTTTACACTTATACGAAAAACAAAAAATTAAATTTGTTTTCGGAATTAATGAAAAACAATTAAGAAAAGCTTATGTTAAAGCTTCAAAAATGAAAGGTGTTACAGGTACAAACTTACTTCAATTACTTGAAAGTCGTTTAGATAACTTAGTCTACAGAGCTGGATTTGCTACAACAAGAAGACAAGCTCGTCAATTAGTTAACCACGGACACTTTACATTAGATGGTAAAAAAGCTGATATTCCATCAATGCAAGTTAAATTAGGTTCAAAAATTGAACTTAAAGAAAAATCAAGAAACAATGTTCAAATTAAAGATGCTTTAGAAAACTCAAACGCATCAGCATGATTAACAAGAAAAGATTTCACAGTGTCATATGACCGTTTACCAGAACGTAACGAAATTCACACAGAAATCAAAGATGCTTTAATCGTTGAGTTCTACGCTAAATAGTAGATAAGAGGAGAAAATATGAAAAAAGATATTCATCCACAATACCACGAAGTTAAAGTTACTTGTTCAACATGCCAAAGAGAATTTGAATTTCGTTCAACTAGAAAACATTTCACAGTTGACGTATGTTCAGGATGCCACCCTGTTTACACAGGAAACAGAGCTAAAGTTAAAGCTACTGGAAGAATCGACAGATTCAACAGAAGACTTGAAAAAAAACAAAATTAACATAGTTTTAGAATGCATTTCTACGCATTCTTTTTTTTTTTTTTTTGGAATATAATATTTTTAATAGTAAATCTAAAGTTTAATTTATAGTCTTTGACTATAAAAGCAAAAGGAAAAACAATGAAAAACAACTCTAAATCAAAGAAAAAGAAAACATTAATAATTTTGTCATTATTAGGTCTTACTTCAGTAACTTTAGGTTCTGTAACAGCTTTTGTTTTACAGGAAAAATCAGATAAAAAAATTGAGAAACCAATTGATGAACCTAAAGTTGATGATGAAATAAAAAATCAAAAAATTGAAAAATATGAGCAAATAATCAAAGAAAAAGACGCATATATTAAATCCTTAAAAGATTCTGATAAAGAAAAAAACAAAACTGAGTTAGATAAATTAGTTGATCAATTCTCAAAACTTCCAGATAAATTTGAATTAAATAGCAAAACAAACACAGAACTTGATGAGTTAATTAGTAAAGCTGAGGAAATTTTCAATAACTTTAAAAATGCAGTTGAAAATAATCAAAATGATAAAAATAAAGATGATGAAAACTCTAATTCTGAAAATAAATTTGAAAGTATAGTTGATAAGTTTCATATTCTCGAAAGTCAAATTAGAGATTACGCTTCAAAATTAGATAAAAATAAATTTAGTGATATTGCAAATGAATGTTTGAATTATGCTGAAAATATAAGTTCGTTTATTTCTCCATTTGAAAATATTAAAGAATTTAATGAAAAACAAATTGAAACATTGAATAAAAAATACAATGAATTTGTGCAAGTTTTTGCCAAATTACAATATAAAGAAAATATCATTGTATTAAATGAATTTAAAAATAAATCTCAAGAGCTAATTGAGCATTTAAACAAAAACTACTCACAAGAGCTTTTAAACAAATTAGTAGAATTCAAAAACCAAAAATCAATTTTAGACAAAAGAAGTTTATCTATTAAAACAATTCAAGAAATTTCAAAATTAGAAGATCTAAGTGAAATTCAGGAACTTAATCAATCGTACCGTTCTCTTGTTAATGAAATGGAATATGAAAAATATCGTTTAGAATTTAATAAAAAGATTGAAAATATTATTGCAAATCCAGATTCACAAATTAATGAAGATGACAAGAAAAAACTTAACGATATTGTAGAAAATTTAAATAAAGCTGTTGAAAATAACATTAAAAATAATGTCAAAGATGATAAATTACTTGATAAAACAAAAAATGATTTTAATAACTTGCTAAATCAAATAATAAATAAAAATCAAAATAACGAAGAAACTAATAAAGCTGAAAGTAAAAAATGAACAGAAAAATTAGAAGCATTAATTAAAGAGATTAATGGTACTTTCATTCCTGATAATTTAAATAATATTGGTACACAAGATATTAAAAATAAACTAGTCAATAGTATTGAATTAAATAGACCTAATTCTGATGCTGATCAACAAGCTGAAGAAAAATACAATTCTCTATCAGAATCATATAATAACGCAAAAAGAGAATTGACGCAATATAACACAAATAAAGAATCATTAGAAACAACTAAAAAAATATTAGAAAGTGAAGCATTAAAATACACCGAAGAAAAATATAAATCTTTAGTTGAAAAAATAAATGAGAAAGTTAAAAAAGTTAATGAAGAATTAGAGAATTTATCTTCTGATGAATTAATAAAAACTAACTTAGAATTAAGAGAATTTATTTCAACACTTCCAAATAAAGTTGCAATATGCGATTCATTAGATAATTTAAAACAAACAATCGAACAAGCAAACTCATATATCTCTAACAATGGTGATACTTATGAAACAAATCTTAATAAAGAGTTAAATGTAATTGTTATTGCCAGTGAAGAAAAATACAAAGAATTTTTAAGTGATATTTTTAGTCCATCAATCACTTCTGAAATAATTGATAATGTTAACAAAACTTTACAAGATAAATTACTTGAAGTAAAAAATATTAAAGAAGAGCGTAATAAATCTAAAGAACTTTTAGAAAAGAAAATAAGTGAATTAACAACTTATAAAGATAAAGTTTTAGGCAAAGATGATAAATCTAAAAATATGTATGCTGACTTGATAAATCAATTAGAAGAATTGACTATTGAGTCAAACAAAATTAAAGATGAATCTGATGCTCAAACATTGACACAACAAATAGATAATATTGACAAACAACTAACTGAAATTAAAAATACTAAGAACCAGAGAGATCAAGAAAATGGCTTAATAAAGGGTTCACTTGAAGATCAGTTAATTGATGCTCAAAACTGAATTGATAGTAATTTTGATTCTAACTCAAACAACCAAATCAAGAAAAATTTAGAATCTGTTATTGATGAAATTATTTCTAATAAAGATTTACCTGAAACAGATAATCAAAAATTAAATGAACTTATTGAGCGACTAAAAAATGCTCTTGACAAAGCTAAAGAAGATCTTAAATCTCAAAATAAAGCCAAGGAAGAGTTATTATTTAATGTTGCTAAATTAGAAAATTATATTAAAAATAATTTAACTGAATTACCATACAATGAAATAGACACCAATCTAGGTTTAAGTAAAAAAATTAATGAGATTAAAACAAATATCAATAATTATTCAGCTGAAGAGTTAAAAAACTTAAACAAAGAAATTTTAGAATTAATCACTGAAAGTGAAGAAGCAAAAATTAACAAAGACCGTGAAATAGCACTTAAAAATTTAAATGACTTAATAAGTGAATCTAAAGATTACGTAAATCAATTAAATGACTCAGTAAATAAAGATAGATATAACCAAATCTCTTCTCTTTTAAGTTCTAAAATTTCGAATGCCGAATCAAATATTAACAACCAAACTACTGAAGAGTTAAAAAATAGTTATTCTAGTTTGGTCAAAGCTTTAAAAGATGCCAAAGACAGTAAATATGCACTCGATCAACAAATTTACAATGATAAAAAGTCTGAGTTGAACGATAAGGTAATTGAAGCTCTCAACAAACTTGTAAACTTTAGAGATGATATTCCCGCTGAAAAAGAATTTAAGGAACAATTAAAGAAAAAAATCGATGAAGCTAAGAGTGTAACTGCATTAACAAAAGAAAACATAAATTACATTCTTGAAGAAATTGAAAATAAGTCTAAAACTTTAGATGAATTAATTTTTCAAGCAGATCAGAAACTTGAATATTTCAAATCATTAAACAAATTAAAAAATGATTTAAGTAATGCTAAAGAAGAATTAGAAAATATTCCTAAAAACAACTCTGATTCAAGGTACAATGAAATCAAGGAAAATCTTGATAAGGTTATTAAAGAAATTGAAAACAACATTGAAAACAAGGATACTAATTCATTAAAAAATGACAGTACTAGACTTGAACAAGCGGTTGAAAATACTAAGAGTCAAGTTGAAACTGTATCTAAAGAAAATTCAAAATCAGAGTTAAATAAAACCATCGAAAAGGCAAATAAACTTTTAGACGAGCTAAAGAAGGATAATAATAGTAATAGCTATAAACAAATAATTGATGAATTATCAAAAATTACAGAACAAAGTCAAAAAGTTTATAAAAACACAAACAATACAAGTACTAATAATGTTGAGCAAAGTAATAAATTAAACCAAGCTATTGATAAAGCTCAAGCTGATAAATCTCAAGTGGATTTAAATATATTAAAGAATCAGTTAAGTGATTTAATAACTAAATCTAACGAATTAATTGAATATATTAATTCTGATTCAGAAATTTTTGCTTCATTATCAACCGAGGATACTGAGACCAAAACAAAAGAATCACAAGATGTCTTAGAATCTAACGAAAAAAATGTTTTAACTGAAAAATATAATAGTCTTTTAGAATCTTACAACTCACTAATTGATGCCAAAAATGCTATTTCAACCGAAACATACAATAAATATGTTGAAAAATTAAATTCTAAGGTGTCTGAAGCTCTTGCAAAAGCTGAAATTTTAGATACAAATAATAAAAATGAAGCACAATTTAAATCTGACATCATTTCGGAAATTAACAATCTAAAACAAGCTCCTGAATTAAATCAAGATGATATTATAGGAGTTGTATCAAGCTTCAAAACACAAATCAGTTCTTTGGATGACATAATTGCTAAAATTGATAAAAAGAAAAACAATTTTAATTTATTAGATGAAATGCTAAAAGTGTGAAACAATATAGTTTATTTTAGAGATGAATATAGTGCTTCAAACAGTGAAAACTTTCAAATATTAGATCAACAACTTAAAATTAATGAAATGATTAGTTCTATGAGTGACAAAGTTCTCAATCAAAGTAAAACATTTGGTGATAAACAGATAATTGACTTAACAAATGAATTAAGTGAAAAACTTTCACAAATATTGAGACTTAAATCTGATATTGAACTTGAAAGCGCTAATGTGAAATTTGCTAAAGCATTATCTGAAGCTGAAGAGCTTTACAAGAATTTAATCAACCCATCTAACTATCAACGTTATGATTCATTATCAGAGGAATTCAGAAATTCAATTGATACTATAAAAAATAGTCTAGAGAGGGGGGTGAAATTGATTTAATATTGACTAAAACATCTGAATTAAATGAATTAATTACAAACACCAAGGCTAACAAAGAATCTATTGATTTAAATTTATATAATGCAAAAATCGAAGAAAGAAAAGAATTATATAACTCATTTATTAATCAAACTCTAAGTGCATTTGATCAAAATAATCCTGATGAAAAAACAGATTATGAAAAGTTTTTAAACTTAGTAAACAATCAAAATAAAGAAATTTCATTTAACTCTGAAACTATTAATGATATTTTAGCTACATTAGATGATAATATAACAAATATTAAAGACTTAAGAACTCAAGCAGAAAACCGCATAAAATATCACAATTTAACTAAAGACACAAAAAGCACAATCGAAAAGGCTGAGCAATTATTAAATGAAATCAATGAACATAACTTATCATTAGTGTTTTTTGAAAATGGAATGACTGAACAATTAGAAAATTCTATAAATTCAACAAAACAGGCTTTAAATTTAAATTCTTTCGAAGAACTAAATAATGCAAACAACAATCTAAAAAAACTAATTTTAATTGATAAGTTTGAAATGGATTACCAAACCAATAACTTTTCTTTTGGTAAAGTATACGCTTCAAGTGATGATGAAGATGAAATTAAACATGATGCTATAAGAGAATATATGTCTCTTGCTTATGTACTAAAAGAAAAAACTCTGAAGAATCCAAATATTACTGAAGAAGAATTAAATAAAAATATTGAAGACTTAAGTTCAGCTTTCAGCAAGCTTCAAGAAAAAATAATCATTCTTGAAAATGAATTCTTTAATAAAACTGTTAATAATCATAATTCTTTAGTTAGAGGTTCAAAAGAATTTCTAAATTGAAATTCTGATGATGAACCAGCAAATATAAAAGAATATTATGATAAATTTGAAAAAATTCTTTTAGAAAACAGCGAAATACCTACAACTCTAGATAATAGCAAATTTAAACAAACAATTAAAGAAATAAAAGATAAGAGTTATAAAATTATTTTGCAACGCGAAATAACTATGAATGCAAGTAGATTGCTTTGAGAAATTAATAAATACAGGGATTATGAATCTAAAATAGCTTCAATTCACTCTAATAAATCAATAAGTGAAGATTATATAGATATTTTAGACAAACACCGTCCAGATATCATTAAACTATTATATGATAGAAAAATCAGTGATACTACAATTGATGAAAAATTGCTTTCAAATAGCAATGAAACTGAAAAATTTATTAATCATGTAGTTGATATTAATAAGCAACTTGAATCTGTTTTAACAAAAATGATTGGTGAAATTAGTTATAAACAAATCTACTATAAAAATGATTTAATGATCAATTTAGAAAACAAAATAGATGAATTTAACGCATATAAAACAGAAAAAGAAAAAATTAATATCACTCTTAGAGGTATCAAAAGAACTGAAAAAGAACAAATAGAGAAAGATTTTCAATTATTAACAGGAGAAGTTCCATCTACTTATCAAGGTATTTTCAACAATCAAAATGACATTAATTCATTAAGAACTTGAAATACATCATATGATAATATAATTACTGGATCTAAGAGATATGTCGCTGCTATTGAAGAAACTATTAGAAAAAATAAAGAAGTTTTCTTCTTCAGTGTAAAACAAGTAAGAAACAGAAACAATGCTATAACTGGGGTATTAAGCATTGAAACTTATAATGAAATTGATCAAATGTGAGATGCAAAATACGAAAAACTTGATAATGAATTCTTAAGTAATCAAGAAAACCTTTTGGTATTATATGATTATAATGTTTTAAGTACACCAGAACAAATAAATCAATATCATTCTCAAATGGATCAACTTTATAATGATTATCTTGTAAAAGTTAATCAACAATCTAAAGAGTTAATTGACTATCAAATTAATGAATTAGACTCTCTAGGTGTTGAATTAGATAACATTATCAATTCAGCTAAAAATAAATACTCATCTAATAATTTTAGAATTTTAGATGAATTTGCTAAACAAGTTGATAAATTCAAAGAAAATTCTGTTTCATATACAAAAAGTGAAATTCAAAGAATCGCTATTGAACCTACTAAGGATGCTTTTGCTAATTTTAAGAAAGCAATTGACCAAAAAGTATTAGTTAGAAATAAAGTTCCTTTACTACAAGCTGAGCTTAATAATAAAATTTCAACTATTGACACTTTAGTAAAAAATATTGAAAAATTAAGAGAAATACATGAAAAATATGCAACTTCACCTGGTGTTACTGATGAAGAATATAAAAAAATTATAGAAATCTTTTTTGAAATAGAACTTAGTAAAACAGATCCAACTTATAATCTAATATTATCTAAAAATGGTTCTCCAGATAGTGATCTTGATATCGAATCATGACAAAAAGAAATTGTATATACTAATGAATTGATAAATTACTTTAAAAATAAATAATATTTTTAATTGCATTTGAGCTTTATTATCACAAATAAAATTAATTAAATACCAAAAAATCAACTTTTTTGGTTTTTTCATATTTTTTTTTTTTTTTTTATTCTAATATAATTTAAATGATCAAACTATTTTTTTATAACAAAAAGAAGGAAAAATGAAAAAAAGAAAATTTGCTATTTATCCTCTGCTTTTTACATCCGCTGCATTGGGTATAACAGTAATTTCACTCCATGATAAGATTGAAGTTAAAATTGATAAAGACAAACAAGATAAAATTACTAAATATGATGAAATCCTAAAAGAAAAGGATGATTTTGTTAATAGCTTGACTGATGGAAATTCTTCAAACATTAAAAATGAAATTGAAGATAAATTCAATAATTTACCTTCTAAAGAAGAATTGAAAGATAAAACAAATGAAGAAATTTACAATTATATTAGTGAAGCTGAAAAAATCTTGAACGAATACAAAGATAAGGTACAAAATAATTCTTCAGATCATTCAAATGATGAAACTAAATCAAGTAGATCTCAAGAGTTAAAAGGTAAAATTGATCAAATTAAAAAAGATATTATTGAAAATAGTGACAATAACGGTGAACCAGCTAAAAAAGAAATTATCAAAGAATTAGATGATTTTATCACTGAAATAGAAGGAAAAGAAGAGCAACTTAGTGATGAGGAAATTGATAATAAAATTAAAGAATTAGACACTATTGTTCACAATACCAAAGATAAATTAGAACAATTCGAAAAAGACAAACAAGATAAAATTAACAAATATGATGAAATCCTAAAAGAAAAGGATGATTTTGTTAATAGTTTGACTGACGAAAATTCTTCAAACATTAAAAATGAAATTGAAGATAAATTCAATAATTTACCTTCTAAAGAAGAATTGAAAGATAAAACAAACGAAGAAATTGAAAATTCTATTAATGAAGCTGAAAAAATCTTAAATGAATACAAAGATAAGGTACAAAATAATCCTTCAGATCATTCAAATGATGAAACTAAATCAAATAAATTTCAAGAGTTAAAAGATAAAATTGATCAAATTAAAAAAGATATTATTGAAAATAGTGACAATAACAGTGATCCGGCTAAAAAAGAAATTATCAAAGAATTAGAAGATTTTATCACTGAAATAGAAGGAAAAGAAGAGCAACTTAGTGATGAAGAAATTCATAATAAAATTAAAGAATTAGACACTATCGTTCACAATACCAAAGAAAAATTAGAACAATTTGATCAAGACAAACAAGATAAAATTAACAAATATGATGAAATCCTAAAAGAAAAGGATGATTTTGTTAATAGTTTGACTGATGGAAATTCTTCAAACATTAAAAGTGAAATTGAAGATAAATTCAATAATTTACCTTCTAAAGAAGAACTGAAAGATAAAACAAACGAAGAAATTGAAAATTCTATTAATGAAGCTGAAAAAATCTTGAGCGAATACAAAGATAAGGTACAGAATAATTCTTCAGATCGTTCAAATGATGAAACTAAATCAAGTAGATCTCAAGAGTTAAAAGATAAAATTGATCAAATTAAAAAAGATATTACTGAAAATAGCGACAATAATAACGATCCAACTAAAAAAGAAATTATCAAAGAATTAGAAGATTTTATCACTGAAATAGAAGGAAAAGAAAAACAACTTAGTGATGAGGAAATTGATAATAAAATTAAAGAATTAGACACTATTATTCACAATACCAATGAAAAATTGGAACAATTTGAAAAAGAAAATTTCTATATGAAAAAACTTGAATTTGATGAATATATTTTAAAAATTGAAAAAGAAGATGTTTTTAGTCATGAATTATTCAAGGACTTAAGAGTAATTTTTCTTAAAAGACTAGAATTTTATAAAAAACTTTCTTTTAACACTTCTAAACAAATAGACTTTTTTCTAAAAGACATAAATTCATGATATGAGAATATTAAATCGGAACGAAATTCTATAGTAATTGAGGATATCAAAAAAATTTCATATGAAGGAATTAGTCCTAAAGCTCATGAAATAAGGTCGTTTATGAATAGTATAATGTTTGCTGGTAAAATTTTTGATATACAATACGAGATGGAACAGAAGTATAATGCAGATTTAGATAATCTAGATTTATTATTTGATTATAGAAATGTTTTTTTAAGAATCGATGAAAATTGTAGTACATTTATTGAAATTGTAAAACCTATTATCAATGATATATTCTTTCCATCAAATCATTATATTGTAACTTCATGATTTTGTGATAACTCAAAACAATTAAATTCTTCAGAATGATGATTATATATAAGTGATTTTTTAGATAAATGAAGAAGTGAAATAGATTATACACAAGAAAACGATGTATTTAAAAATAACTTAATTAAGAAGCTTTCTGAATTTAAAAATTATATTAATCAACTAATTATCACTGAATATCAAAGATATTTAGAAATTATTCCATCAACTTATTATTGAAAGTATAAGATAGAAAATCCAACGGAAGATGAAAAAAGAATAATCATAGAAGTTGAAGAAATGTGAAATGATAAACCAATTGAAGTTAATAATTCAAATTTAAACAATGTTACTGAATTTCTAGTTAATTTAAACTCTAAAATCTCTTCGATATATGAAAATAGAATTACATTATTAATAAAAAAAATAAAAGCAGAAAATATAGATCCTAATAAATATCCTAAACTTTTTAAATATGTAAATGAATTTAATACACGTAATAAATTTATAGGTTTTGATGAATTAAGATTGTTAGAATTTTACATTATTGAGGAATATTCAAAAATACTTAAAAACTAGTCTAACATTTAAATTATGCACAGATATAAAGTCTGTGTTTTAGTTTTAAACTTAATAAAATAAACTTTTCTATCATTTACTTTATTAAATCCAAACTTTATTCAGTTCAAAAAAAAAAAAAAAAACGCCTATGCGTTGGTGCCGTCTATAGGACTCGAACCTACGACCTACTGATTACAAGTCAGTTGCTCTACCAACTGAGCTAAGACGGCATGGTGGAAGATAAGGGACTCGAACCCATGACATTTGCCTTGTAAGGGCAACGCTCTCCCAACTGAGCTAATCTTCCAAATGGCAGTCTGTACGGGGATCGAACCCGTGTATGCATGGATGAAAACCATGTGTGTTAACCGCTTCACCAACAGACCAAATATAATGGCGCCGATTATTGGGATTGAACCAACGACAAACTGGTTAACAGCCAGCTGCTCTACCGCTGAGCTAAATCGGCACTTTATTATTACACAACCTATTTGTTGTGCTTTAATATTTTAACATATTTAAGTAAAATACAAATAATTTTTTAATATTTTTTAAATCTATAATTGTTCGCGGTAGATGAGTAAATTATATACTAAAAAATAATTATTCAATATCTTTTGAAATAAATAAAATCGATTTATTAAAACTATAAAGTTTTTCTTTAATTACAATCATATCTTTTGGTATTACTATTTTATCTCTATTATCTGTTTCAATAATTACATTGCCATTTTTATTTAATAAATTTTTCTGATCAATTAATTCCAAACATTTATTTATTAATTCATAATCCTTAAATGGAGCATCCATAAAAATAAAATCAAATGCTTTATCATTTTTCAATAAATATTCATAACAATCAGTTAATACCACTGTAGCATTATCAATCTTAAGTTTATTTAAATTACTATTAATAATTTGGTAAGCGTTTTTGTCTTTCTCTAAACCTACTGCATGTTTAGCACCACGTGAAATTGCTTCAATAATTCATGCACCACTACCAGTAAATAAATCTAGTACTACAGCATTTTCTAAATTAAAGTGAATACTTGAAAAAATTGCTTCACGAACCTTTTCAATAGTTGGTCTAGTAGTTTCTCAGCTAGGTCTTTCTATATAATGATTTCTATATTTACCAGAGATTATTCTAAGTCGATTGATTACAATCTTTTCTTTTTTATTTTTCATGTAAAGAATTATAAACAAAAAAATATCCATATATAAATAATATATATAGTTAATGATCTCTTTATTATTAATGTTCATTATTCATTATTGCTGTATATTAATTTATTTTGTAATATAATTTAAATAAATTTAACAATATTAAAGAGGTAATTATAAAAATGAGTAATAAATTAGAAAAAAAATTAGTTGCTTCAATGCAAGGAATTGCTCTTGACTCAATTAATAAAGCTGGTCAAGGACACATCGGTATGGCTATTGGGGCTGCTCCAATTACATACACACTTTTTGGTAAACATTTAAATATTAACCAAAATGACCCAAAATGAATCAACCGTGATAGATTTGTTTTAAGTGCCGGACATGGATCTATGTCAATTTATTCAATTATGCACTTTTTAGGTCTTTTATCAAAAGAAGATATGATGGAACATAAACACATCCACTCAAAAACTCCATCACACCCTGAAATTGACTCAAACGACTACATCGATGCTTCAACAGGACCACTTGGTCAAGGTGTAGCTATGGCTGTTGGTATGGCTCTTTCACAAAAATATCTTCAAAGTAAATTTAATAAAGAAAACTTTGAAATTTTCAACCATGATGTTTATGCTTTACATGGGGACGGATGTATCCAAGAAGGTGTTGCTCTTGAAGCTATCCAATTAGCAGGAACACTTAATTTAGATCGTCTAATCTTAATCCACGATTTTAACAATATTCAAATTGACTCACAATCAAATGAAGTTAATGGCGTAAATTTAATTGAATTCTTCAAATCTCAAAACTTTGAAACATTCACAGCTAATGTTAATGATTTAGAATCAATTGATTTAGCTATTCAACAAGCTAAAAAAGTTAAAAAACCTTCATACATTCAAGTTCACTCAGTTATTGCTGCAAATACTCCAAATGCCGGAAAAAGTGCTGGACATAACGGAACTCTTAAACCTGAAGAAACAGTTGAATTCAAAAACAAAATTGGTCTTTCAAACACACTTCCATTTGAATATGACAATGATGTTTATGAATACGCTCAATCATTAATGGAAGAAAAAAATGTTGAATATGAAAAATGATTAAACTTATTCGAAGCATATAAAGCTAAATATGCTAAAGAAGCTGAAATGATTAGTGCAATTTCTTCGAAAGAAGTTAAATATGATTTAACAGGAGTTGAGTTTACTGAAACTAATGTTCCTACAAGAAATTACATCAACACAATTATGAAGTTTATCGATAAGAATTTCGATAGTGTTGTTGGTGGTTCAGCTGACTTATCGGCTGCAACTAAAGTAGCATTCTCAAAACAATTAAATTCTGAAGGTGGAAAAAACATCAAATATGGAATTAGAGAATTTGCTATGGCTGCAATTAATAATGGTATTTATTTAGATATGAATCTTAAGACAATTGATGGAACATTCTTAGCTTTTGCTGACTACATGAAGGCTGGAATTAGACTTGGTGCTTTAATGGAGATTCCTTCAATTCATGTATTTACACATGACTCATATCAAGTTGGAGGAGATGGTCCTACACACCAACCATTCGATCAAATACCAATGTTACGTGCTATGTCAAATGTTAAAGTTGTTCGTCCATGTGATGAATCTGAAATGTTAGGTGCATTCCAATACGGATTAAACAGTAAAAAAGATCAAGTTGCAATTATCGGATGTCGCCAAAATATTAAATCATTCAATGCAATTAAAAAAGGTACATTACCAGCTGCTTATGTAATTAAAAATCAAATTAACTATGATTTAAGCATTTTAGCAAGTGGATCTGAAGTTCAACTTGCTGTTGAAGTATCAAACTTACTTGAAGAAAAAGGAATTAAAGCTCAAGTTGTTTCAGTTCCTGTTTTACAAGATTTAGTAAACAATGAATCATTAATTAAAACACTTGGATTAAATTCTAAACCAATGTATGCAATCGAAGCAACAAGTGACTCAATGTGATTCCGTTTAGCTAAATACAATAAATTTGATGCATTCCTAGCTGAAGGATACGGATGATCTGAAGATGGACAAAAAGTTTACGAACTTAAAGGTTTTGAAGCTAATAAACTTTCAGTAAAAATTCAAGAATTTCTTAAATAATTTCTTAATTAAATCGGTTCGCCGATTTTTTTAATCTCAAAAATATGAAAAATTTTGCATGTTTGCTCAGATTTTTTTAAAAAATCATTTACAAATTTGCCTTATTTATAGATATCAAGGAAATATTTTCACTATTATTTTTTCATCTTAAATTTATTTATGAAAATGCTAATAAAAATTTTGGAAAATAAAAAAGTAAAAAGGAGGTTTTTTATGAAATTTAGAAGCAAAAAGATACTTTTAACTTCGACTATATTTTTAATGGCATCTTCATCTCTACCTATTATGTTTGTAAATTCATGTGTAACAACAGAGAAAGATAATCAAAGAGAAAGTAAAATTTTAAAATTTTATGAAGAAAAGGATATTGATATAAATCCGTATTCATTAGATTTCTCAACAGTTATGAATACAAACATAGAATCAAATAATATTTTATATTCTTCTGTTGCTCCACAACTTTTTAGAGCAAAAACTATCTCAGCACCGACTTACAAAAAGGATTCAAGTTATGGATTGGAAAATTCAGGATTATATGCATATAAATTTGAATTAGCTGAAAAAATTATAATTCACAAATCTGATGGTGAAGTAGTTCACTTTGATAGCGATGATTATAAAATTGAACAAAAGAATAGTGGTGAAATTTATGAAAAATTAATGAGTGATAATGACAAATCCATAAATTCTCAAAATTTCATCGATTCAATGAATATTGCAACTAAAATCGAAATCAAAATTAAAGACAATATTTACTGAGTTGACTCAAAGGGTAATAAAACTAATTATCTAGTAAATGCTGAAGACTTTTGATTTTCGTATTTAAGAAGTTATTATAATGGATTCTTCCAAAGAACTTTCACAGGTCAAAATGGTAGTCCATCAATATCAATGAATATTGATGCTCAGAATAGAATAAGATTAAAAGATCTATCAAATAAACGTTTTGGTAGTGTATTGTTTACAAATAATCAACAATTTGAAATACATGGGATAAGTTCTGGCAAATTTATTGAATTTGATTCTGAATTTAACTCTATTAATTCGGTAAAAGAAAATAAACTGATTTTTGAGCAAGATCCAGATTACAAGAATGTAAAAAACTTTATGGAATTTTTTGACTTAATGTTAGTAAACTCATTGATTTTTAGTCCTGCTCCAAGTCAATATATAAAAGAATTATCAAAAAAACATAATGAATATTTTACAAAAGACGACCAAGAAATTCCATTATATGGTTATGGTATCATAAAAAATATTGGATTATATTTTTATGGAACAAATGGCTGAGAAAACAATCTTTATGCAGGACCATACATTCCAAATTCAACTAGTTCATCTCATAACAAAATACTTTTAACTAAAAATAAACATTATTGAGATAAACAATTTGTTGAATCAAATAAAACAATTGAACAAATCGAATTTAATTACTCACAAAATGACTCAATTTTAAACTTTAACAAAATTAAAAGTGAAAAAAACTCATTGATAAATTTTCTATCACTGACACCTGAACAGCAAAATTACATAAACGTAAACTTAGATAAATTCAATTTAATTCCATATAAAAAATACAATAATACTAAATCAGTTGGTAATAATGCTTTTAACATTACTCCAAAACCAAATGAATTGGTTAATACTGGTTCAAAGTTTACATTAAATTCAGTTGATTACAATAGTATTGCATTCAACGATAATTATTCAAAAATAGTTTATGGTAGTTCTATAAATGAAATTCAACAAGGTTTTAGAGGTGAATTTGATAGTAAAACTTCTATCTCTTCAGGAGTCTTTGACAATAAATCAATTGCTTTTCGTTCAATAATTAATGCATCATTAAATTGAACATATATTAAAGATACATTAAATGTAAATTCGCAATTATGACTCACGAATGCAGCACCAGACACAAAAATAGGTGGTAATAATCAAAGCACTTCAAAATTTAAAACTGTAAGAGATGCAAACGATATTATCAACGATTTAATTGTAATTAATGAACTTGGTGAAAAAATTAACTTAGAAAATTCTAATTCAAACCAAATTAAAAGTTCTAATTTTGAATTATTAAAAAATCAAATGAATTTACTTCTCGATTCACTTTTTGACAATTTAGAACTCAAACTAAATAAAAATGAAAAGATTACCTGATATATTTATAATAATCGTCTAATTAATCAAAACGAAAGAAATATGTTTGAACAAATGATTCAAACCATAAAAGAATTAGATCAGAGATTAAACCCAATTTTTGTTTATTTACCAACTCAAATTGAAATAAATAAAGTTTTAGGATCATACAATGGAGGAGGAAATAACTCTATTTCACAATTCATTACCTACTCATATGAAAAAAATGATTTATCGCCTTACTTAGATAAAATTACTCATGCAATTGGTTTAAGTCCGTTTGCTCTTTGATACAAATTCAGCATGCTAAATGATGAAGATATCTTGGCATTAAACTTCCCTGCACTCACTCGCTTTAGTAAAACAATGAAAGAAAAGTTTGAGGATGGGTTCCTAAAATTAAATGAAATTTATGTAAAGGAAGACAACCAATTCAGAAAAATAGTTTGGGATGACTTAAATAAATTCAATTCTTATGAAGAAAGAAATCTTTATCTAAGAGGAATACAAAAGACTGATGAAGAAAATAAAACTGGTTTTGTTAATGTTGGTTTCGGTGGTTTAGGATACTTATGAGATCCGGTAAAAAAGATATTCAAAATCGACAACATTATTGAACAAGCCAAATTTGCTAATTATTATTTAAAAATAACTACAAATGAAGAATTGATTCAACTTCTTAGAGAATTAAATACATTTAGATCATTTAATATTGACTTAGATAAAAATATTGATTCAATAAACTTTTTAGATTACAAAATAGTAAATAAAGATGTTCTTTATGAAATACCTTTTAACGATGTAATTTATGTTCAAGATATTAAACTCAAATAAATTTAGTTTTATTGGTTTAATTCTACTAAAAATTATTTCATCATTTATCTTCTTTATAACATTCTTATCAATTATCTACTTGTTTTTTAACTTAAATTCAGTAGTACCATTAAAAGTTAAGGAGATTATCGATGATCCAAATAGAGATATAACCATCTTAAATAAGATTATCTCTGAATATTTTTTAGATAAAAACATCATTTTTAGACTTATAAAATTTTGACAACGCTTTTTCACTGGAGAATTGTATGGTTTTTCATCAATTAATGAAAAAATAGGAGTTTATAGTAGTTCACTTACTCAAAACTTTAATTATTGAATTGATTCAAATAAATACACTTTTACAATTTCATTTATAAGTCTTATTTTAAGCATTCCTATTTCTTTTATTCTTTCATTTTTAGCAGCAATAAAACGTTTTTCTTGAATTGACTATACATTAAATTCTTTTGTACTAGCAATTTTAAGTATACCCATAGTAGTCTTTATGCCTCTTTGTAACATATTATTAAATTTTGCAGGAATTGATTATAACTTTGACTATAATAATTTTTGAAAACTGATTTATCCAACTTTAAGTTTAATAACGTTTAATTGCTTTTCTTGAATTCAGATTTTAAGACCTATAATGATTGAAATAACTCAATCAAATTCATATAATTTTCTTAGACAAATGGGTTTCTCACAAATAAAAATGTTCATGTATTTATTTATACCTAGATCTATTAATAAAGCTTTAACAGCATTACCATTTTATTTAATAAGTGTTTTTTTCTATGGTATTTATCTTGAAACTTTTTATAATTTTCCGGGTACAATGAATCATTTTTATGGTGTTATAAGTAATTATGAAACTGATTCAGCTTGTTATTTTTTATCAATCATAATTATTTTGTTTATGCTTACCACAGTGATTACTCAAAGTTTAAATGTGGCACTTAAAAATAGGTGGAATAATGAATAAAAATTTCTTTAATTTTTCTCAAAAAGAACAACATTTTGTTGTTCAAATCCACAATAATAGTAATTTTTTAAGAAAATTATTATCAAATAAAGTATTCATTTGATTAATGACATTTACAATAATAATTTTAATAATTTCATTAATATCATTTATTTTTAATGGAGGAGTAATTCCACTATTAAAAGAACTAGGAATTGAAAAGAATATTAAACCAATTTTTTTAAGAAAAAACAATTTAATAGAAACAGTTTATAATCCAGAAGTTAATGAAAAAATCAAACTTTTGGTCTCTTTTTTAGAAAAAAATAATATTGATTACAACATCGACTACACTAAATTGGTACCTAAATTATCTTTTAATATTTCAGATATTATAAACACAAAAGAGCGTTTTGAACTATTGCTAGGAACAAATAATTTGGGCGAATCAGTTTTAATAAGCACAATGAATAAGTTTACTCATTCGGTGCTTATTACAATGTCTATATTTATAGTCGAACTTTTTATCGCTTTGCCATTAGGTTCATTTATCTCGCTAAATAGAAAGAGTTTTACAATTTGTAAAGTTGTTTTTAGTTACTTCATTATGGTTCCTGACTTAGTTATTCTAATGTTGTTATTGGTTGTTGTGAAAAACTTTTTTGCGTTGTTAACAATATTGCTTATAACTGGTATTTTTAGATTGATATATTGAACAATGCAATATTGCTCTGCTGAAATACAAAAGGAATATATGATTATCTTAGTCAATTCAAACCTATCTAAAACTGCATTGGTTTATAAACACTTGATACCTAAAATAATATCGAAAATTCTTATTTTATTTTCAGCTAGACTGGGTTACATAATTGGATTAATAAGTACAATAAACATAATTGGATTTCCAATTGAATGAAATGTGCTAAACAATATAAAGGAAAATTGAAAATATTTAAATGACAATATTTGACAAATATTGTTTCCAATAATTCATTTGACATTATTTTTACTATCATTTAGATTAGTAATAGTTTCTCTCGCAAGAACAATCGACACTATAAAATAGGAGAATTATGAAAAAATTTAACTTTAATGGATATTTGCTTGAATACTTTGAATTATTCAATAATAAAGACAAAAACTTAATATTTATTCATGGTTTTGGATCTAATATAGAATTTTTTAATAAATTAATTACTAAACTTAGTTCTAATTATAATATTTATGGATTGAATATGCCTGCTCATGGTGAGTCGGAATATTCTGAAAACTTAATGAATTTTAAAATGTTTTGTGAAATTTTTAGACAGTTTATCAACTTCTTAGACTTAAATAATATTACGCTAATTGGTCACTCACTTGGTGGAGGCATTGCTGCTGCTAATTTAAATAATTCTAACAAAATCAAAAAGTGTGTCCTAATTGGTCCGATGAATCCTACGAGTTTATCTAGAGTTAATGAATTTAACGAGTATTTCTTCCCTAGAACAGTTAATGAATGAGAAAAACTAATAAAGCTTTGTTATTACAATCCTGAAATAATAATTAAAAATCCAGAAATTAGAAAAATAACTGAAGTGTACTTAAAAGACTATTCGGTTGAACTTGACTATATTTATCAACTAGGCAGAGATCTTCCTTCAAACACAAACATGGAAATAATTGATATTGGTTTAAGAAACTTTAATGGTGAAATTGGATTATTTTTTGGAGATCATGATGGAATAATCGATTTAAAAAAAATCACTCCTTATTATAGAAGTGTTTCAAAAAATTTGAATGTTTATGAAATCAAAAATTCAGGACATTCTATTTGACTTGAAAATTGAGAGGATTTCATAACAAATCTTACAAGTTTTCTAGAAAAATAATTATAAACTGGTGTTTACATAAATGTAACCATCAGTTTTTTTAATGTCTATAACTGTAATTAAGATGTTTTTGTCATATTGTCTAATTAAACTGATTAAGTCGGCAGCATCAATATACATACAATTTGTAAAAATCATAAATTGCTCTTGTTTTGAATAGCTTCCAATCACTTTTGACACACTGAAAGAAAATCTACTGCTGCTGTTTTCGTGGATAGCATTCAATAATTGTTCATATTCTTTAGCAAAAATTTGAACTTGAACTGTTTTATATCTTGGGAAAATTAAGTTAATTGCAACTTGGAAAATAGCCATCATTCCAAGACCAGCTAGGAAGTTAGGACTAAATAAAACATCTAAGGCTAAAGTGTTTTCTTGAACTTGGGTCGTATCAATTTTTTCAGTATTCAACGCTATAATAGCCGGTATAAAGTTTCCGATTAAATTTGCAAATATAAGAGAAATAACATTAAGAATAGTCAATACTTGACCTAAATCTTTATGTTTTTTCTTAGCAATCATTGTTCCAAGAATATCGAATCCTCCAGAACAAGATTCTAAAATAAATAATGCACCAGTAAATACACCATTTAAAGTTCCTCAAGCTAAACCATATAAAATAATTGAAACTTGTTTAGTTGCATCTGAAGATGAATTTCATAATGTCATATATATAGTGTATTCCGTAAATCCAGCTGGCGAACCTTTGTTGAGATTAGCAAAAATAAATACATCTTCAACATTTGGTATAAATCCAATTATTAGTCCCACAAGAGTTTGGACAAATAAAAATAGGATTGTAAAATAAAAAAACCTTTTTGACAAATACTTATAACTAAGTAATAATAGAGGTATATTTAATATAAAATATAACACTCAGAAAATTAAGTTATATCAAAAATAAGCAACTTCCTGCGAATAACCATTGTATCTTAATAAGAATTGGCTAAGTCTTCCTATTGATTGACCTATAGCGCTAAGTCCTAATTCATATAATCCAGTGTTTTGTACAAGGAAAACTAGACATGCACCATATAAAATCCCTATAAATATAATTAGTAAAATCTGCTTAAAATTACTCTTATTGTTGTATAGTTGTGAAAAGTAAAGAACAGAGCTCTTTACCTTAACTCTTTGATAGGCATTTTTCTTTTTAATTTTCACTTCTTGAGTAGTTTCTTTTTTACTTTTATTATTTAAATTTTCATTATCTTTTTTCATATTTTAAATTATATAATAAAATACTTTTACTTCTTTATTTTAAGTAAAATAAATAATAATGTTCTTTTGATTCTGCTGCTTGTGTAACGCTTTGAAACGCATTTTTGAACAAAGGAATCATAATCGGAACTTTCAATATGTTTTTTGAATAAATTTTCAATTCCCTCATCAACCATTTTGTACTTTCTAAGTTTTTCAGGAGACGAATTTCTTATTATTTTTTGTAATTTTTGATATGAATTTTGAATTGTTTTTTTAATAAATCATTTTCGTGGTACTGGAGTAAATTTAGAAAAATCTTCACCATTATGGAACATATCTCTAATTTTTGTTGCACTTGCAAACTTATCATTAACATCTAATGAGTGATAATTAACGGTGCGTTCATGAGTTAAAGGAATAATATCTAAATTATTAAAAATAATAGTTTTAACATATTCATTAGCTAAAATATCATTAGGAAGTTCAATATTTCTGCCAGATAATTCTTGTAATGCTAAATTTGTTGCCTTAGGAAACGAATTGCCCTTTTCTTTTAAATATTTTTTAACTAAAAAATTATATTTATCTAAATTATTCTTAATTAAATTAGCACATTCAATAAAAATATTAATATCACTACTTTCACAACCAAAAACTAAATAATTGATTCCTTGTTTGTTTAGCTTAAATATTGCTCGCTGTGCAAAAATATGAGCCGCTTGAGAGGTATCCATAACATTTAATGGAATAACTTTTGATACACCATAACTTTTGGCTATTTTCTTTCTTTTTCTATAAGAAAGGATTGCTAATTCACCTCTTTGAGTATATTTTTTACTCAATGCAACAATAATTTTTGAATTTGGAAATTGTTTTTTTATTCAATTTATTTGAAATATATGACCATTGTGAAATGGATTATACTCTGCAATTATTCCCACTTTGATTTTATTATTAAACATATTATTATTGTATAATACAATTATGATAATAAAAGATAAATTTAATACATCTTTTCGACCATTAGTAAGTATTTTGATACCTACATATAATATAACTAAATATTTTAATGATACTTTAAAATCTATAAATAATCAAACTTATAAAAACATAGAAGTTATTATTAGTGATGATAATTCAAAAGAGTTTTTTTACAATAAACTAATTAAGACAACTGAAAAATTTCCAAACTTAAATATCAAAATTTATCATCAACAAGAAAATAAAGGAGTTGCTTTCGCAAGAGATTTTTTAGTTGAAAAAGCAAACGGTGAATACATCTTTTTTCTTGATGATGATGATCGAATTTATTCAAGAAATACTATTTGAAATATAGTATCAGACTTAAAACCAGACACTGAAATATATGCTGGTAATTTTGTGTTTGCTTTTGATACAATACCTTATCATTCAAACAGAAGTAATTATGTAAACTATTCAATTTATAATTCATCAAAGAAATTAAATGATTCTGTAAACTATTATTTGGAAAAAATTACTTTTACTTGGGGAAATTTATTTAAAAAGGATTTTTTAATAAAACACAACATTAGATTTAATGATTCTGGACTTAGGATCTTTGAGGATATAGCTACACTAGGAAAAATCTTCTTCTTGTCTTCAAAGTTTCAACATACAAACAAGCCAACTGTAAGATATTTAAGAAGAAGAAATAGTTTATCAAATCTTAGTATTGAAAAATTTAATCAAAAAATGGAATTTTTAGAACATGCTTATAAAATAAACATTCAGCAAATAAGTGAAATATTACAAAAAGAAAATAACCCCAATTCAAAGGAAATAATAACTAAGTTGCACGATGCAAAATTCATCGAATTCCTTAATTTACTTACACAACATTATCTTAAAAGCAGTAAAGTAAAAAGAAATAGAGGTATTGTTGATAAATACATTTCAGATAATATTTTAAGAATTAAGAATGAAGTTTTTCAATATGCAAAACTTAAGTTTTTCTCTAAAAATATGTACTATTTACCAATTTTTAATAAAATTAAGAAAATTCTTAATGAGAAATAAAACTTTTTTGTATTGACTGAAAAAAAGTATTCAATTATATTTAATTTTTGCTTTTATATTTTAAAAAAGTATATATAATTGTAATGCTAATTATTAGAACCACTTGAATAAGGAGGAAAAATGGCTATTGTACCAAAACGTAAAACATCTAAACAACGTAAACACAAGAGAAGAACCCACGATGCGCTAACAACACCTAACCTTGTTGCATGCTCAAATTGTACTCAATTGATCGAACAACACTGTGTATGCAGATTCTGTGGTTTCTACAAAGGAAAAAAAGTTGAAGGTTTTACACCAATCAACAATTAATTATATTAATAATGCACCTCTTCGGTGCTTTTTTTGTACAATTTTTGTTCACATTTAAAATATCCAACATATTAGGTTGGAGGTTAATTTATGATACTTTATAAAATTGGTGAAATAATGCATATAAATGCACAGAACATAATATTTGAATCTAAAGGAGATGGATATTCTTTAATAGTGCCAAATTCAGGCAGATTTAGTAACAATCAGAAAGTTAAATTATTTATATATGAATATAAAAGTGATTATAGCACTCAAACTTATGCTTTTAAGGACTATATGGAAAGAGTTTTATTTGTTGATTTAATATCCTTAACTGGTATTGGACCTAGAATAGCAATGAATTTATTGGATAATAATTGGGAGAAAATTGCAAATTACATAGCTCTTTCTGATGCAGAATCACTTAGCAAAATTCCTTACGTTCAGGAAAAGCAAGCAAAATTAATAGTGGTAAATTTACAAAGCAAATGAAATAAGATCATACTAAAAAATAAAGATATTACTAAAAGCACAAATGAAATTTCTAACATAAATGACGTGGTGTCTTCATTAAAAATCATGGGATTTAAGGAAAAACAAATAAATGAAGCGATAAGCAAAATAGATAATAAAGGTAATGTTGAAGAAATGATTCAAAAAAGTATAGAATTAATTTCTAAACAAATGAATGAAAATAGAGTTACAACCAAGTAGTTTTGATGAATTTATTGGTCAAAATAATGTAAAAAATACTATAAAAACTATGATTGATAGTTCATTGAGACAAGGAATTAATCTTGATCA
Source organism: Mycoplasma anserisalpingitidis (assembly GCF_007859615.1). Classification (GTDB taxonomy): domain Bacteria; phylum Bacillota_I; class Bacilli_A; order Mycoplasmatales; family Metamycoplasmataceae; genus Mycoplasmopsis; species Mycoplasmopsis anserisalpingitidis. The sequence goes on along the minus strand of NZ_CP042295.1, from coordinate 8,845 downwards.
TATGTTATTCCATGGAATCCCAGGTACAGGTAAAACATCATTAGCGGGTATAATTGCGAATGAGTTAAATAGACAAATTCATTATGTTCAAGCTTCAAACTTAGAGAAAAAATCGGATTTAATAACTATTTTGACTTGTTTAAATGAAGGTGATATTTTGTTTATAGATGAGATACATTCATTAAATTCAATAATCGAAGAGTCATTGTATAATGCAATGGAATATTTTGTTTTTGACTTAATAATAGGAGTGGACGCAAGTGCGAGAACCATGAGAATGAATCTAAAAAAATTTACTTTAATAGGTGCAACAACAAAATTTAACATGATTTCAAAACCGTTTAAAGAACGCTTTGGTTATATTGCCCGTTTTAATAACTACACTAAAAAAGAACTTTGCAAAATTATAAGAAATAGTGCTGATAAATTACAAATAGAAATTAATGATGAAGAGATATTTCAAATTTCATCATTTTCTAACTTCACTCCAAGAATTGCAAATAACTTATTAAAAAGATGTAATGATTTCAGAATCTCACTTAATAAGGAAGTTATAGATCAAGAAACAGTAAGAAAAACTTTTTATAATTTAGACCTATATAAATTAGGTTTAGGTAAAGAACATGTAGATTATCTTAAAATGCTGAGAGAGAATTTTAATGATAAATGAGTTTCACTTGATACTATCGCAAATCTGATGAGCATACCTAAGGAAAATATCCTAATGAATATTGAACCACTTTTACTAATGCATGGACTATTGATTAAAAGTTCTAGAGGAAGAAAAATTAGTTCATATGGAATTGATTATTTGTTGGATCTTTAAAAACAAAAAATGCCCATTATCAGGGCATTTCTATTATTAATCTTCGTCTTTTGATTGAATATTTCTACGTTTGATAATTTCATCAGAAATATTTTTTGGAGTTTTTTCGTAGTGATCAAATTGCATTTGGTATGTTCCACGTCCACTTGTCATACTACGTAAGTCAGTTGAGTATCCGAACATTTCTGAAAGAGGAACTGCAGCTTTAACAATTGTAGCACCATCATTTCTTTGTTCTTGATCATTAACAAGTCCTCTACGACGTGATAAGTCTCCGATAACATCTCCAATGTAATCACTTGGAACAACTACTGAAACATCCATAATAGGTTCTAATAATACTGTTCCAATTGCATCTTTAGCTTTTGTAAGAGCTTTAGATGCAGCGATTTTATAAGCCATTTCAGATGAGTCAACGTCATGGTATGATCCATCGAATAATGTAGCTTTAATATCAATCATAGGGTAACCAGCTAAAATACCAGCAGCCATTTTTTCTTCAAGACCTTTTTGAATTGGTTTGATATATTCTTTAGGAATTTTACCACCAACAATTTTATCAACGAATTCAAATCCACCATCTGGGTTAGGTTCAAATTTAAGTCAAACGTGACCATATTGTCCTTTACCACCAGATTGTTTGATGTGTTTTCCTTCAACTTCTGCTGTTTTTGTGATTGTTTCACGGTATGAAACTTGAGGTGCTCCAACTTTGGCTTGAACACCAAATTCACGTTTAAGACGATCAACAATAATATCTAGATGTAATTCACCCATTCCGGCAATAATTGTTTGTCCTGTTTCTTCATCAGTGTATGTTCTGAATGTTGGGTCTTCAGCAGCTAATTTTTGTAATCCTAATGATAATTTTTCTGTGGCTGCTTTTGATTCTGGTTCAAGAGCTTGTGAAATAACTGGTTCTGGGAATACCATTTTTTCAAGAACGATTTTTTCTGATTTTTCTGAAAGTAATGTATCTCCAGTTGTTGTAAACTTAAGTCCAACAGCAGCAGCAATATCTCCAGCACGACATTCATCTATTTCAACACGACTGTTTGCGTGCATTTGTAAGATACGTCCAATACGTTCTTTTTCACCTTTTGTTGAGTTATAAACATATGTACCTTTATTTAAAACTCCACGGTAAACACGGAAGAAAGTTAAAGTACCAACATAAGGGTCTGTCATAACTTTAAATGCTAAAGCAGCAAACTCACCATCATCTGTTGATTCGACATTAACTTGTTTGTCCTCATATTCTGCTTTAATAGCAGGGATATCAATAGGTGATGGTAAGTAATCAACAACAGCGTCGATCATTTTCTTAACACCTTTGTTTTTGAATGAAGTTCCACAAACAGCTGGGAAGAATTCACTTGTTAATGTAGCTTTACGGATAGCTTGTTTGAATGTTTCTTCATCAACTTCAGCACCGTCTAACACTAACATCATAAGGTCTTCATCAAAGTTTGCAACAGCTTCAAGTAATTCTTGACGTTTGATTTCAACGATGTCTTTTAATTCTTCTGGAATTTCGATTTCATGTTCTTCTTCAATAGCTTCCCCATTATATGTGAAAGCTTTTCTTGTTACTAAATCAACCATTCCTTTGAAGTCAGATTCTTGACCAATAGGTCATTGAATAGCAACTGCATTTCCACCTAAACGTGTTTTAACTGATTTAACTGCAGCAGCAAAGTCTGCACCAGCTTTATCCATTTTGTTAACGTAAACAATACGTGGAACTTTGTAGTTTGTAGCTTGTCTTCAAACTGTTTCAGTTTGAGGTTCAACTCCTGATTGAGCATCTAAAACCGCTACAGCACCATCCAATACACGTAATGAACGTTCAACTTCAACAGTAAAGTCAACGTGCCCTGGTGTATCAATAATGTTAATTCTTTTTCCTTTTCAGAAAGCTGTTGTAGCAGCCGATGTAATTGTGATACCACGTTCTTGTTCTTGAGCCATTCAGTCCATTTGGCTGGCTCCGTCGTGTGTTTCACCAATTTTGTGAATTTTACCTGTGTGGAATAAAATTCTTTCTGTTGTTGTAGTTTTTCCTGCATCAATGTGGGCCATAATACCGATGTTACGGTAATCTTTTAAGTCAAATTCTCTAGCCATAAATTAAAGTTTTACTATCATCTAAAGTGAGCGAAAGCACGGTTGGCTTCAGCCATTTTGTGTGTATCTTCACGTTTTTTGATAGCTCCACCTGTTTTATTTGATGCGTCGATGATTTCGTTAGCTAAACGAACATCCATTGTTTTTTCATTTCTAAGACGAGCATATTGAACTAATCATCTTAATGAAAGTGTTTGTTTTCTACGAGGAGAAACTTCAGTAGGAACTTGGTAGTTTGTTCCCCCGATTCTTCTTGTTCTAATTTCTAATTGTGGAGTAATGTTTTCCACAGCTGTTAAGAAAACTTCCATTGGATCTTTTTGAGTTTTTTCTTTAACAATTTCAAATGCTGAGTATAAAATGTCTTGAGCGATTGATTTTTTACCATCTAACATAATAGTATTAATTAACTTTGTAATTAAAACTGAGTTAAAAACTGGATCTGCAAGAACTTCTCTTATAGGTGCACTTTTCTTTCTTGACATAATTTTCCTTTCTTTGAATTTTTAATTTTTGTTTTAGATTCTTAATATTAATTAATTTTAATTATTATGCTTTAGGTTTTTTAGTACCGTATAAACTACGACCTTGCATACGTTTGTTTACACCAGCAGCATCTTGAGTTCCACGAACAATGTGGTATCTAACCCCAGGTAAGTCTTTAACACGTCCTCCACGGATTAAAACAACTGAGTGTTCTTGTAAGTTGTGTCCTTCTCCTGGAATATATGCAGTAACTTCCATTCCGTTTGATAATTTAACACGAGCATATTTACGTAATGCTGAGTTAGGTTTTTTAGGTGTCATTGTAGCAACACGAGTACATACACCACGTTTGAATGGAGAAGCCATTTTTTTAGCTTTTTTAATTAATGTGTTGTAGGTTACACTTAAAGCAGGAGCGTTTTGTTTCTTAATTTTTGATTCACGTCCATTTGTAACCAATTGGTTAATTGTAGGCATTTAATTTTCCTTTCTTTTTTAATTTATTAAACCTATTATAAATAACTGTATTATTATATAACAACTTATCCGAGTGTATCGATTTTTTTTGTTTTTTTTATAACTATAAAATAGAGATTTTGGTAAAAAGATAATAAAAAAACAAATACATCAAAATATTTGTTTAATTATTTTTCTGATTTTGTATAAATATATATTTTTTCAGCTAATTCTTCTTTAGTTAGATCTTCGTATCCAAAAATATTTAATTTCTCAGCAATTTTGAATAATTTTTGATTCGGTAGTTCTAATAATTTTTTAATTTCTTTTTCTCTTTGTGAATCGTCTTTGTGTGAATTTTTTTCTTCAGTAAACATAGGTTTGTTTATTTCAAACTCTTCAGTTTCATCGGCCTCTTTTGCATTTTTTTGAACTTCTTGATCATTTACATTTTGATATGAATTAGGATTTCTATAAAAACCACTCATAAATGGATCATACATTCCATAAGGATTATTCATATTTATACCCATATCTTTTTTCATTTTTTCAAAAAATTCTTCTTGTTGTTTTAATAATTCAATTCTAATAAACGCTTTTCTAATAGTGGATATTTCTTTCCCTAAGAAAATACCAAAAATTATAGTTATCACAGATTGGAAAATATTTAATCCCATAATTGCTAGAGGAAATTTACCAATCACATTTACATTTTTATAAAAAATGCTAAAATCATCAATTAAACTTACAAAATTAATAAGGTTAATGAAAACAGTAAGATAAACTAAATAAACCACTAGTTGATTTAAATGTTTGAAATTTTTCTTGTCATAAGAGTTTTGAATACCGAATACATAAAATACCAATAGTGCTAAATTATAGATAACTTGTGTTATAACATTTTGCAAAAACTTATTTTTAATGTTGTTTAATTCGCTCATAGTGAGTTGTTTAGTTCCAGCATCAATTAATGAAGGGTCAATATTATTAAAATCAGCAAAGTAAAATAATACAATGTTAACTATTGAAATTAAAACAAGAACTAACAAAAATACAAAATAACTTCAAACTCAAAATCTAAATGTTGATTTTTCAAAAGATCATAATTTTTCAATTGTGTTTTGTTTAAAATAATCACTCTTTTTTAACATTTTATTCCTTTCTATATTTATAGTTTATTTAAATTATAGCTTATTATTTTCCTTTAATTGTTCAAAATTGTACTCACTAATATTAAATTGAATTGGTGGATTACTATATAAAATAATATGTTTTTGAGTTATAGGGTGTATAAATTCCAATTTGTAGGCATGAAGTCTTTGATTAAAATTATCTACGGCATTCCCATAAATTGGATCACCGTAAACTGGATTTTTAATATAAGCTAAATGCACCCTAATTTGATGAGTTCTACCAGTTTCAAGTTCGCATTTTATAAGTGATAATGGTTTATTTTCATAATAAAAAGTTTTTAATAATTCAATGTGAGTTATGGCCTCTTTTGAATTAACTGAAGTTACCGTCATTTGTTGTCTATTTTTTGGATCTCGCCCTATTGGTAAATTTAATTTTATTTTGTTTGAGCTAAGGACACCTTCGCAAATCGCTACATATGAACGCTTGATATTATGTTGTTTGAATTCATCAGTTAAAATTTTATGAATCTCATTATTTTTAGCAATCATTAATAAACCAGAAGTGTCTTTGTCAATTCTATGAACAATCCCTGGTCTTAATAATCCATTTTCATTAGATAAATTATTTTTAAAGTGATATAAAAGTCCATTTACAAGAGTATCATTTGTATGACCAGGAGCTGGATGAACAACTAAATCACTTGGTTTGTCTATAACTAGTAAATCATCATCTTCATAAATAACATTAATTTTCATTTCTTTTGGTTTAACATCAGTTTCTTTGTCCAATAATTTAACTATCTCAATTATTTGGCCTTCTCTAACAATATATTTAGGTTTGATGACATTTGTTCCATTAATAAAAACTGCTCTTTGTTCAATTAAAGACTTAATATCATTTCTTGAAATTTCAGTATTATTGCTGATATATTTATCAATTCTTTCTTTATAAGTTACTTCTAATTTAATCATATTGATTATTATACATAATAACTTTTTTTAGTAATATGAATTCAATACTTTTATTATCCCTTTACTACAAGTAAAATGCACAATAAAAAGTCAAATTAATGACTTTTACTATTAATTGTATATAAATTAAGCTTTATATTTGATTCCTAATGCATTTAACATAGGCATTAAGAAGAAGTTGAATGGTTTATTGAAGTGTGGTAAGAAGAATACATCTGTTAGAGCAATTTCTGGAAGAGTCATTCTTCTTTGAATTGCTAAAGCAAACATATAAACAACTTCAACGTGAATGTCTTTTTCTCATGAACCAATTTGAACTCCAAGAAGTCTTAATGAATCTTTTTCATAAGTAATCTTCATTGCAACTTTACTGTAGTGTCCAACGAATTCACAACGGTCATTATCCATTCAATATTCTTCACCAATATTATCAGCTTTTAAACCAGCAGCAACAGCTGTTTGTTTTGTAAATCCTGTTGAAGCGTAGTGACAGTCAAACACATTAATAGCATTTGTTCCGGCTACACCAGGGAATGGAACGTGAAGACCAGCTAAATCTAAAGCAGCAACTAATCCTGATTTAACGGCATTTGTTGCTAAAGCAACGTGTGAATAGTCATTTGTTACACAGTTTTTAAGTGCACATGAGTCACCAATAGCATAAATATCTTTATCTGAAATTGAACGTTGGAACTCATCAACTTTAATGGCTCCATTTGGTAATTTTTCAACATCAGTTAGAGCATCGGTTCTAGGTTTAAATCCAATACATAAAATTACTAAATCAGCTTTGAATTGATCTTTATCTGTAACAACAGATGAAACATTAACCCCATCTTTTGAAGTAAATTCAACAACTTTTTGACCTAGTGCTAATTTAACACCAGATTTTTCCATTCTTTGTTCCATTTCATGTGTGAATTCTTCATCAAAGTAGTTAGGAATAACTCTTTCTTGTAAGTCAATTAATGTTACATTTTTACCTTTTTGATGGAATGCTTCAACTAATTCAACACCAATGTATCCAGCACCAACAACTACAACATTTTTAACTTTTTTGTCATTTGCTTTTTCAACAATTTCTTCAGCATGTTGGAAAAGTTTTGATAATAAAATGTTTTTGTATTCACGCCCTTTGAAAGCTGGTTCGATTGGTCATGTACCACCAGCAAACACTAATTTATCGTAAGAATCAGTAAATTCATTACCGCTTTGGTTGTCTCTTACAACAACAGATTTTGAAGTTCTATCAATTTTAATAACTTCATGGTTTGTTTTTAAATCTACACCGTATTGATTTCTTAAAATTTCTGGTGAAGAGTAAAATAAAGCAGAAGGGTCGCTAAAAGCTCCACCTACTCAAATTGCAATTCCACATCCTAAAAATGATGTATTAGTATTTCTGTCATATGCTACAACTTCGGCATTTGGATTAACAGTTTTAAGAGTTCTTAAAAAAGATGTTCCAGCGTGGTTAGCACCTACAACTAAAATTTTCATAATATCCTTTCGTTAAATAAAATTATTAATTTAAACTATTTATTTTTATATTAATAATTAAATTTATTTTATCACTTATTAATTTAAAAATTGATTTTTTTCATAAATGTGGAAATGTGGAAAAATTGCTTTATTAAACTATTAAAATGAATTTGTTACTTAACTAAAAATTCTTAAATTCCACACTCAAAATCAATTTATTTTTAATATCTATTTTAACTTTAGCATAACTAAAAGTGCTACCAAAACGTGGATAAGTTATACTTCCTGGGTTTATAAATGCTGGATAGTTTTCTTTAGATTCAAAATATTTTGGGAAATGAGTATGTCCATAAATAATCAAATCACTATTTTTATATTTTAAGAAGGCGGATCTTAATTTTTGATAATCCATTAAAGTATTATAATTTCCAAATTCATGACCGTGAGTTAACACAAATTTAAAGTCTGAAATTGTAACTTCAACCACACTATCTAATGAGCTTAAAAAATCATTATTTCCACATACAGCAAAATTAAAATGTTTTTTAATTCAGCTATCACTTAATTCGCTATCTCCACTAAAAAAGGAGATATCATATTGTTCATTTTTTAATATTTCTTCAGCTTTACGATGATTCCCGTGAATATCTGACATGCATAAAATTTCAATTGTTTCATTCATAATCTAATTATAAAAAAAATAAAATAGTTTATGATTTTAAATATGTTACAAATTTTCAATGATATATCAAATTATGCAACAATTATTTTTACAGTTGCATTAAGCATTCCACAATTAATAAAACTTTTAAAAGATAAAAAAACAGGAGAAATCAATTTTTATTCATTTTGAATTTTTCACATCGGTATCTGTCTATGAGTTTTCTTTGGAGCATTAAGTAACACTGAAAATCCTTATATCTTAAAAAATGTCGTGATTGCAGATGGAGTTAGTTGTTTACTTAATGGTTTAATGACCTATATGCTTTATCACTTTAAGAAGGAGTTTAGCAAAAAAGTAAAACTTTATGCAGCTTTAGGAGTTTTAGCATCTTGAATAATTACGGGAACAATGATAATACTTTATATCACTTTACCAAATTTCAGACTTACTCCATTACAAAACTCAATTTTTGGTGCCATAGCACCTGCATTTACTACTTTCTCATTCTTACCACAATTAATAACCTCGATAAAAACAAAACAATGAAGAGGAATTACTTCATGAATGTTTGTTCCTTTTTTAAACCTTGAAGTGCAAACGCTTCTCTTAACAATATTTTACAGTAAAATTGGTAGATTTTTTGAGAAAAGAAGCCCCGCGGCGCTTGAGCGGATCAGTCCGTTAGGACGTTTCCCT